>JBLNBJ010000045.1:0-24530 GCA_050259835.1 Ignavibacteria bacterium | reverse complement strand
GCTCCTGACCACCCCCCAGCGCGCTGCGGGGGGGGGGGGGGGGGGGGCGGGGCCTCTGGGCCCCCCCCCACGACCCTGGTCGCGCTGAACCGCCTGTGGGGTTGCGGCCTGTCGTCGGCCGAGCTGCAGGCGCTGGGCCTGCAACTTGGCGCCGACGTGCCGATCTTCGTGCACGGCCACAGCGCGTTTGCCGAGGGGGTCGGCGAGCGCTTTACCGACGTGGGGCTTCCGCCCGCCTGGTACCTGGTGACCATGCCGGACGCGGCCGTGCCGACGCCCGAGATATTTCGCGCGCCCGACCTCAGGCGCGATACGCCCGCCATGCGCCCGGCCGACTGGCGGCCGGGCATGGGCGCCAATAATCTCGAGCCGGTGGCCTGCCGGCTCTATCCGGAAGTCGCGCGGCACCTGGCATGGCTGCGCGCACGGGCCGCCGCCCGCATGAGCGGTTCCGGCGCCTGCTGCTTCGCGGAATTCGAAACCGAGGCGGCGGCACAGGCGGCGCTGGCCGTCTTGCCGGCGGACATGCGCGGCTTCGTGGCGCCGGGGATCGACGTACATCCTTTGTGCGAGAACGGATTTCGGTAGGTCCTTGCCCCGCCTGCCGAAATGCCCTCGCGGCACATTGACACAAACAGAGAAAACCCGGACAATTCGCCCCCTTTCGGAGCCCCGGCAACGGGATCCGAGTTGGGGAGTCGCCAAGCTGGTTAAGGCACCGGATTTTGATTCCGGCATGCGAAGGTTCGAATCCTTCCTCCCCAGCCAGTAATTCCTCTCGGGCAGGCCGTTCGGTCTGCCCGGTCCGTTTCCTGGGGCGCGCATGGCCTTCGAAAGCCTGATGGTATTCACCGGCAACGCCAACCCGAAGTTGGCGTCCGACGTCGTCAAACGGCTCAACATCAAGCTGGGTCGGGCCACGGTCGGCCGCTTCTCCGACGGCGAGATCACGGTCGAGATCCTGGAGCACGTGCGTGGCCACGACTGCTTCATCCTGCAGCCGACCTGCCAGCCGACCAACGACAGCCTGATGGAAGTGGTGATCCTGGCCGACGCCCTGAAGCGCGCCTCGGCCGGCCGCATCACCGCCGCGATTCCCTATTTCGGCTACGCCCGCCAAGACCGCCGCCCGCGCTCGGCGCGCGTGCCGATCACGGCCAAGGTGGTCGCCAACCTGCTGCAGGCAGCCGGCGTCCAGCGCCTGCTGACCGTCGACCTCCACGCCGACCAGATCCAGGGCTTCTTCGACATCCCGGTCGACAACATCTACGCCGCGCCCATCCTGCTCGGCGACATCTGGAAGCAGAGCCATCCGGACCTGCTGGTGGTGTCGCCCGACGTCGGCGGCGTGGTGCGCGCGCGCGCCATCGCCAAGCGCCTCGAGTCCGACCTCGCCATCATCGACAAGCGCCGTCCGAAGGCCAACGTTTCCGAAGTGATGAACATCATCGGCGACGTCAAGGGCCGCACCTGCGTGATCATGGACGACATCGTCGACACCGCCGGCACGCTGTGCAAGGCGGCGCAGGCGTTGAAGGAGCATGGCGCCAAGCGCGTCCTCGCCTACTGTACGCACCCGGTGCTGTCCGGCTCTGCCATTTCCCGCATCAGCGATTCCGAGCTCGACGAGCTCGTCGTCACCGACACCATTCCGCTGCGCGACGACGCCAGGAACTGCTCGCGCATCCGCGTCGTTTCGATCGCCGGCCTGCTGGCCGAGACGCTGCTGCGCATCAGCAACGAGGAATCGGTCTCGTCGCTGTTCATGGACTGAAGATTTCGCCGCGGGCAACCGCGGCATAACCCAGCCGTCTGGTCGCGGACGGCTTTATTTTGGAGCAAATAAATGCAAATCGAATTCAACGCAAAGAAGCGTGAAGCGCAAGGTACGGGTGCGAGCCGCCGCCTGCGCACCGCTGGCCGCATCCCGGGCATCATCTACGGCGGAGAAGCCAAGCCGCTGGCGATCGAGATGGATCACAACGAGCTATTCCAGGCGCTGCGCAAGGAGGCGTTCTATTCCTCCGTGCTGACCATGAACCTCGACGGCCAGAAGCAGATGTGCCTGCTGCGCGACGTGCAGCGTCACCCCTTCCGCCAGATCATTCTGCACCTCGACTTCCAGCGCATCGACGCGACGCACGCGATCCACCAGAAGGTGCCGCTGCACTTCATCAACGCCGATGTCGCCCCGGGCGTCAAGCTGGGCGGCGGCATGGTACAGCACGTCATGACCGACCTCGACGTCAAGTGCCTGCCGAAGGACCTGCCGGCCTTCATCGAAGTCGACCTCAAGGACCTGGCTGCGGGCCACTCCATGCACGTCTCCGAGCTCAAGCTGCCGGCCGGCGTCGAAGTCGTGGTGCACAAGGGTGAAGACCCCGTGGTCGCCACCATCCTGGTGCGCGGCGGCGGCGCCGCTTCCGAGGAAGTTGCCGAGGCCGCACCGGCCGAAGTCGCTCCCCCGGCCGAGAAGAAGAACGAGAAGAAGTCCGAGAAGACCGACAAGAGGTAACTCTTGCAGGCTGCTCTGCGACTCATCGTCGGCCTCGGCAACCCCGGGGCCGAATACACCGAAACCCGGCATAACGCCGGGTTTTGGTTTTGTGAGCGTCTGGCACGTGAGTTGGGCGCGAGCTTCGCCAGCGAGTCGCGCTATCACGGCTGGACCGCGAACGCGCGGGCGGCGGGCGTCTGGCTGCTGATGCCCTCGACCTTCATGAACGACTCGGGCCGCTCGGTGCGCGCGCTGGCGCAGTTCTATCGCATCCTGCCGAACGAGATCCTCGTCGTGCACGACGAACTCGACATTCCGCCCGGCCAATTGCGGCTGAAATTCGGCGGCGGCCTGGGCGGGCACAACGGCTTGAAGAGCATCAGCGCGCATCTGGGCACCAACGACTACTGGCGCTTGCGCATTGGCATCGGCCATCCTGGCGAGCGCAACGACGTGGTGAACTACGTGCTCAAGCCGCCGCGCCGCGAGGAGGCCGAAGAGATCGACAAGGCCATCGACCGGGCGCTGGCGCTATGGCCGCAACTGGCGAAGGCCGACTTCGGCGCTGCCATGCAGAAGGCCAATGCAAAGCCGGCTGCGCCCAAGAAGCAAGAGCCCTGAACGCAGGTGCCGCCGGGCGGTTGAACTGGCGTTTCTGGAACGTCCTGCGCGCCGTGCCGGGCATGCTTAGATCAAACTAAGACTTTTCCTGACGGCGTTTCCCGCGCCCTCTTATTGAAGCGAATCCTGCCGTCGCTATATTGGCGACTCCGGCGATGCCTAGCGAGCCGCGGTGCAATGACCGCGTGTCGCGCTGCGATGCCTTCGAACCTGGGAGCCAATATTGAAACGGTCGCTTGTCGGGCGCGCGCTGTCGCGGGCCATCTCCATCCTGTCTCCCAAGGCCGCCATGGTCGTCCTGCTCTGTGCCCTTGGCTCGCCGAGCCACGCCGCGGATGGCAAAGCAGGCGCTTACGTCGACATGGACCCCTTCGTCGTTGCGCTGAAGGGCAATGCGCGCATCACGCTTGCGCTCAAGCTGAAGCTGTCCAGTCCCCAGCACGCCGATTACGTCAGGGCTCAGTTGCCCGTTCTCAAGGACGCATTGACCCGGCAGGTGGTGGGGCGGGATGCCGCGCAGCTTCAGACCCCCGCGGCCATGAACGACTTCGCCGACATGTCGGCGAGGCTGGCCAAGAAGATTGCCGGCAGCGGATATGTCGACGGCGTCGCCATCGCAGAATGGACCGTCCAATAGGTTCAGGGCCATGAAAACCTTTAAGCCTGGAATCGACAGCCTGATCGGCGCCGGCACCCGGATTACCGGCGATATCGAATTCGCCGGCGGCATGCGCGTAGACGGCGAAGTCAAGGGCAACGTCAAATGTCGGGACGACGAGAGCGGTGTGCTGATCCTGGGCCAGCACGCGCGAATCGAAGGGATCTTGGTGGCCCCTCGCATGTCGATCAACGGTACCCTGATCGGCCAGGCCTTCTCCACGGGCGTCGTCGAACTCCTGCCCGGTGCGCGAATTGCGGGCGACATCCACTACAAGAGCCTCGTCATGCATCCCGGTGCCATCGTGGATGGACAGTTGTTCCCTACCGCAAGCCCCGTGCGCGCGGAAGAGCGGGAACCGCAACGTCCGACAGCCGCAAGCGAGGTGGCGGCACCGAGGCTTGCTGCCTTCAGCTAGCGCCGAAGCGCCGACGAGCTTTGATGCGCGGCCGCAAAAAGCTCTGAACCCGCCGGCCGGAACGTCTAAAATCATGCCCCTTGCGCTCTGCGAGCTGCGCCAGCAAAGGGTTACACCATCATGAGTCTTCAATGTGGCATCGTCGGCCTGCCCAACGTCGGCAAGTCCACCCTGTTCAACGCGCTGACGAAGTCCGGCATCGCGGCCGAGAACTACCCGTTCTGCACCATCGAGCCCAACGTCGGCATTGTTGAAGTGCCCGATCCGCGCCTCGATGCGCTGTCGAAGATCGTCAAGCCGCAGCGCGTGCAGCATGCGATCGTCGAGTTTGTCGACATCGCCGGGCTGGTGGCGGGCGCCAGCAAGGGCGAGGGTCTCGGCAACCAGTTCCTCGCCAACATCCGCGAGACCGACGCCATCGTCCATGTCGTGCGCTGTTTCGCCGACGACAACGTCGTGCATGTCGCGGGCAAGGTCGATCCGATCTCCGACATCGAAGTCATCGACACCGAACTCGCGCTGGCCGACCTGCAGGCGGTCGAGAAGGCGCTGGTGCGCTACGGCAAGCAGGCCAAGGCCGGCGGCGACAAGGAAGCCAAGATCATTGTCGCCGTGCTCGAGAAGTGCCTGGCGCAGTTGAACCAGGCCAAGCCGGTGCGCGCGATCGATTTCTCCAAGGAGGAGCGCGCGACGCTCAAGCAGTTCTTCCTGATCACGGCCAAGCCGGTGCTCTATGTGGCCAACGTCAAGGACGACGGCTTCGAGAACAACCCGCATCTCGAGGCGGTTCGCAAGCACGCTGCCGCGGAGAAGGCCGACGTCGTGGCGATCTGCGCCGCGATGGAAGCCGAGATCGCCGACCTGGCCGACGACGAGAAGCAGATGTTCCTCGCCGACATGGGCCTCGAGGAGCCGGGCCTGAATCGCCTGATTCGCGCCGCCTACAAGCTGCTCGGCCTGCAAACCTACTTCACCGCCGGTGTGAAGGAAGTGCGCGCCTGGACCATCCACGTCGGCGACACTGCGCCGCAGGCGGCCGGCGTCATCCACACCGACTTCGAGCGCGGCTTCATCCGCGCCCAGACCATCGCCTACGACGACTTCATCGCCTGCGGCGGCGAGCAGGGCGCCAAGGAAGCCGGCAAGATGCGCGCGGAAGGCAAGGAATACGTCGTCAAGGACGGCGACGTGATGAACTTCCTGTTCAACGTCTGAACGATACGGCCAGCGCCGGCCGCTGGCCGCTGCCCGGCTCGACGCCTTCCAGGCGCTCGAGCGCCTTGCCGATGTCGCCAACGCGCTCGGAGGCTTGCGGGTGCGTCTTGTACAACGACGACAGCGCATCCGCGTCCTGCTTGAGCCCCGCCAGTCGCCGCATGAACAGCAGGCAGGCGCCCGGGTCGTAGCCCGCGCGCGCGGCCAGCAGCACGCCGTCGTTGTCGGCGTCGCGCTCCGAGGCGCGATCGAGCGAGCGCGTGAAGATCTCCGTGCCCTGGCCGATCAGGAATTTCCGTCCCTGCGAGCCGCCGTCGCGCTGAAAGGCCGCCATGGCGCTCGACCCGCTCTGGATCAGCAGGTCCTTCTGCAGCAGCGACAGGTGGTGCTTGCGCGCCACGTGGCCGATCTCGTGGCCCAGCACGCAGGCGAGTTCCGCCTCGTTGGCGAGCAGCTTGAGCGTGCCGGTGGTGACCAGCACGGCGCCGCCGGGCACCGCGAAGGCGTTGATCTGGTCCGACTCCACGGCCGCGAAGCGCCACGGCAGTCCGGGCCGGTCGGATTGCAGCGCCACCCAGAGCCCGACGCGGTTGAGGTAGCGCTGCAGCGCCTCGTCGTGGACGATCTTGTACTTGCCGAAGGTTTGCGCGGCGACTTCCTTGCCCACGGCGATCTCGTCGGCCTCGCTCATCGAGGCGACTTCCTGGCTCTTGGCGACACCTTTGACGGCGTCGAAGATGCTGCCGAAGTTGATGGTCTGTGCTTGCGCGCCGGCGCCGAGCAGGGCGATGAAGGAGGCGAGGAGGAGTCTTCTCATGGCCGCGTCCTCATTGCGCGGCGGCATCGGGCTTGGGGGCCTCGGCCTTGCCGAGCGTCACTGGCCGCTTGGCGAGGCCCTTCTTGCGGGCCAGCGCCTCGGCCTCCGGCGGCGTCGCCGACCAGCCTTCCATGAGGGTGTAGTCGTCACCTGCGGCGGGGGCGGCGGCGACATCCTCCGCCTGATCCATGCCGCGCACGCCGATCACCGGGGTTGGTCCCTGCTCCTGGGGCGCCTGCTGGCGCCCGCCCTGCAGCGCGTTGGTGACGGAACGGAAGATGTCGGTCATGCCCTGCGCGTGGGCGCCCGCCGACACCGAAAAGACAGCCAGCGCTGCAAGAATCCGCCGCATATCATTGCCCTCCCGCGCGCAGTATAGAACGGTGGGTGCAACGCGGCGGTCAGGCGGCCTTGTTCTGCTCCTCGATTTCCTTGCGCACGGCTTCCATGTCGAGGCCGCGGACCTGCTCGACGATCTGGTCGAGTGCGGCGGGCGGCAGCGCGCCGGCTTCGGCGTAGAGGATGACTTCGTCGCGGAACACCATCAGCGTCGGGATCGAGCGCACGTTGAAGGCGGCGGCCAGTTCCTGCTGCTCCTCGGTGTTCACCTTGGCGAAGCAGACGTCCGCGTGCTTCTCCGACGCGGCCTCGAAGGTCGGCGCGAAGGACCGGCAGGGACCGCACCAGTCGGCCCAGAAGTCGATGATGACGATGCCGTTCTCCGAGATCGTCTGCTTGAAGTTTTCCTTCGTCAGTGCGACGGTTGCCATGGTGATGTCATCCTCCTATTTGATTTTGCGCGGCATGCTACCCGTTTGCTCCGGGCCGTGGTATCAATCCATCCGATGAAGCAATTCAATGGATATCGCGGCCGTTTCGCGCCTTCGCCGACCGGGCCGCTGCATTTCGGTTCGCTGGTCGCGGCCCTGGGCAGCTGTCTCGATGCCCGCAGCAACGGCGGCGAATGGCTGGTGCGCATGGAGGACGTCGACGAGCCGCGCTGCTCGCCGAGCGTCGCCGACGGCATGCTGCGCACGCTGGAGCGTCTGGGGTTCGAGTGGGACGGCGAGGTGATGGTTCAAAGCCGGCGCAAGGCGCGCTACGGCGAACTGCTCGAGCGACTGAAGGCGGCGGGCCTGGCCTACCCCTGCGGCTGCACCCGGCGAGAGCTGGCGGATTCGGCGCTGGCTCCGGACGGGGCCGCGATCTATCCGGGCACCTGCCGCAACGGACTGCTGCCGGGGAAATCCGCGCGCAGCTGGCGCCTGCGTGTCGAGGGCGCGGCAATCGCCTTCGATGATGCGGTGCAGGGCCCGATGCGCCAAGACCTGGAACGCGAGGCCGGAGACTTCGTGCTGCGGCGCGGCGACGGTTACTTCGCCTATCAGCTCGCCGTCGTCGCCGACGACGCCGACCAGGGCATCACCCACATCGTGCGCGGCGCCGACCTGCTCGATTCCACGGCACGCCAGATTTTTCTGCAGCGCTGCCTTGGCTTCCCGACGCCCGAGTACGCGCATCTGCCGGTAGCCGTGAATTCGAGTGGCGAGAAGCTGTCGAAGCAGACGCTGGCAGCGGCGGTCGATGAAGCGGCGCCGGAAGCGGCCCTGCGCGCCGCGCTGCGCTTCCTGCGTCAGCCGACGCCGCCGAAGGCCGACGTGCGCGACGTCTGGGGGTGGGCCATCGCGCATTGGCGCCTGGATGCCGTGCCGCGGGTGCGGACGGCGGCGGCCCCGGCGTAGGGGCCGGCCCGCGCTTGCGCGCTGCCGCTGCCGAACCCATAATCGTTCATCGCCCTGCAACCTGCTCAACCTTCAATGCGTGTCATCTCGATAGATCGCCTCCAGCCGGGCATGTTCATTTCGCTCGAGTCGGTCGGTTGGATGGACCACCCGTTCCTGCTGAACCGCTTCCGCATCAGCAACACCAAGCAAATCCAGGCGCTGCGCCGCATGGGGCTCACGTCGATCGACTGGGACCCCGAACGCAGCAGCGTCGGTCCCTTGTCGGAAAGGCCGAGCGCCGTCTCGATGCCGCTTCCCGAAAACGATCTGACGGCGGGCGCGCTGCAGGCCATGATGAACAGCAAGCGCGAGCGCGTCATGCAGGTGCGCGAGCGGCGCGAGGACATCGCGCGTTGCGCCCGGCTGTTCGAGCAGGAGACCGGCCAGATTCGACAGGTCCTGGAGGAAGTCAGCGCGCGGCCCAACGACGCCCACACCCATGGCCGCGTCATGGTGGACCGCATCGTCGGCGGCCTCGTCGACGCGGGCAGCGTGGCGGTGCACCTGGTCAACCTCAAGAAGCCCGAGACCGGGGCGCCCAACCATGCGATGAACGTGCTGGTGGTGTCGCTGCTGATCGGCAAGGCGCTGGACCTGTCCGCCGACGACATGCGGCAGCTGGGCCTGGGCGCCTTGCTGCACGACGTCGGTCTCGCCGAAATCCCGATGCGCGTGCAGCGCAACCAGCATCGCAGCGAAGCGGAGGAGCGCTTCTATCGCGCCCATACGGGCTATGGTCTCAAGCTCGTCGCCCCGATGCGCGAACTGCCGCTGGCGGTGAAGAACATCATCGCCTGTCACCACGAGAACTGGGATGGCAAGGGCTATCCGAACGCCCTGGCGGGCGTCAAGATCCCCAAGCTGGCGCGCATCGTGGCCATCGCCAATCGCTACGACAACCTCTGCAATCCGCTCGATCCCAAGCTGGCGCGACCGCCGGCCGAGGCGGTCGCGCACATGTTCAAGAACGAGCGCGATGCGTTCGACCCGGAGATCTTCGGCGTTTTCGTCAAGGCGCTCGGCGTCTACCCGCCCGGGACCTTCGTCGCGCTCGAGGACGGCACCTACGGGCTGGTGATCGAATCGAATTCGCGCGACCTGCTGCGTCCGCTGCTGATGCTCTACGACGCCAGCGTGCCGCGCAGCGAGGCGCTGCTGCTGGACGTCAAGGAATCGGACGAGAAGATCGCCGCGGCGGTTTCGCCGCACGACCTGCCGCGCGAAGTGATCGAATACCTCGCGCCGCAGGGGCGCGTGGACTTCTATCTGGAGGGCGCGAAGTAAGGCGCGCGGCTACTCGCGGTAGTCGTTGCCGCCATAGCGCGAGAAGCCGATCAGCAGGCGCACCATGCCGTAGGCGAACCAGCTGAACAGCCGCGCAGCGAGCGGCCGCCGCAGCACGTCGGCGGCACTGACCTCTACCGCGCCTTCGGCGATCGCGCGCCGCAGGCTGTCGCGCAGCCGCTGCGCAAATCCGGGATCGTAGACCACGACATTGGCCTCGCGCGCCAGGAGCAGGCTGAACGGCTCGATGTTGCTTGATCCCACCGTGGCCCAGGTTTCGTCCGCCACAGCTACCTTGGCATGCAGGAAGCTGCGTCGGTACTCGAGGATGCGCACGCCGGATTTCAGCAGCGCGCCATAGAGGGCCTGCGTCGCGTAGTGGAGCAGCAGGTACTCGACGCGTCCCTGCAGCAGCACGGTGATCGACACGCCGCGCTGGGCCGCTTCGCCGAGCGCTCGCCGGAAGCGCCAGCCCGGCAGGAAGTAGGCGCTCGCGATGATCAGCTCGCGCTCGGCGGAGGCGATCGCCTCGAGGTAAGCCTCCTCGATGTCGCGCCGGTGGCCGATGTTGTCGCGGATGACGAAGGCGGCAATGGTCTCGCCCTTTGGCTTCACGTCGGGCAGCAGCGTGTCTGGTTCGTGGTAGCGATGGCGCAGTTCCGCCCAGCGCACCACCTGCCAGAGGTGGCGTGCGGCCGCATGGATGTCGGCCAGCAGCGGGCCGGCCACGCGCACCGCGTAGTCGTAGCGCGGCGGCGTCTGGCCGGGCGTGTCCATGTCGTCAATGACATTGATGCCACCGACGAAGGCGACCGCCGCATCGACCACCACCAGCTTGCGATGGAGGCGGCGCAGCCGGTTGCGGCGCAGGCGCAGCGAGGCGACCTCGGGACGGTAGACCAGCACCTCCACGCCGTTGGCCTGCAGCATGCGGCCGAGCTCGCTGCGGAAATCGCGCGCGCCGAAGCCGTCCACCAGTACCCGCACGGCAACGCCGCGCCGCGCCGCGGCCGCCAGCGCGGCGGCGATGCCGCGGCCCGTTTCGTCGTCGGCGAAGATGTAGCTCTCGAGGTGGATCTCCGTCGTGGCGGCGTTGAAGGCTTCGATCAGCGCCGGGAAGTACTCGCGGCCGCACTCGAGCAGGTCGACCCGGTTGCCGGTGAGGAAGCGCTGCTTCACGCCGCGGGCGACAGGAAGGCGGAAAGGGCGGCGTGGTCGGAAATCTGCGACCAGGGCGGGCCGAAATGCACGGTGGCCGATTCGATGCCGAAGCCGCGCACGTAGATGCGGTCGAGGCGCAGGACCGGCAGCGCGGCGGGGAAGCTGCGCGGCGGCCGGCCGCCGGCGCCGGCGAAGACTTCGATCAGCCCGAGCCGCTCGGCCAGGTGGTTGTGCGCGCGGTTGCGCCAGTCGTTGAAGTCGCCGGCGACGATGAGCGGTGCGTCGGCCGGCACGATGGCCTCGAGCCGCGTCGCGAGGGCATCGAGTTGCCGGCGGCGCGAGCGGCCGAACAAGGAGAGGTGGACGCAGACGCAATGGAGCTGGCGCGGCAATCCCGGCACGTCCACGGCGCAGTGCAGGATGCCGCGCTTCTCGAAGCGCATGTGGGTCACGTCCTGGTTGTGCGACGCCAGGATCGGATAGCGCGAGAGGATGGCGTTGCCGTGGTGGCCGTGGTCGTAGATGACGTTGCGGCCGTAGGCGGTGGCGTGCCAGACGTCCTCGGCGAGGAACTCGTGCTGCGGGCTCTCGGGCCAGTCCTCGTGATGTTCGGCGTGGATCAGGTGCAGGCCCTGCACTTCCTGCAGGAAGACGATGTCCGGCGTGAGTTCGCGCAGCCGCTCGCGCAGCTCATGCACGACCATGCGCTGATTGAACTGCGAGAAGCCCTTGTGGATGTTGTAGGTCGCGATGTGAAGCGGCGTCATCGCGGCTTCAGGAAGCTTCCAGCATGCGCTCGAGCGCGATCTTCGCCAGCCCCGCCTCGTGCGGCGGAACGCTGATGCGGTTGACGACATGGCCTTCGGCAAGGTTCTCAAGGCACCACGCGAGATGCTGCGGGTCGATGCGCTGCATCGTCGAGCACATGCAGATGGTGTCGGCCATGAACTGCACGGTCTTGCCTTCGGCCTTCACCTCCTGCGCCAGCCGTTCGACCAGGTTGAGCTCCGTGCCGACCAGCCAATGGGTGCCGGCTGCGGCCTCCTTGACGGTCCTGAGGATCGTCTCGGTGGAGCCGACGTAGTCGGACTTGCTGCACACCTCGAAGCTGCACTCGGGATGCGAGATCACGAAGCCGTCCGGATGCTTGGCGCGGAAGCGGTCGATTTGGCCCGGCTGGAACATCTGGTGCACCGAACAGTAGCCGTGCCAGAGGATGATCCTCGCCTTTTCGATCTGCTCGCGCGTGAGGCCGCCCATCTCGAGGTCGGGGTTCCAGACCACCATCTCGTCCATCGGGATGCCCATCTTGTGGCCGCTCCAGCGGCCCAGGTGCTGATCGGGGAAGAACAGCACCTTCGCGCGCCGCGTGAACGACCAGTCGAGGATCTTCGGCGCATTGGACGAGGTGCAGACGATGCCGCCATGCTCCCCGCAGAAGGCCTTTAGGTCGGCGGCGGAGTTGATGTAGGTCACGGGCGTCACGTGCTGGTCGGGGTCGAGCACGGACGAGAGTTCGCGCCAGCAGCGTTCGACCTTCGCGCGCGTCGCCATGTCGGCCATCGAGCAGCCGGCCGCCATGTCGGGCAGGATCGAGATCTGTTCCGGGCGCGAGAGGATGTCGGCGACTTCGGCCATGAAGTGCACGCCGCAGAAGACGATGTACTCGGCCGCCGTCTGCGAGGCCAGTCGCGAGAGCTTCAGCGAGTCGCCGGTGATGTCGGCGTGGCGGTAGACGTCGGCGCGCTGGTAATGGTGGCACAGCAGCACGGCGCGCGAACCGAGGCGCGCGCGGGCCGCGGCGACGCGCTCCTGGGCCTGCTCGTCGGTCAGCGCGTTGAATTGATCGAAGCTCAAGGGGGTGGCGGACATGGTTCTTGGGGGCTCGGACAGGGGTGCGCCATGAAGCGGCGCCAGTGAGAATTTTACCACTGGGCCCTGCCTCGTCGCCCGTGCGGGCGGGCCCTTGCACCCCGGTTCCAGGGGTGCCCGATTAGAATGCGCGCATGTCGGAATCCCATCTCCACGCGCCCGAGCCGATGGGCGAGCAACGCTACCGCGAAGGCCAGAAGGTCACGTGGGTCAGCGTCGGCGTCAACATCGGCCTGACCGTCGTCCAGATCGGCGTGGGCCTGGCCGCGCACGCCCAGAGCTTGGTGGCCGACGGCTTCCATTCGCTTTCCGACCTGGTCGCGGATTTCCTCGTCCTCATCGCCAACCATCACAGCCGCCATCCGGCCGACGAGTCGCACCCCTACGGTCACCAGCGCATCGAGACGGCGGCGTCGCTGGCGCTCGGCCTGATCCTGTTCGGAACCGGCGCCGTCATCCTCTGGTACGCGGCGGGCCGCCTGCAGCACCTCGACGCCCTGCCGATCGTGGCGCCGGTGGCGTTCTGGACGGCGCTCGGCACCATCGCCGCAAAGGAGGGATTGTTCCGCTACATGCTGCATGTCGGCGAGCGGTTGCGCTCGCCGATGCTGGTCGCCAACGCCTGGCATGCCCGATCCGACGCAGCGTCGTCCCTCGTCGCGGCATGCGGCATCGGCGGCAGCCTGCTCGGCGTGCGCTGGCTCGATCCGCTCGCGGCGGTGATCGTGGGCTTCATGATCCTGCGCATGGGCTGGGAGTTCGGCTGGGAGGCGCTGCGCGAGCTGATGGACGAAGGGCTTTCCGAGCAGGCGCTCGCCGACATCCGCGCGACGCTGCGCGCGACGCCAGGCGTGCTGGACGTTCACGATCTGCGCACGCGCCGCATGGCTCACCAGGCGCTCGTCGACGCGCACATCCGCGTCGACGGCCGCATCAGCGTGTCGGAGGGACATCGCATCGCCGAGTCGGCGCGCCAGGGGGTGCTGGCCGCGCATCCGCAGGTGCTCGATGTCCTGGTGCACGTCGATGCCGAGGACGATTCGCAGCCGGGCAACTGCTCGCCGCTCGAGCTGCCCGGTCGCGACGCCCTGCTCGCGTCCCTCAACGGCATGCTTGGGCTCGAGGAACGCGGCGTCGAGCGCGCGGTCTTCCACTACCTAGGCAGGAAGGTCGACGCCGAAGTTTTCCTTGCGCCGGACATCGCCGGCGACGAGTCGCGCATGGCTGAAATCCATCGGCGGCTGGCAAGCCGGCCGGGAGACGGATCGGCGTTCGGGCACATCAGCCTGCATTGCCGCGTTGCACCAAAATAGGGCGTTGCATTGCGCTTTGGCACCATGCTGGTGCGTCGGCTTGGAGCCCAAAAGCCCGCTTAACTTTGTGGCACAATCCTTCACCCTGATTGGGCTTATGGCATACAAACTGCTATTCGATGCCCGAAGATTTCCCGGACCAGGCTTCTCTGGTTCGCAACATTCACTCTGCTAGGAGAGCAATTCATGACGACGGCGCAAGACGTACTCAAGATGATCCAGGAAAAGGAAGTCCGCTTCGTCGATTTCCGCTTCACGGACACCCGCGGCAAGGAACAGCACGTCGGCGTGCCGGTCAGCGCTTTCGACATGGGCAAGTTCGAAGACGGCCACGCCTTCGACGGTTCGTCGATCGCCGGCTGGAAGGGCATCCAGGCCTCCGACATGCAGCTGATGCCCGATCCCGACACTGCCTACATCGACCCGTTCATGGATGAGACGACGCTGGTCCTGACCTGCGACGTCGTCGAACCGGCCGACGGCAAGGGCTACGACCGCGATCCGCGCTCCATCGCCAAGCGCGCCGAAGCCTATCTGAAGTCCTCCGGCCTGGGCGACACCGCCTACTTCGGTCCGGAACCCGAATTCTTCATCTTCGACTCCGTGGAGTGGAAGGTCGACATGTCCGGCTGCTTCGTCAAGGTGTTCTCGGAAGAGGCCGCCTGGGCCTCCGGCGAGAAGTTCGACGGCGGCAACACCGGCCACCGTCCCACCGTCAAGGGCGGCTACTTCCCCGTTCCCCCCGTCGACAGCCTGAACGACGTCCGCGCCGCCATGGTGCTGGCGCTGGAAGCCTGCGGCGTTCCCGTCGAAGTGCATCACCACGAAGTCGCCACCGCCGGCCAGTGCGAAATCGGCACCGTTTTCAGCACGCTGGTGAAGCGCGCCGACTGGACCCAGGTCCTCAAGTACATCGTGCACAACGTCGCCCACAGCTACGGCAAGACCGCGACCTTCATGCCCAAGCCCATCGTCGGCGACAACGGCTCCGGCATGCACGTGCACCAGTCGATCTGGAAGGACGGCAAGAACCTGTTCGCGGGCAACGGCTACGCCGGCCTGTCCGACTTCGCGCTGTACTACATCGGCGGCATCATCAAGCACGCCCGCGCGCTGAACGCCATCACCAACCCCGGCACCAACTCGTACAAGCGCCTGGTCCCCGGCTTCGAAGCCCCGGTCAAGCTGGCCTATTCCGCCCGCAACCGTTCCGCCTCGATCCGCATCCCGTTCGTGCACAGCGACAAGGCCCGCCGCATCGAGACCCGCTTCCCGGATCCCACGTCCAACCCGTACCTCTGCTTCACGGCCCTGATGATGGCCGGCCTGGACGGCGTGCAGAACAAGATCCACCCGGGCGATCCCGCCGACAAGAACCTCTACGACCTGCCGCCGGAAGAAGACGCGAAGATCCCGACCGTCTGCTCCAGCCTGGACCAGGCCCTCGAGTACCTCGACAAGGATCGCGAGTTCCTGACCCGGGGCGGCGTGTTCTCCAACGAGATGATCGATGCCTACATCGAGCTCAAGATGGAAGAAGTCACGCGCTTCCGCATGACGACCCACCCGGTCGAGTACGACATGTACTACTCGATCTGACCGGTCGAGCATGCGCCTTCGGGCGCTGCGAAAAGGACGGAGCCTAGTCTCCGTCCTTTTTTTTGCCCCGCCGGCGCGGTGGCCGCCGGGGGCGGCGGCTTCACCGAAGCTTTCGCTTTGGCTCCGGTTGACGCCGGCTGCGCCGGGTTACCCTCCACCGAAACATTCGTTTTGACATACACTCGTCCCATTCCCGATCCAGGTTCGAACCATGATGCGACGCTTGCTTCCCTTCATCCTGGCGCTGCCGCTGACGGCGGCTGCCGACACGCTGTACAAGTGCATCGACGAGAACGGCGTGATCCTCTACACGAACCAGAAGACGGCGGCCAGGAACTGCACGGTGCTCTCGCGCGAGCAGCCGATCTCGACATTCTCGGCGCCCAAGGCCAAGACGCCGGCCGACTTCCCGCGCGTCAATTCCGACCAGCAGAAGGCGCGCGACAACGACCGCCGCGCGATCCTCGAGCAGGAGCGCAGCACCGAGCAGAAGCTGCTCGAAGACGCCAGGAAGTCCCTGACCGAGCAGGAGGGCGTGGTTGATCCGTCCGAGCGCAACGCCCGGCGCGGCGGTGTCAGCGGCATCAACGAAGCGAAGGTCGACGCCCGCCTGCAGCCTTATCGCGATGCGGTGCAACTGCATGAGCGCAACATCGAGGCGCTCAACAAGGAGATTGGCAACCTGAAGTAGGCTTGGTTCTTGCTCGACATACGGGCATGAAAGACCTCCAGCCTTCGGCCTTCTCCGGACTCGACCTGCTCTCGTCGGCGGTGATCCTGCTCGACGAGCGCCAACTCATCCGGCATCTCAACCCGGCCGCCGAGAACCTTCTTGCGGTGGCAGAGCGCACCTGGCGCGGGCGCCCGATGACGCAACTGCTCGGCACCTCGCCGACGCTCGCTGCAGCAGTCGAGAGCGCGATCAACAACAACTGGAGCTATACGGGCCACGATATCGTGGTGTCGCGCCCCGATACCGAGCCGCTGCACCTCGACTGCACCGTGACGCCGATCGAGACCGCGGGCGCGCGCCTGCTGCTCGAATTCCGCCCCATCGACCAGCAGCTCAAGGCATCGCGCGAGGAGCGCGCGGCGATGCAGCAGCAGGCCAACCGCGAACTCATCCGCAATCTCGCGCACGAGATCAAGAATCCGCTCGGCGGCATCCGCGGCTCGGCGCAGCTGCTCGAGCGCGAGCTCGGCATGCTGGACAACGCGCCGGCGCTGCGCGAATACACGCAGGTGATCATCAAGGAAGCGGACCGCCTGCAGGACCTCATGCAGCGGCTGCTGTCGTCGCACCGCGCCATGCAGCCGGCGCAGGTCAGCATCCACGAGATCCTCGAGCGCGTGCGCCGCCTGATCCATGCCGAGTATTCCGGCGTGCGCGTGCGGCGCGACTACGACACCTCGCTGCCCGACGTCACCGGCGACCGCGAGCAGCTGATCCAGGCCATCCTCAACATCGCGCGCAACGCGGCGCAGGCGATGCATGGCGAGGGCGAGATTGTCTTTCGCACGCGCGCCGACCGCCAGGTGACGCTCGCCAAGCGCCGCTATCCGCTGGCGCTGGAGTTGCAGGTGATCGATAATGGCCCGGGCATTCCCGAGGATATCCGCGACAAGATCTTCTACCCGCTGGTGTCGGGCCGCGAGGGCGGCAGCGGGCTCGGCCTCACCCTCGCCCAGAGCTTCATCCAGCAGCACCAGGGCAGCATCGACGTGGAGTCGCGCCCCGGCCGCACCTGCTTCTCGATCCGCCTGCCCCTGGCCAGCGCCAAGGACGCCAAAGAATAGGACCGAATGCCATGAACCCCGTCTGGATCATCGACGACGACCGCTCCATCCGCTGGGTGCTGGAGAAGGCGCTGGCGCGCGAAGACATCCCGAGCAAGAGCTTCGGCTCCGCCGACGAGGCGCTTTCCGCGCTCAACGAAGGCGAAGTGCCGCGCGTGCTGGTGTCCGACATCCGCATGCCGGGCACCTCGGGGCTCGACCTGCTCAAGCTCGTCAAGACCAGCTTCCCGGAGCTGCCCGTCATCATCATGACGGCATACTCCGATCTCGATTCAGCCGTCGCCGCGTTCCAGGGCGGCGCTTTCGAATACCTGCCGAAGCCTTTCGACGTCGACCAGGCGGTCGACCTCGTGCGGCGCGCGCTCGAGCAGACGCCGCAGGCGAGCGCCGGCGCCGCGCCTGAAATGCTGACGCCCGAGATCCTCGGCCAGGCGCCGTCGATGCAGGAAGTGTTCCGCGCCATCGGCCGCCTGTCGCAATCGCACGCCACCGTGCTGATCAACGGCGAGTCGGGCACCGGCAAGGAGCTCGTGGCGCGCGCGCTGCACCGTCACAGCCCGCGCCGCGAGGCGCCGTTCATCGCCATCAATACGGCGGCGATCCCGCGCGACCTGCTCGAATCCGAACTTTTCGGCCACGAGAAGGGATCGTTCACCGGCGCCACCGGCCAGCGCCGCGGCCGCTTCGAGCAGGCCGACAACGGCACGCTGTTCCTCGACGAGATCGGCGACATGCCGGCCGAGCTGCAGACGCGCCTCTTGCGCGTGCTGTCCGACGGCCACTTCTACCGCGTCGGCGGTCACCAGCCGATCAAGTCGAACGTCCGCGTCATCGCCGCCACGCACCAGAACCTCGAGGATCGCGTGCGCCAGGGGCTGTTCCGCGAGGACCTGTTCCACCGCCTCAACGTCATCCGCTTGCGCCTGCCGCCGATGCGCGAGCGCCGCGAGGACATCCCGCTGCTGACGCGCCACTTTCTCGCCAAGAGCGCGCAGGACCTCGGCGTCGAGCCCAAGCGCCTTTCCGAGGCGGCGCTGCGCTATCTTTCGGGCCTCGAGTTCCCGGGCAACGTGCGCCAGCTCGAGAACCTCTGCCACTGGCTGACCGTGATGGCGCCGGGGCAGGTGATCGAGGTCGCCGACCTGCCGACCGAACTGCGCGAAGAAACGGCCAAGCCGAGCTCCTACGACTGGCTGCACTCGCTCGCTTCCGAGGCCGACGGGCTGCTGGCCGCGCACCCGGGCGAGGTGTTCGACCGCATGAGCAGGGATTTCGAGCGCACGCTGATCCGCCGCGCACTGGCCGCCACCGGCGGACGCCGCATCGAGGCGGCGCAACTGCTCGGTATCGGGCGCAACACGATTACGCGCAAGATCCAGGAACTCGGGCTCGAAGAGCCGCAGTAGCGGCCCTCCAACCCTGCGATAATGGGGCATGCCGGACGCCCCGACCCCTTCGCTTTCGCCCCCCGCGATCGCCGCCGCCCTCGGGCCGCTCGCGGTGCGCTTTGACGTCGACGTGCTGGAAAGCTGTGCCTCGACGAGTACCGAACTGGTGCAGCGTGCCGAAGCCGGCGCGCCGTCGGGGACGGTGGTCGTGGCCGAATGCCAGACGGCCGGCCGCGGCCGCATGGGCCGTGCATGGTTCGCGGCTCCCGGGGCGAGTCTCACGTTCTCGCTGTTGTGGCGCTTCACGCCCGGCACGCTGCCCTACGGGCTCTCGCTGGCCGTCGGCGTGGCGCTGGCGGAGGCGGTGGAGGCGATGGGCGTGCGCGGCGTCGCGCTCAAGTGGCCCAACGACGTGTTGCGCGACCGCCGCAAGCTGGCCGGCGTGCTGATCGAACTGGTGCCCGGCGCGCCGAATGCGGCGGTGATTGGGATCGGCATCAACCTCCGGTTGCCGCCGGACATGCCGGAAGAGGTCAAGTCGATCGCCGCGGCACTCGAAATCGGGCTTTCGCGCGAAGAAGTGCTGGCGCGCCTGCTCGCCGCGCTGCACGGCGTGCTCGAGGAGTTCGCCGGCAACGGCTTCTTCGCAGTGCGCGACCGCTGGCTGGCGCGCTGCGCGCATCTCGACGCCCCCGTGCAGATCCTCTCCGAATTCGCGCCGCCGCTGGCGGGCCGCTGCGTTGGCGTCGACGTCGACGGCGCGCTGCTGCTGGAAACGGCGGTCTGCGTCCAGCGCGTCCTTTCCGGCGACGTCTCCCTGCGCGCGCCATGAGCATCCTGTGCGTCGACTGCGGCAATACCCGGATCAAGTGGGGACTACGCGACGGCGGCCGCTGGCGGGCCGTCGGTGCGCTGCCGACCGCGCAGGCGCCGTGCCTGGACGGCGCGCTGCCCGGCCGTCCGCAGCGCATCGTTGCCTGCAACGTCGCCGGGCCGGCGACGGCGGCGCAGATCGAAGCGCTGGCGCAAAGCCTCGATGCGCCGCTGTCCTGGCTGCGCGCGGAAGCCAGCCGCTGCGGCGTCACCAACGGCTACGAGAATCCGGTCCAGCTCGGCGCCGATCGCTGGGCGGCGCTGATCGGCGCGCGCGGCCTGCATGACGGCGCCTGCCTCGTGGTCAACGCCGGCACGGCGACGACGGTGGACGTCCTCGACGCCGCCGGCGTCTTCCAGGGCGGCCTGATCCTGCCGGGCGTGGCGCTGATGCAGGCGGCCCTGGCGCGCAACACGGCGGGCCTGCCGCAGGCGCGCGGCGAGTTCCGCGAGCTGCCGCGCAATACCGACGACGCCATCGCGAGCGGCTGCCTTGCCGCTACGGCGGGCGCCGTCGAGCGCATGTTCGCCAGCATGGCGGCGCGCAGTTCCGCGCTCTGCCTGCTTTCGGGAGGCGCCGCCCCGGAACTGGCGCCGCTGCTCGACGTACCGTTGCGCCGCGTGGAAAACCTGGTGCTCGAAGGCCTGGCGCGCGTCGCCCTGGAGGGCTAGCGGCCCGCCAGCGCGCGCAGTCGCGCGGCGCGCTCGGCGGTTTCAGGATGCGTGGAGAGCCAGTCGCCCGTTGGCGCGGCCGTCTCGCCGTTGCGGCGGGCGTACGCGGCTTCGAGCGTCTCCAGCATCTCGGCCAGCTTCGCGGGCGAGCGTCCGCTTGCTCGCAGCAGCCCGGCGCCATAGGCGTCGGCCTCGAGCTCGAAGCCGCGCGAGTAGTTCGATTCGAGCAGCAGCGCGCCCAGGCCGGAGATCATGGTGGAAACGTCCCCGAGGTAGCCGGCGACGACGATCGCCACGACCGATGACTGCAGCAGCTGGCGCACGCCGTGCCGGTAGGTCGCGTGGCCGAGTTCGTGCGCGAGCACGGCGAGCAGCGCGTCCTCGTCGGGCGCCAGCTCGGCCAGTTCGTCGAGCAGCACGATGCGCCCGTCCGGCAGCGCGAAGGCGTTCGGCCCCACCATGCCGCCGTGCCGGAACAGCAGTCGGCCGGGCGCGATCGCCGGGTCGGCCGCCGCCATCTGGCGGAACTCGCGCTCGATCTGCGCCTGCCGCTCCTTCGGCAGCCGGCTCGGCATGAGCGCGCGCTGGTCGAGGGCCTGCAGGACCTGCTCCGAAAGCGTTGCGACCGCCGCCGGCGGCAGGTGGGGCGCGACGGCGGCGGCCGCCCAGGGCAGGGCCCAGCGATAGCCCGCCCCCAGCAGGCCGGCGACGATAACGACCGCAGCGAGCGCCGACCGCCAGCGCGATTGCCAGCGCACCACGGCGCCGTCGCGATGTCCGAGCGCCGCAAGCAGCGCATCGAGTTCGGGGCCTTGCGCCACCTCGCAGAACGCGCCGTCGGTGAAGCGCAGGGTGCGCGGCGCGCCGCCGATCGGTTCGGAGACGGCGATGCGGCCGGCCGGCTCGATGCGCGTCGCATCGCCCTGCACGGCGAGGCCGTGCGGCCCCGCCTGCAGCGTCACCGCATGGCGCTTCGACGTGCGGCCGTCGAAGTAGGCGGCTGGGATCAACTCAGAGGGCCACGTCGAGATCGAAGACGTCGGCGATCTCCTCGCCGACGGCCGAAGGCTGCCCGGCCTCGTGCCCGATCAGCGCATCGAGATCGGCGGCGTCCACCGCGGTGCGCGCGGCGCGGTAAGCCGCTTCGCGCACTTTCGCCCAAGGCCAATAGAGGCCGAGCGTGAGCAAGGTCAGCACCACATTGACCGCGTGGATCTTGAGGAAGGAACCGAGCGTCTGCGTACTGGCGAACTTGCGCCCGCCCACGGCGGTGGCGTTCCAGGTTAGGTTGGCGAGCCGCACCTGCAGGTAGGGCCGTGCCAGCAGCGAATAGCCGGCCAGGAACACCAGCGGGATCAGGGCAAAGAACACGGGCGCGGCGGCGCGCTGGTCCGGTCCGAGCGCGGGCACGGCCAGCGCCGCGAGGATGCCGGCAAGGGCGACGGCGCCGAGGATCATCAGGCCGGCCTTGAAGTAGGCGCCGTAATAGCCTTCGGTGCTCGGCGCGCAACTGAAGTCCACGCTGCCGTAGGAGAGCTTGTCGAGCTGGAAGCGCTTGGCGGCGCGCATCCACACGGGCATCCAGAGGCCGGCGGTGATCATGGTGAGGCCGCCATGGACGACATGCGCGACGAAGGCTTCCTTGTAAGTGCCGCGGTGACGGAAGCGCAGGCCGCGGTAGCTGGTGTTGATGGTGCGGAAGCGCAACGAGCGCTGGATCAGCCAGGGCACCACGGGCACGGCGGCGAGCAGCAGCACGGTGTGGAGCGTGGGGCTCACCTTCTCGGTGATGCCCAGCAGGATCAGTAGCGCGACGGCCACCAGGCGGCCCTTGAGGATCGCGGTCGGCTTGCCGTGGTAGTCGAAGCCGCTGCCGGCCAGCAGCGTGTTGCGGTGGAAATACTGCTCGCGCCGCACCTTCGCCCACGCCGAGTAGATGCCCAGCGTGCAGATGCTGAGCAGCAGGTTGACGATCCAGATGCGGAAGTATTCGCCGCCGCGGCCCGTGAAGGAGAACGCCTCGAATTCTCCGGATGCCTGCTCGCCTTCCATGCCGCCTCCCGCCATGTCAAGGGAATATGGCGGGGGATTATAGCGGCGCGGCGCTCAGGCGTCCCAGTAGGGCGTGGCGATGCCTTCGCCGAGATCGGCTTCGATCAGGCGATCGCGCACTTCGAGCAGCTGTGCGATCAGGGCCGGCTCCGCCTGGGCGTACGCCTCGGCGTCGGGCTTGCGGTTCACCACCACGCCGAGCAGCTCCGTGATCGCGTTGCCGATCGAGTTCTGGCTGATGGTGACGATGAGGCGGCCCTCGTCGTTGCGGTAGATCAGCTGCTTGAAGGCCGGCTGCCAGCGGATGGCGTTGGCGTACTTGGCGTCCTTGATGCAGCGGTCGCGCACCATCTTGGCGGTCATCAGGAAGTCGTTGTTGAACAGCAGCTTCTCCTCGACGAGCTCGGGGAAGTAGATGTCGCGCGGCATCGGCGCGTTGCGCGTGGAGACCTGGCTGAAGAAGGTGCGGTAGAAGTCGATGAAGCCCTTGAGGATGGTGTCGTATTCCTTCCAGAAGCGCAGCTCCTTTAGCGCGGCGGCGCCGCCGGTGATGTCCCAGCTCGGCAGGCCCTGCGGATAGCCGGTGATGCCGATGCGGCACGTGCCTTCGGGGCAGGGCCGCAGGATCTTCATGTCGAGGCCGCTGATGAAGTCGCGGTACACCTCGCGCATGTAGGCCTGGAACAGCGAGTGCTGGCCGCCGTCGGTGAGGTTCGGGTTGTTCGCGTCGGCGATCGGCGCCGCGCGCAAGTCGGCCTTGTCGAAGACGATGAAGTGGTTGTGCAGCATGCGGATGCTCGGCACGCCGGGCGAGGTCAGCGGCCAGGTGGCGTCGAGGCTCGCCTCGCCGGCCAACACCAGGTGCGCGTCGGGGTCGGGATAGCGCTCGAGCATGAACTCGATGACGATCTGGTTCATGCGGTTCCAGACGTGCTTCACCTCGTCGGGCACCTGGGTGCGCCGCACCGGCCGGCCGAGCGGGTCGAGGATGCTCTGCGAGGTGTTGTAGATGATCGAGGTGTCGAAGAGATTGCTGTGGCCGAGCGCCTTGCGGTAGAGCAGCAGGCCCTCGGGGTTCTTCAAGAGGCCGTTGTTGTGCGCGAGGTCGGCCAGGTTCTCGGCGCTGTTGAAGAACTCGTTCGGCTTCATGCCCTCGGGCACGTCGAGCGGAATGGGGCGAAACGGGGTGACGATCTCTCTGGGGCCGGACTGCATGGGATTCTTCCTCTTGTGGTCGGGGCGCGAGCAGGATAGACGCGCCGTCGGCGGCCCGGCAAATCAGGATTGATGAAGGCGGCTTCAATTCCCTCTATGTTTGCGCTAACGTAGCGGCTTTTGTTTTCGAACCATTGGGGGAGAAGGGTCATGACCGCCACACGCATCATGCTCGACGAGAGCGAAATCCCGAAGCACTGGTACAACGTCGTCGCGGACATGCCGAACCCGCCGCTGCCGCCGCTCGGCCCCGACGGCAAGCCGGTCGGCCCCGAGCAGATGTCGGTGATCTTCCCCGAGACCGTGCTGGCCCAGGAGATGAGCGCCGAGCGCTGGATTCCGATCCCCGAGGAAGTGCGCGAGGCCTACCGCATCTGGCGCCCGACGCCGCTGATCCGCGCCGTGCGCCTCGAGAAGGCGCTCGGCACGCCGGCCAAGATCTACTACAAGTACGAGGGCGTTTCGCCGACCGGCTCGCACAAGCCCAACTCCGCCATCCCGCAGGCCTACCTCAACAAGATCGCGGGCATCAAGCGCCTGACCACCGAGACCGGCGCCGGCCAATGGGGTTCGTCGCTCGCCTTCGCCGGCCAGATGTTCGGCATCGACGTGCGCATCTACATGGTGAAGATCAGCTACCAGCAGAAGCCCTTCCGCCGCTCGATGATGCAGACCTGGGGCGCCGAAGTGTTCGCCAGCCCCTCCGACATGACGAATACCGGCCGCGCGCTCCTCGCCAAGGATCCGAACAACCAGGGTTCGCTGGGTATTGCGATTTCGGAAGCCGTCGAGGAAGCCGCTTCGCGCGCCGATACCAAGTACGCGCTCGGCTCCGTGCTCAACCACGTGTTGCTGCACCAGACGGTGATCGGCCTCGAAGCGAAGAAGCAGCTCGAGAAGATCGGCGAGTATCCCGACATGATCTTCGCGCCCTGCGGCGGCGGCTCCAACTTCGCCGGCATT
The DNA here is from genome assembly GCA_050259835.1 of Ignavibacteria bacterium. Lineage (GTDB taxonomy): Bacteria > Pseudomonadota > Gammaproteobacteria > Burkholderiales > Rhodocyclaceae > Nitricoxidireducens. Next base: position 331 of record JBLNBJ010000045.1, on the reverse strand, counting down.
GCCTTCCCGTTCTTCGCCGACAAGGCGGCGGGCAAGAACGTGCGCCTGGTGGCCGTCGAGCCGACCTCGTGCCCGACATTGACCCGCGGCGTCTATGCCTACGACTACGGCGACGCCACCGGCTTCACGCCGCTGATGAAGATGTACACCCTCGGCCACGACTTCATGCCGCCCGGCATCCACGCCGGCGGCCTGCGTTACCACGGCGACTCGCCGCTGGTCTCGCAGCTGTTCCACGAGAAGCTGATCGAGGCGGTGGCGGTGCCGCAGGTGGCGACCTTCCAGGCCGGCGTGCAGTTCGCCTGCACCGAGGGCATCATCCCGGCGCCCG
>JBLNBJ010000044.1:0-9799 GCA_050259835.1 Ignavibacteria bacterium | reverse complement strand
TCGAGGCCGTTCACGCACTTGATCAGCGTCGACTTGCCGGAGCCGGAAGGCCCGCAGACGACGATCACCTCGCCCTTTTGCACTTCGGTCGAGCAATCGGTCAGCACCTGGAAGCTGCCGTAGTGCTTGGAGACGTTGCGGATGGAAATCATACGGCGGTCTTCCTGCGGAAATATTTGACGAGCAGCGAAACGGAATAGCTGATGGCGAAATAGACGGCGCCGGCGAACAGCAGCAGCTCGACGATGCGGCCGTCGCGGTCGCCCACCTTGTAGGCGGCGCCGAAGAAGTCGGCCAGCGCCGAGACGTAGACCAGCGAGGTGTCCTGGAACAGGATGATCGCCTGCGTCAGCAAGAGCGGGATCATGTTGCGGAAGGCCTGCGGCAGGATCACCAGGCGCATCGCCTGGCCGTAGCTCATGCCGAGCGCGTAGGCGGCGCCCACCTGGCCGCGCGGCACGCTCTGGATGCCGGCGCGGATGATCTCGGAGTAGTAGGCGGATTCGAACAGCGCGAAGCCGACCATCGCGGAGGCCAGCCGCACGTCGGTGCCGGGCGCCAGCCCCAGCACGGCTTCGAGCAGGCGCGGCACGATCAGGAAGAACCACAGCAGCACCATCAGCAGCGGGATGGAGCGGAACAGGTTCACATAGCCGGCGGCGAGCCACTGCAGCGGCTTGATGGACGAGAGCCGCATCATCGCCAGCAGCGTGCCCCAGACGATGCCGACGACGATGGCGGTGAGCGTGATCTCGAAGGTGATCTTCATGCCCTGCCAGAGGAAAGGCAGCGCGCCGGGAATCGAGGACCAGTCGAATTCGTAGCCCATCATTTCCCCGCGATGTAGCCGGGCACGCGCGTCTTGCGCTCCACCCAGTGCATGCCGGTCATGACGACGACGTTGATCAGCATGTAGAGCACGGTGACGGCGATGAAGGATTCATAGGGCTGCGCCGTGTAGTCGACCAGCTGGCGGCCCTGCGCGGCAAGTTCCAGCAGGCCGATGGTCGAGGCGACGGCCGAGTTCTTGAAGATGTTGAGGAACTCGGAGGTGAGCGGCGGCACGATCAGGCGCAGCGCCATCGGCAGCATCACGTAGCGATAGGTCTGCGGCAGCGTGAAGCCGAGCGCGAGGCCGGCGTTCTTCTGCCCGCGCGGCAGCGACTGGATGCCGGCGCGCACCTGCTCGCAGACGCGCGCGCTGGTGAACAGGCCGAGGCAGATGCAGGCGGCGAGGAACTGCTGCGCGAACGGGTTCATCTGTTTGAAGGCGTCGCCCCATTTCGCCGGCAGCAGTTCCGGCAGCACGAAGTACCAGAAGAACAGCTGCACCAGCAGCGGAATGTTGCGGAACAGCTCGGCGTAGGCCGCGCCGACGCCGGACCAGAAGCGGCTCGGCACCGTGCGCAGCACGCCGAAGAGGGCGCCGAGCGCCAGGGCGATGAGCCAGGCCAGCAGCGACAGCGCGATGGTGGTCTCGAAGCCCGCCAGGATCCACCCGAGGTAGGTGGAATCACCCGAGGCGGCGGGCTGGGAGAAGACTTCCCAATGCCAGGCGTAGCTCATCGCGAACCCGCAGCCTCAGTCCAGCGCCTTGTCGTTCGGGTTCTTGTACAGCGCCTTCATGTCGTCGGAGAGCGGCATGTTGAGGTTCAGGCCCTTGGGCGGGATCGGGCTCATGAACCACTTGTTGTAGATCTTCTCGGCTTCGCCCGAGGTCATGGCCTTGGTGAGCGCGGTGTCGACGACCTTCTTGAACGCCGTGTCGTCCTTCGGCAGCATGCAGCCGTAGGCTTCGCGCGACATCGGCGTGCCGACGACCGTCCAGTCGCCCGGCTTCTTGGCCTTGGCCAGTTCGCCGTAGAGCAGCGCGTCGTCCATCATGAAGGCGACGGCGCGGCCGGTTTCCAGCGTCAGGAAGCTCTCGCCGTGGTCCTTGGCGGAGATGATGTTCATGCCGAGCTTCTTGTCGTCGTTGTACTTGCGCAGCAGGCGCTCGGAGGTGGTGCCCGCGGTGGTGACCACGTTCTTGCCGGCGAGGTCCGGGAAGTCCTTGATGCCGGAGTCCTTCTTGGTCAAGAGGCGCGTGCCGATGACGAAGATGGTGGTGGAAAACGACACCTGCTTCTGGCGGTCGAGGTTGTTGGTGGTGGAGCCGCACTCGATGTCGATGGTGCCGTTCTGGATCAGCGGGATGCGGTTCTGCGAAGTGACCGGCACGTACTTGATCGCCAGGTTCGGCATCTTGAGGTCGGCCTTGATGGCATCGACGGCCTTGAGCATCAGCTCGTTCGAGTAGCCGACCACCTGCTGCTTGTCGTCGTAGTAGGAGAACGGAATCGAGGATTCGCGATGGCCCAGCGAGATGCTGCCGCTGTCCTTGATCTTCTTCAGGGTGCCGGCGGGTTCGGCGGCGAAGGCGGAACCGGCAAGGCCGGCGAGACAGAGAGCGACGAGCAGGCGACGGGTCGGCATGGAACGGCTCCTTGTTGTGGCTGGAAGGCCGCTAGCATACCGGAAACCCGCCGGGCCCCTCATTGCGGTTATCCGCAAGGGCGGCGGGCGTTTCAGCGCCGTTGGTGCGGTGCGGTAAGCACCTCGGGGCGCAGGATTTCGTCCAGCGTGGCCTTGTCGAGCAGGCCCATCTCGAGCACCAGCGCGGCGACGCTGCGGCCGGTGCGCAGGGATTCGCGCGCCACGCGGGTGGCGTTCTCGTAGCCGATGTAGGGGTTGAGCGCGGTCGCCAGCCCGGCCGAGCGGTGGGCGCGCTCTTCGAGCAGCTCGCGGTTGGCCGTGATGCCGGCCACGCAGTGGCGCGCCAGCGTCAGGCAGCCGGCCTTGAGGTGCTCCACGCTCTTGAACAGGCTATGGCCCATGATCGGCTCGAAGGCGTTGAGCTGGAGTTGCCCGGCTTCGGAGGCCATCGTGATGGTGACGTCGTTGCCGATCACTTCGAAGGCGATCTGGTTTACGACCTCGGGGATGATGGGGTTCACCTTGCCCGGCATGATGGATGAGCCGGCGGCGCGCTCGGGCAGGTTGATCTCGTGGAAGCCGCCCTGCGGGCCGGAGGAGAGCAGCCGCAGGTCGTTGCAGGTCTTCGAGAGCTTGGCGGCGACGCGCTTCAACACGCCCGAAAGCTGCACGAAAGCGCCGGTGTCCTGGGTCGCCTCGATGAGATTTGGGGCTACTTCGAGCCGCAGCCCGGAGATCGAGGCGAGGTGCGCGATGGCGGTCCTGGCGTAGTCGACGTCGGTGTTGATGCCGGTGCCGATGGCCGTGGCGCCGAGGTTCACCTCGCGGATCAGCGCCATCGCCTCGGCCAGCCGCTGCTCGTCCTCGCCCAGCATCACGGCGTAGGTCAGGAACTCCTGCCCGAGCGTCATCGGTACGGCGTCCTGCAACTGGGTGCGGCCGATCTTGAGGATGTCGGCGAACTCCTCGGCCTTGGCCTCGAAGGCTTCGCGCAACTCCGCCATGGCGTCGAGCAGGCCCTTGATGCCGAAGCAGGCGGCGACGCGCAGCGCGGTCGGATACACGTCGTTGGTGCTCTGCGACATGTTCACGTGGTTGATCGGGTGCAGCTCGGCATAGTCGCCCTTCGGCCGCCCGAGGATCTCGAGCGCGCGGTTGGCGATCACCTCGTTGGCGTTCATGTTGGTCGACGTGCCGGCGCCGCCCTGGATGACGTCGACGACGAACTCGTCATGCAGCTCGCCGCCGGCGATCTCGCGGCAGGCCTGGGCGATGGCGCGGTAGCGCGGCTCGTCGAGCCGGCCCTGCTCGAAGTTGGTGTGCGCGGCGGCCAGCTTGACGAAGGCCAGCGCCTTGACGAGGTCGGGATAGGTGCCGATCGCCTTGCCGGTGATCGGGTAGTTCTCCAGCGCCCTCAAGGTGTGGATGCCCCAGTAGGCGTCCGCGGGAACGTCGCGTTCGCCCAGCAGGTCGTGCTCGCGGCGGGTCGGATGGTTCATGCGCCGATTCTACAAGCGGCCGAACCGTCGGGTGCGAAGGGAGGTGAAGGAAGCGACGCGCCGATGCGGCCGCCGCAGTCTGGCGAAAGGGGGGAGCCGGACCGAAACCGTGCAGACGCATCGCTTCCGCCAATCTCCAAGGCAAGTCTTGGACCAGAGGAGATCGCGCCGTTGTCGGCGCCCGCAGGCCCGCTGGCACGGGGTTTCGAGCAGCCCGGCTTTGCGCCCCGTGCGGCCCGGTGCTGCCATGGTGGCAGCGTCTGTCAGAGGCTCTTGAGGCGGCGGTAGAGCGTGCGTTCGCTCATGCCCAGTTCCCGCGCCAGGGCCTTGCGGCTGCCGCGGTGCTCGGCGAGCCGCGCTCGCAGCGTGTGGCGCTCGATGTCCTTGAGCGTCGTGGCGCCGGTGGCCTGCCTGCCTGCGCCCGGCTTCCTGACTTCCTCGGGGAGGTGCAGCGGCTGGATGATCTCGCCGTCGCACAGCAGGCTCGCCCGCTCGAGGATGTTGCGCAGCTCGCGCACGTTGCCCGGATAGCGGTAGCGGGCCAGCAGCTCGGATGCGGCCTTCGACAGGGTCAGCTTGCGCTCGCCCGCCACGCGCGCCAGCAGCGACTCGGCGAGCAACGGGATGTCGGCGGCGCGCTCGCGCAATGCGGGCAGGTCGATGGGAAAGGTGTTGAGGCGGAAGTAGAGGTCCTGGCGGAACCCGCCGCCTTCCACCATGGCGCGCAAGTCGCGGTGCGTCGCCGAGACGACGCGGATGTCGGCCTTCCTCGGCTCGGTGGCGCCGACGCGGCGGTACATGCCGGTCTCGAGCAGGCGCAGCAGCTTGACCTGCATCATCAGGGGAATGTCGCCGACCTCGTCGAGGAACAGCGTGCCGCCGTTGGCCGCTTCCACCAGCCCGATGGCGCGGCTCACCGCGCCGGTGAATGCGCCCTTCTCGTGGCCGAACAGCTCGCTCTCGAACAGTGTCTCGGCCAGCCCCGAGCAGTCGACGGCGACGAACGGCCGGTGCGCGCGGCGGCTGGCGTCGTGGATCGCCTTGGCGGCCAGTTCCTTGCCGGTGCCCGATTCGCCCTGCAGCAGCACGGCGGCATCCGAAGGCGCGACCCGCGCGATCATCTCCAGCATGCGCTTGAAGGCCGGCGAGCGGCCCACCAGGCCCTGTGCGTGCGAGAGGCCGCGCGCCACGGCCACGGGCTCCATCTTCTCGACGAAATAGACGATCTGGCCGCGCCCGTCGCGGATCGGCGAAAGCTCGATGCTGACGTAGGTCTCGCCGTCCGGCGTCTGATGCAGGTGCAGCACGCGTTCGCGCTGGCCCGACGCCAGGCTCTGTTTGAGCGGGCAGGTTTCGCCGGCGCGGTCGCAGGGCATGTCGAAGCCGTGCGAGATGTCGTAGCAGGTACGCCCGCTGAAGGGCCGCTTCTCGCCCACCAGGCGCTTGTAGGCGGCGTTGGCGGCCAGCACCCGATAGGCGCGGTCGCACAGGATGTGGGGCTCGGGCTGCGACTCGATGAACGAGACGAGCTCGGGAAGCTGCGGTGCCTTCATGGCGCGATCCGATCCGGGATTGAACTGTCATTCTGGCAGTCAAGCTGCCAGTGCGCAATGCCCCGGCTGCGGCGCGAGGCGAATCGCTGGGCGCGGCGATACCGCGCGAAAACAAGGCCTTGGCGCCATGCATATCCCTTCCGCCCGAATGGCATATGTCTTGCACATCGCCAAGAGGACTGCGCCGCAGTCTCGAACAGGAGAACCGAAATGGCATGGATCGAACTCTTCACGACGGACATCGGCTTGCTGAGCCTCTTCACCATTGCGTTCATCATCGTCATGGCGATCTACATCGTGTACTTCGTCAAGCAGCGCCTGGCCGAGGAGAAGGCCACGGGCGGCATGGGGGCCAAGCTCCCGACCGCACATTGACGACGACGGAGGCGGCCCCGGAAGAAGGCGCCGCGCCTTCGCGCCGGGGCAAAAGACGATGGCAATGGCTTGCCGCCGGCATCGGCCTGTTCACGCTCGTTTCCTGGTACGTGCATCGTCCGGACGAGAAGGCGCGCCAGTTGAACGACGCGCTCGAGGCGCGCGCCAGCGCGCAGCTCAAGGCCTATCCCTACGAGTTCCGCGTGCTGCGCACCGAAGGCGGCACGGCGGTCATGTCGACGCCGCGGAACTTCGATCTGCCGGCGTTCAGGATGATCGGTGCGCTGCATCCCGAAATCGACGTCCGCAATCCCAACGATCCGGCCTTCGTGGCACAGGAAAAGGCCCTGGCGCAGGCGCAGTCCGAGGCGATGGCCATCGTGCGGGCCGAGCCCGGCATCACGGGCGTGCGCTGGGAGCTCGACGTTGCCTGGCTGCGCGCCCATGCGATCGACGTTCCCGAGAACGCGCTGACGCGGCACTGACGGTCCGGCCGGCGCGCCGCCTGGCCGGCGGGAACAACAAGCCGCGCAACGAAATCCCCGGAGCACCGCGATGAACGAATTCGCCCCTGCCGATCGGCGCAATCCGCACGATGGATGCCTCGCCGAAATGGCGGAAAGCCTCAAGCTCCTCTCCCATCCCGTGCGCCTCAATATCCTTTGCGGGTTGGCGCATTCGGAGGTCTGCGTCGGAGAGATCTCGCGCCGGACGGGCGCGCCGCAGAGCGTCATCTCCCGGCATCTGGCGCTCCTGCTCAGCCATCGGCTGGTTTCGATGCGGCGGGAAGCCAGCCGCAACTTCTATCGGCTGCGGCACGACGGCATCGCGCAGATACTCCGGACCGTCCTGATCTGTGCCGCAGACGCTCCGGCCGGGGCACTGCGGGAGCCGGCCGCGTCGGCGTCCGGCGTTATGGCGCGATAGATTTTTTGAGCCGCCGCGGCGTCGCGCAGCGCCGATAATCCTGCCCGTCATTCCCCTGATCTCGGGATGGCGTCTTTCCTTTCCCAATCCATGACACCGATTGGAGGTTGGCTTGAACACCCAGGAAGTTCGCTGCGGAAAATGCTTTCCGCCCGGGGCGCGCTGCTCGCAGAGCGGCCCGCTCGACCAGCAGCCCGCCCTGCAACTGCTGCGCAGCCTCATCGCCGACGGCCGCGAGCCGATGCTCTGCCAGCACGCGGACATGCGTTTTCGCGTCTGCCATGAAACCGGCGCCGCCTGAGCCGGACACTCCGCCTCTTCCCTAGGCGACCTCCGCGGTCGCGGCCTCCTGCTGCTGCTGCAGGGCCCACATCTGCGCGTAGGCGCCGCCGCGCTCGAGCAGGTCGCGGTGACGGCCGCGCTCGACGATGCGCCCGCCGTCCAGCACCAGGATCTCGTCGGCGTTCATCACCGTGGACAGGCGGTGCGCGATGATCAGCGTGGTGCGGCCGACGGCGGCCTGCTCGAGTTCGGCCTGGATCGCCTTTTCGGTCTTCGAGTCGAGCGCGGACGTGGCTTCGTCGAAGATGAGGATCGGCGGGTTCTTGAGCAGGGCGCGGGCGATGGCGACGCGCTGCTTCTCGCCGCCGGAAAGCTTGAGGCCGCGCTCGCCGACGCGCGTGTCGTACTTGTCGGGCAGCGACTCGACGAACTGGTGGATGTGCGCCGACTTCGCCGCCGCCACCACTTCCTCGCGCGTGGCCGTCGGGCGGCCGTACTGGATGTTGTAGAAGATGCTGTCGTTGAACAGCACGGTGTCCTGCGGCACGATGCCGATCGCGGCGCGCAGGCTCGCCTGCCTGAGCTTGCGGATGTCGTGGCCGTCGACGCGGATGGCGCCCATATCGACGTCGTAGAAGCGATAGAGCAGCCGCGCCAGCGTGCTCTTGCCCGAGCCGCTGTGGCCGACGACGGCGACCGTCTGGCCGGGCGGGATGGCGAAGTCGACGTCGAACAGCACCTGGCGCTTCGGATCGTAATGGAAGCCGACGTGCTCGAAGCGCACCGCGCAGGCGCCGTTGCGCGGAAGCTCCACGGCATCCGGCGCATCCTGGATCTCGCGGTGCTGCTCGAGCAGCCCGAACAGGCGCTCGATGTCGGTGAGCGACTGGCGGATCTCGCGGTAGAGCACGCCGAGATGGTTGAGCGGCATGTAGAGCTGGATCAGGAAGGCGTTGACCAGCACGATGTCGCCAACCGTCATGCTGTGCTCGGTGACGCCCACCGCCGCGCGCCACATCATCAAGCTCACGCCGATGGCGATGATCAGCGCCTGACCGAGGTTGAGGTAGGACAGCGACACCTGGCTCTTCACCATGGCGCGCTCCCACTTCTTCATGTGCTCGTCGTAGCGCTCGGCCTCCCAGCGCTCGTTGTTGAAGTACTTGACCGTCTCGTAGTTGAGCAGGCTGTCGATGGCGCGCACGTTGGCCGCGGAGTCGAGCTCGTTGGCGTGGCGGCGGATCAGCGTGCGCCAGTTGGTGACGACGATGGTGAAGCTGACGTAGCAGAACAGGACGATCCCGGTGATCAGCGCGAAGGTCCAGTCGTAGCGCGCGATCAATATCCCCAGCACCAGCGCGATCTCGACCAGCGTCGGCGCGATCGAGTAGATGGTGTAGCTGATCAGGCTGCCGACGGCGCGCGTGCCGCGCTCGATGTCGCGCGTGAGCCCGCCGGTCTGGCGTTCGAGGTGGAAGCGCAGCGAGAGCGAATGCAGGTGGCCGAACACTCGCAGCGCGATGGTGCGCTGCGCGCGCTGGGTCACCTTGGCGAAGACGATCTCGCGCAGCTCTGTGAACATGGCGGTCGAGAAGCGCAGCGCGCCGTAGGCGCCGAGCAGCCCCAGCGGCACCAGCAGATACGCCTGCTCCTTCGGCAGCGTGAACGCGTCGATGATCTGCTTGAACACCAGCGGAACGGCGACGTTGGCGAGCTTGGCCGCGATGAGGAAGCCGAGGGCGAGCACCACCCGCCACTTCCATTCGAGCAGGTAGGGCAGCAGGGTCTTGATCGTCACCCAGTCGCGGCGTTCGCGGGTCTCGGCGGACGGGAGAGGATAGGAAGCGAAGCCGCGTCTCATGCGGCAATTGTAGCAAGGGCGTCAACGCGGCCCGCCGCCGGCCGGCCTGAAAACCCTTGGTACGGCGGGGGTGTGGCGAGCGGCCGCCGGCCCGCTGCTAGCAGCGGCCGGTCGGCTCCAGCAGCGCGGCGAGCCGCCCGCTGTCGCGCACGGTGACGGCGCCGCGTCCGGTGGCCACCATGCCCTGCGCCACGAAGCCTTGCAGCAGGCGGGCGATCACTTCCCGCGTCGTGCCGAGGTGAGAGGCCACCTGCTGCTGCGTCATGCGCAGGGTGCCGGCAGCGTCGGCATTGGACAGCAGGAAGTTGGCGAGGCGCTGGTCGAGATTGCACGAATGCACCTGCTCCAGTTCGCCCATCAGGCGGAACACGAGCGTCGACAGCGCCTTCACGGTCATGTCCTGCACGGCGGCCTCGCGCTCGAACAGCGTGCGATAGAGCGGGCCCGGGATGATCGCAACGTCGGTGCCGCCGCTTGCTTCGACCCAGGCCGGATAGAGCAGGTCGTTGAACAGGCAGTTGAGCGCCAGCACGCAGGTTTCGCCGGGGCGGATGAAGTAGAGGGTCGCTTCCGTGCCCTGCGGCGTGAAGGTGAATACGCGCAACTGCCCGCGGGTGACGAGGTAGGCGCCGGAGACCTGCTGGCCCTTGTGGATCACCGGGGTCGGCCGCGCGATGCTCTTGGTGATCAGGCCGCGGCCGAGAACCTGGTTGCCTGCGGGTGACAGGTTGAGAAAGCCGTCGAGCGGTGTTGCCACGTCTTGCCTCCCGGATTCGGTGGGAGTGGATTCTACGCCGGTGGCATTTCGTGTTCCGTGAAACGCTCGA
>JBLNBJ010000043.1:0-2546 GCA_050259835.1 Ignavibacteria bacterium | reverse complement strand
TTGCTGCCCGACAGCGCCACGCCGATCCAGCCCAGCAGCGGCGCGATGACGATGTAGATGATGCCGACCTTGGAGAAGGCGTTCGCCAGCGACGAGGCCATGCCCGAGAAGTTGAATACGTAGGCAAGCCCGAAGATGAACACGCCGACCAGCATCGCGCCCCACATCTGGTGGAAGGTCTTGGCGAACACTTCGCGCAGCACGGCGCCGCCGGGCCGCAGGATTACCGCGACGATGATCCACGAGACCAGGATGGCGGTGCCGCCGATGAAGGGCGCGAAGTTGAACAGGGCCGTCACCTTCTCGCCCGGCAGCAGGCCGGACAGCGCCTGCACCTGGATCTTGAACAGGCTCACCTTGGGCAGTGGCGACCACGGGCCGGTCCACAGGGCGACCACGACGATCAGCACGATGTAGGGCATCCAGGCCTTGAGCAGTTCGCCGCGCGTCAGGCCGTGGCCGGCGCCGGCGTAGGCGGTCGATTCCTCGAGCACGACGCCGCCGTAGCCGAGCGTGGTGCGCGGCCGCCAGAACTTGAGCAGCACCAGCAGCACGGCGAAGCAGACGATGGCGCCGACGACGTCGGGCAGGTAGGGGCCCAGATACACGGCGACCGGATACTGCCCGGCGATGTAGCCGAGCGAGCCCGCGATCGCCAGCGGCCAGCCGTCCTTGAGGCCCTTGCTGCCGGAGACGAGGTAGATGAGGATCCACGGCGGCAACAGCGCCAGCACCGCGACCACGCGGCCGACCGAAGCCGACAGTTCGAGCAGCGGCATGCCGGTCACGGCCGCCAGGGCGATGATCGGCGCGCCGAGGGCGCCGTAGGAGACGGGCGCGTTGTTGGCGATGGCGGCCACGCGCAGCGCGTCGAGGTCGGGAATGGAGAGCGTGACGAGGATCGGCGCCACCACCGCCCACGGATAGCCGAAGCCGACCAGGCCTTCGAGCAGCGCGCCGAAGGCCCAGGCGAACAGCAGCGTCTGGATGCGCACGTCGCGCGTGCCCTGGGCGATCAGCCAGCGGCGGAACAGCTCGAAGGTCCCGGTCAGCGACAGGGTGTTGAAGAGCACGACACCCCAGAAGGTGATCCAGTCGACCGCCCAGACGCCGGTGGCGGCGCCGTAGACGTAGGCGCGCACGCCGGCGTCCAGCGGCATCTGCCAGATCCACGCCGCCATGGCGAAGGTGACGATGGAACCGATCAGGGTGGCGAGCCAGGCAGAGACCCTGAACACGGCCAGCAGGAGCAGCAGCAGGATGACGGGAATGAGTGCAACGAGTCCGGTCAGCCACACGCTGCCCAGTGGATCGACGACTTGAGTGAACATGCTGCTCTCCTCGGCTTCGCGACGACGTCAGAGAGAAGCGCCCCCGCGAGCGGCAGCGCGTTCCGCGATCGATTGCGAGGGGTTGGACGCGACCCGCTCGGCATGGTTCCATGCCGGACGGGTGGCGCCATGCCGCACCGGCGGTGCGGTCAGTCCTGGGTCTGGACCGAGGTGAGCCAGGCCAGGATGTCGCGGATGTCCGTGTCCTTGAGTTCGGCCAGGACGCCGCGGCTGTCTTCTTCGTCGTGCGGACGCTCGCCCTTGAGGTAGCTGGCGATCTGCTTCTGCAGATAGTTGGTGTATTGGCCGACCAGCATCGGGAAGCGGCCGCCGCCGCGCCCGGTCTTGCCGTGGCAGAAGGCGCACTGCTCGGCATAGACCTCGCCGCCGTGCGCGACGTCGCCCTCGCTGCGCGGCACGATCATCACCTTGTCGACCATCTGCAGCCGGGTCAGCGCGTCCTCGTCGCCGGTGAACTTCGGCATCGCGGTGGAGAGCTTAATCGAAGCGAGGTAGGCCGAGATGTCGCGGATGTCCTCGTCGGGCAGCTCGCGTTCCTCGGTGTAGGGAACCATCGGGATATTGACCCGGGTGCGGGCGCGGAAGGCGCGCAGCTGCTGCGTGAGATAGGCCACGGGCTGGCCGGCGATGCGCGGATATTCGCCCTTCTTGCCGCCCTGGCCGTTGTCGCCGTGGCAGCCGGCGCAGACGTTCATGATTTCCTTGGCCTTCTCCATGTCCTGCGCGTGGAGGGGAGCGGCGATGCCGGCGAAGGCCAGGACGGCGGCCGCGAGGGTCGATTTCTTCATGTGGCGTTTCTGTCGCATCCGGGGATGCGGTCTTCCGTGATGAGCGACGGAGTGTATTCGAGGCCGGGCATTGTTCGGCCTCGATGTCCGGAAAAACTTGACCGCTGTCAAGGAATTCGGCGGTCATGGGTCTAGAGTGCGGCGAACTGTCGCAGGGCGCTGCAGCTCGGCCGCATCGCGTAAGTGGCGGGACCAACCATTTCACAGGGAGGGTTTATGGCTAAAGGATTTTCTTACGGCGCCATGCCGCTGCTCGTCGCAGCCGGCGTGGGTCTTGCAGCTTCTGCCGTCAAGGCCGACACGCTGCAGGACGTGATGAAGGCGAGGGGGCTGAGCCAGCAGGACCTGCTGGCGGCGGCGAAGACGTACGTTCCGACGGGCAAGCGCGACGAGTTCGTGGCGTTCA
>JBLNBJ010000042.1:0-56408 GCA_050259835.1 Ignavibacteria bacterium | reverse complement strand
GCCGCCCACTGCGGCGGGCGCCGGGGGGGTATGGGGCTTGACGCGCCCCGCCGCTGGGGCGTGCGCCCCGCGGATCGGCCCAACCCCGCCGGGGGCGCCCCCCGCCGCGCGGCCGGGCGCGGCCCCCGGGCCGCCCGCTGCAGAAGCACCCGCTGCACGGCTCTCTGAACGGGCGCCCGTTTCCATAGTCGAAGCAGGCGTGTTGCCTGCCGCCGCCGGGACGACGGCACGCTGAGGCGAAGAAGCGACGCTTTCGGCCAGCAGTCGCGGCGCGGACTCGCCTGCCGAGGGCCGCGGCTGGGAGTGTGCAACCGCCGGCGCGGCGGTACGGCTGCTGGAAATCTTGTCGGGGAAGGCGCCCTTCTGCGGCCGCAGCACTACGGACAGGGCTTGTCCGGCGTCTCCTTGCCGATAGGCCGGGAAAACCGGCCAAAGCAATAGCAGGTGCAACAGCAGCGATGCCGCCAGAGCGAACCGGAATCCCTGCTGCGTCCGCATGTTTTGAAAAATCGCATCAATCTGATAAGGTTGAGGAACTTAGGATTCTAGACGAGATGGGCCCTTACCCCCTGATCCTCACGCTAGACCAACACGGCATCCCCAATCGCTGGGTCAGCTGGCAGCATGCCTGCTTCTATTACGCCAAAGACCTCGTGGCCTGGACCATCGGCGAGAACAGCTTCCTGATCCACGGCGGCATCAACCGCATCACCGGCGAGCGCTCGGCGATAGAAACCAACAGCATCATCGCCATCAAGGGCAAGGCGCTGGCCGGCAAGTCGCTGCACCAGGTGCCCCCGCTTTCCAACCGCGAACTTTTCCACCGCGACCGCCATGTCTGCGCCTATTGCGGTACCCTGCTGCCCGGCTCACGCCTCACGCGCGACCACATCGTGCCCGTTTCGCAGGGTGGGCGCGACGGCTGGATGAACGTGGTCACGGCCTGCCGTCCCTGCAACCAGACCAAGAGCGGGCGCACGCCCGAACAAGCCGGCATGCAATTGCTCTACGCCCCCTACGTTCCGAACAAGGCCGAATACCTGATCCTCTGCAACCGCAACATCCTGGCCGATCAGATGGATTTCCTGGCACGCCACGTACCTTCGCAAAGCCGCGTCCGCCTCGCCGCCTAGCCCCTCCGTTTCTTGCTCCCCGCCAAGCCGATCACCTCGTATCGCCCCTATTGGGCCAAGCGCTTCGGCGTCGCGCCGTTCCTGCCGACATCGCGCGCCGAGATGGACGCGCTCGGCTGGGATTCCTGCGATGTCGTGCTGGTGACCGGCGACGCCTACATCGACCATCCGAGCTTCGGCATGGCGCTGATCGGGCGCCTGCTGGAAGCGCAGGGCTTCCGCGTCGGCATCGTGAGTCAACCGGACTGGCGCTCGGCCGACGATTTTCGGCGCCTCGGCAAGCCGAACCTGTTCTTCGGCATCACGGCCGGAAACATGGATTCGATGGTCAATCGCTACACCTCGGATCGCAAAATCCGCTCGGATGATGCCTACACGCCCGGCGGCGCGCCGGACCGGCGGCCCGACCGCGCCGTCGTCGTATACGCGCAGCGGGCGCGCGAAGCGTTCGCCGACGTCCCGCTCGTGATCGGCGGGATCGAAGCCAGCTTGCGGCGCATCGCGCATTACGACTACTGGTCCGACAAGGTGCGCCGTTCGGTGCTCCCCGACAGCAAGGCCGACCTGCTGCTCTACGGCAACGCCGAGCGCGCGCTGGTCGACCTCGCGCACCGGCTTGCGAAGGGCGAGGCGGTCGGCGACATCCGCGACCTGCGCGGCACGGGCTTCATGGTGCCGCGCGGCTGGACGCCCGGCCCGGAGTGGCGGGAGGCGACGCAGGGCGGCGACGCCGAGCGCTCGCAATGCTACGTGCGGCTGCCGGCCTACGAGGCAGTCGCGTCCGACGCCGAGCGCTACGCCGAGGCCTCGCGCGCCTTCCACCTCGAATCCAACCCCGGCAACGCGCGCAGCATCGTGCAGGCCCACGGCGAGCGGGACGTCTGGCTCAACCCGCCGCCGCTCCCGCTGACGACCGCCGAGATGGACCACGTCTACGGCCTTCCCTACGCGCGCGCGCCGCATCCGTCCTACGGCGACGCGAAGATTCCTGCCTGGGAGATGATCCGCCTCTCGGTGAACATCATGCGCGGCTGCTTCGGCGGCTGCACTTTCTGTTCGATCACCGAGCACGAAGGCCGCATCATCCAGAGCCGCTCGGAGGCCTCGATCCTGCATGAGATCGAGGAAATCCGCGACAAGACTCCCGGCTTCACGGGCATCATCTCGGACCTCGGAGGCCCGACCGCCAACATGTACCGCATGGCGTGCCAGGACAAGGCCGTCGAGGCGGCATGCCGGCGCCTTTCCTGCGTCTACCCGGAGATCTGCCCGCGCCTGGGCACCGACCATGCGCCGCTGATCTCGCTCTACCGCAAGGCGCGCCAGCTTCCCGGCATCAAGAAGGTGCTGATCGGGTCGGGGCTGCGCTACGACCTCGCGGTGCGCTCGCCGGAATACGTGAAGGAGCTTGTCAGCCACCACGTCGGCGGCTATCTGAAGATCGCCCCCGAGCACACCGAAGCCGGGCCGCTCTCCAAGATGATGAAGCCGGGCATCGGCGCCTACGAGAAGTTCAAGCGCATGTTCGACGCCGCCTCGCAGGCAGCCGGCAAGGAACAGTACCTGATCCCCTACTTCATCGCCGCGCATCCCGGCACCACCGACGGCGACATGTTGGAGCTCGCGCTCTGGCTCAAGCGCAACGGGTTCCGCCTAGACCAGGTCCAGACCTTCCTGCCGACGCCGCTGGCGATTGCGACGGCGATGTACCACTCGGAGCGCAATCCGCTGAGGCGAATCGGCCCCCAGGGAGAGAGCGTGACGGTGGTGCGCGGCGGCCGCCAGAGGAAACTCCATAAGGCCTTCCTGCGCTACCACGATCCCGCCAACTGGCCCTTGCTGCGCGAAGCGCTGCGGCAGATGGGGCGCGCCGACCTGATCGGCAACGGCAAGAAGCATCTGGTGCCCGCATGGCAGCCCGAGGCGACGGCCCGACTGCCCGCGCGCCGCGCCGACAAGCCGCGCGACAAGAAGCGCCGATAAGCCCATCTCCGGAACCTCGGTTCGGCTGCCCGGTTCTAATCCTGGCAGCCCGCTGTCCTGGATTTACCTCCTGGCAGGTTGCTGGCACGGGACCCATCGGCGCCCTCCGTACGCCGGTGGGTCTTTTGTCGTTCACCGGCCCGTAAACGACAATAGCCCCGCATGCGGGGCTATGACGTGTCGTGGTGGCGGAGAGGGTGGGATTCGAACCCACGGTAGGCTTGCACCTACGCCTGATTTCGAGTCAGGTACATTCGACCACTCTGCCACCTCTCCGGGAGGGCGGATTCTACATGGAACCGCCTTCGCTTTCCAGCCGTGGCAGAATGGCGGGCCCCGGGCTACGGAGAAACCGCTTCATGCGTTGGGTCTTCTGCCTGTCTTTCGTCTTCGCCCTGCTGTCCGCGGCCTGCTCGAAGCTGGAACCGCCGCAGCCCGGCGGCGAACTGGTCGTGGCGATCCGCGGCGATCCTGTCTTCTACCAGCCGGCCTCAGGCGAAGAGCCGGCCAGCGGCTTCGAGAACGACCTGCTCGAGGCCTTCGCCGCGGAACTGCAGGTCAAGCTCAAGCTGGTGCCGGTGCGAGGTTCGCGCGAGATGCGCGAGCTCGTGCGCACAGGGAAGGTTCATTTCGCCGCGGCCCTGCCGGCCGAGGCCGAACCGGAACTCGCCTACACCAAGCCGCTGCATGTCGCCCGCCAGTTGATCGTCCAGCAGGCCGACGCGATCGGCTTCGACGAACTTGGCGATTTGGCGGGGCACGTGATCCAGGTCGCTCTCGATTCGCCGCTCGACAAGGTGCTGCGCGGCCTCAAGCCGGCGGTGACGGTGGCCGAGGTCGACGAGGCTAACGACATCGATTTGCTCGCCCGCGTGTCGGACGGCAAGGCGGAACTCGTCGCCACGGATTCCGCGCACTACGATGTGGCGGTCAACTTCTATCCCGACATCGAAGTCGCGCAGGAACTGCCGGGCACGGTGACCTACGCCTGGACCTTTCGGGCGCGCGACGAGGAACTGCGGCGCAAGGCTGACGCCTTCCTCACGCGCATGGCCGAGGATGGCACCCTGGCGCGCATCCGCGACCGCTATTACGGCCACATCAAGCGCATCAACCAGGAAAACATGGGGCAGTTCCTGACCGCCATGCAAACGCGGCTGCCGCATTACCGCGCCGACTTCCTGCAGGCGCAGCGCCTGACCGGCATCGACTGGCGCTTGCTGGCGGCGCTCGCCTATCAGGAGTCGGGCTGGAATCCGCTCGCCACGTCGCCGACGGGTGTGCGCGGCATGATGATGCTGACGGAGGACACCGCTGACTACCTCGGCGTTTCCAATCGCCTCGATCCCCGCCAGAGCATTCTCGCCGGCGCGCGCTACCTGGGCGAAATCCTGGACGCGATTCCCGACGAGACACCAGATCCCGATCGCACCTGGCTCGCGCTGGCCGCCTACAACCTCGGCATGGGGCATTTCAATGGCGCGCGCGCACTGGCCAAGGGGCTCAAGCGCGACCCCGATTCCTGGTACGACATGAAGAAGGTGTTGCCGCTGCTGGCGCGGCCGCAGTACTACCAGCGGCTGAAGAGCGGACGCGGGCGCGGCGGCGAGGCGGTGATCATGGTCGAGAACATCCGCAACTTCTACAACGTGCTGTGCCGCTTCGAGAAGCCCGCGGTGCTGCCCGTTCACGCCTCGGGTACGGTGCTCTCCGCCCCCCAGGTTCAAGCGCGCAAGGCGCCCGGCCGGCTGGCCGTGCCCTCGGCGTTCTGGTAGCCGCCCGGCGTTTAGCGCGCCGGTTCGATCACCTCGAGACCGCCCATGTAGCAGCTCAGCGCCTTGGGGACCGCCACGCTGCCGTCGGCGCGCTGGTAGTTCTCGAGAATCGCGACCAGCGTGCGGCCGACGGCGAGGCCGGAACCGTTGAGCGTGTGCGCAAGCTCGGGCTTGTTCTTGTCGTTGCGGAAGCGCGCCTGCATGCGGCGCGCCTGGAAGGCCTCGAAGTTGGAGCAGGAGGAGATTTCGCGATAGGTGTTCTGCGCCGGCAGCCAGACTTCGAGGTCGTAGGTCTTGGCGGCAGAGAAGCCCATGTCGCCCGTGCATAGCGCGACTTTGCGATAAGGCAGCTCCAGCTTCTGCAGGATCGTCTCGGCGTGGCCAGTCAGGTCTTCCAGCGCCTCCCACGACTTCTCCGGATGCACGATCTGCACGAGCTCGACCTTGTCGAACTGATGCTGGCGGATCATGCCGCGCGTGTCCTTGCCGTAGGAGCCGGCTTCCGAACGGAAGCAGGGCGTATGGCAGACGAACTTGAGCGGCAGGCGGGCAGAGTCGACGATCTCGTTCCGCACGATGTTCGTCACCGGCACTTCGGCGGTCGGGATCAGGTAGAGGTTCGTGCCGTCGGCGCGCGGCACGCGGAACAGGTCTTCCTCGAACTTGGGCAGCTGGCCGGTGCCGTACATGCTGTCGGGATTGACGAGGTAAGGCACGTAGACCTCGGTGTAGCCGTGCTCGCCCGTGTGCGTGTCGAGCATGAACTGCGCGAGCGCGCGATGCAGCCGGGCGATGCCGCCCTTCATCAGCGAGAAGCGTGCGCCCGAGATCTTCACCGCGGTTTCGAAGTCCAGTCCGCCCAGCGCTTCGCCGAGCTCGACATGGTCCTTGACCGGGAAGTCGAAGCTGCGCGGCGTGCCCCAGCGCAGCACTTCGACGTTGCCCGTTTCGTCGCGGCCGTTAGGCACGCTCTCGTGCGGCAGGTTGGGGATCACGGCAACGAAGGCGTTGTAGCGCTCCTGCAAGGCCGCGAGCTTGTCTTCGTTCACCTTGAGCTCGTCGCCGATGCCGGCGACTTCGGCGAGCACCGCGGAGGCGTCCTCGCCCTTGCCCTTCAGCATGCCGACCTGCTTGGACAAGCTGTTGCGCTTGGCCTGCAACTCCTGCGTGCGCGTCTGCAGCGTCTTGCGCTCGGCCTCGAGCACCTCGAAGGCGGCGGCGTCGAAGGAAACGCCGCGCGTGGCAAGGCGTTCGGCGACCTGAGCGGGATTGGCGCGGAGAAGTTGGATGTCCAGCATGATGAACCTTTACTTGGATTTCGATTTGGCTTTGCGGTCGAGTTCGCGCAGGTGCGCGAGCTTCTCGGCGATCTTCTGTTCCAGCCCGCGCGGCGTCGGCACGTACCATTCGACCCGGGGCATGCCGTCGGGCAGGTAGGTCTCGCCGGCGGCGTAGGCCCCGGGCTCGTCGTGCGCGTAGCGGTACTCGCGCCCGTAGCCCAATTCCTTCATCAGCTTGGTCGGCGCGTTGCGCAGATGCTCGGGCACCGGCCGGCTCTTGTCCCTGGCGACGAAGGCGCGGGCCGCATTATAGGCGACGTAGGCGGCATTCGATTTGGGCGCCACCGCCATGTAGAGCACGGCGTTGGCCAGCGCCAATTCGCCCTCCGGCGAACCGAGGCGCTCGTAGGTGGCGCAGGCGGTGAGCGCGATATCGAGCGCGCGCGGATCCGCGAGCCCGATGTCTTCGGAGGCCATGCGCACGACGCGGCGGCCGAGGTAGAGCGGGTCGGCGCCGCCGTCGAGCATGCGCACGAACCAGTAAAGCGCGGCGTCGGGATTGGAGCCGCGCACGGACTTGTGCAGCGCCGAGATCTGGTCGTAGAAGGCGTCGCCGCCCTTGTCGAAGCGGCGCAGGTCGGAAGCCAGCGCAGCTTCGAGGAAGGCGGCATCGACCTTGGTGACGCCCGCAGTCCCCGCCGCCGTCTTGATGGTTTCCAGCACGTTGAGCAACTTGCGCGCATCGCCGTCGGCGTAGCCCACCAGGCGGTCGCGCGCGTCGTCGTCGAACTCGATGCCGGCAAAGGCGCTGGCCCGCGCGCGCTCGAACAGCTGCTTGAGCTCGTCTTCGGACAGGCTCTTGAGAACATAAACGGCGGCACGGGAGAGCAGCGCCGAGTTCACCTCGAACGACGGGTTCTCGGTGGTCGCGCCGACGAAGGTGACGACGCCCTGCTCGACGTAGGGCAGGAAGGCGTCCTGCTGCGCCTTGTTGAAGCGGTGCACCTCGTCGACGAACAGGATCGTGCGGCGGCCGCTCTGTGCCAGCGTGAGCTCGGCCTGCTGCATGGCCTCGCGGATGTCCTTGACGCCCGAGAACACGGCCGAGAGCGCGATGAACTCGGCGTCGAAGCTGTCCGCCATCAGCCGCGCCAGCGTCGTCTTGCCCACGCCCGGCGGGCCCCAGAAGATCATCGAATGGGGCGTCTTCGATTCGAACGCGAGGCGCAGCGGCTTGCCGGGACCGACCAAATGCGACTGGCCGATCACCTCGTCGAGGCTCTTGGGTCGCAGCAGTTCGGCGAGCGGCGCGTGGGGTTTCGCCGCGAAGAGGTCCTTACTCTCCGACAACGTCGGCACCCTTCGGCGGCACGAAGCGGAACTCGTCCTTGCCCATGGCCGGATTGGAGCGGAACTCGGTGAATATCAGCGTGGATACCTGCCCGAAGTTGTCGCGGATCTCCATCACGCGCGGCAGGTTGTCCTTGAGGCCGATGCGCACGCGCTCAAAGTTGCCGTCGGCGGACTTCGGCGTGGCGTCGACCATTTCGATGCCTTCGGCCGCGCCGGCATCCTTGAGCACGAAGTGGGCTTCAAGGTCGCCGCCGGCCAACAGCGCCGCGGGGCTCGAGCCCAGTGCCTTGCCGAGCTTGCGGGTGGTGACCTGATTGAGGTCGGGATCAAAGCTCCAGAGGCGATCGCCGTCGCTGACCAGCAGTTGCTGGTAAGGCTTCTCGTATTGCCAGCGGAACTTGCCCGGACGTGCCAAGGCAAAAGTGCCGGCCGATTGCTGGGGCTTCTTGCCCGACTTGCCGACCACGCTCTGCGCGAACCGACCGCTGGCGGTCTTCGTCGTATCGAGGAAGGCCTTGAGCTGGTCGAGGCCGGAGGCGGCAGCCGCCAGCGGCAGCAGCAGGCCGGCGATAAGACAGGCAGATTTCTTCATAGCCCCGATTATCGCCGACCGGAGGCCGGCTGTGGCGGGCTATTCGGCCTGTTCGGGCGCCAGGACTTCCCGGTTGCCGGCGCCGTTCATCGGCGACACCAGGCCGGCCTTCTCCATCGCCTCGATCAGCCGGGCCGCCCGGTTGTAGCCGATGCGCAGGTGCCGCTGCACCAGCGAGATCGACGGCCGCCGCGTCTTGAGCACGACTTCGACCGCCTGGTCGTACATCGGGTCCGCCTCGGCATCGCCGGCCTCGCCGGCCGCCGCTTCGCTGGGCTCGGACGGCGGCGCGCTGAGCACGTCCTTGATGTACTCGGGCTTGGCCACCTTCTTCAGGTGGTCGACGACGCGATGGACCTCGTCGTCGGAGACGAAGGCGCCGTGCACCCGCGTCGGCAAGCCCGTGCCGGGGGCGAGGTAGAGCATGTCGCCCTGCCCGAGCAGCGCCTCGGCGCCCATCTGGTCGAGGATGGTGCGCGAATCGATTTTCGAGGAGACCTGGAAGGCAATGCGCGTCGGGATGTTGGCCTTGATGAGACCGGTGATGACGTCCACGCTCGGACGCTGCGTGGCGAGAATCAGGTGGATGCCGGCGGCGCGCGCCTTCTGCGCCAGTCGCGCGATCAACTCCTCGACCTTCTTGCCGACCACCATCATGAGGTCCGCCAGTTCGTCGATGACGACGACGATGTGCGGCATCGCTTCGAGCGGTTCGGGCGTCTCCGGCGTCAGCGACAACGGGTTCGGCAGGGATTCGTTGTTCTTCTTGGCCTCGGCGATCTTGGAGTTGAAACCCGACAGGTTGCGCACGCCCATCGCGCTCATCAGCTTGTAGCGGCGCTCCATTTCCCCGACGCACCAGTGCAGCGCGTTGGCAGCCTTCGGCATGTCGGTGACGACGGGGGCAAGCAGGTGCGGAATGCCCTCGTAGATCGACAGTTCGAGCATCTTCGGGTCGACCATGATCAGGCGGACATCCTTGGGCTCGGACTTATACACCAGCGACAGGATCATCGCGTTGATGCCGACCGACTTGCCGGAGCCCGTCGTGCCGGCGACCAGCACGTGCGGCATCTTGGCAAGGTCCGCGACGACCGGCAGGCCGCCGATGTCCTTGCCCAGCGCGACGGCGAGCGGCGAGTGCATCGCGTTGTAGGCCTGCGAGCCAATGATCTCGGACAGGCGCACCGTCTGGCGGCGCGGGTTCGGCAGCTCGAGCGCCATGCAGGACTTGCCCGGCACCGTCTCGACCACGCGGATGCTGACGAGGGACAGCGCGCGCGCCAGGTCCTTGGCGAGGCCAACAATGGTCGCGCCCTTCACGCCGGTGGCCGGCTCCACTTCGTAACGCGTCACCACGGGGCCGGGCTGGGCCGTCAGCACCTTGACCTCGACGCCGAAGTCGGCGAGCTTGCGTTCGATCAGGCGCGAGGTGAATTCCAACGTTTCCGCAGCCGGCAGGTCGGCCGGGTTGTGGCTGGCCTCGTCGAGCAGGTGCAGCGGCGGCAACGCGCCCCCCGGCGCATCGAAGAACAGCGGCGCCTGGCGCTCCTTCTCGGCGCGCGCGACGGCTTTGGGCGCCACGGGAATCTCGATTTCGACGGGCTCGATGCGCACCGGCGCCGGCGGGGCCGCCTCGATCTTCTTGAGCGTTTCCTGCACCACGGCTTCGCGCTTCTCTGCCACCACGCGGCCGTAGCGGCGGTCCTGCCAGGTTTCCCACAGCCGCGCCACGCCGAGCACGCTGGCTTCCAGCAGGCCGCCGAAGCGCTCGACCACGACGATCCAGGAAAGGCCGGTGAACAAGCTCAGTCCGGCCAGGAAAGCCGCCAGCAGGATCAGGGTGCCACCGGTGTAGCCCAGATAAGCCGCCGTGTAATGGCCGACTTCGTAGCCCAGCATGCCGCCGGATGCCAGGGGAAGCGCCCACTTCGCGCTCCAGAACCGGAGGGCCTCGATCCCGGCGCTCGAGACCAGCGTAATCAGGAAGCCCGTAATGGAAATCAGCAGAGGCCGACGGTCGCCGCCCAGCAAGCCGTCCAGCCGGTGATAGCCCCAGGCGACCAGATAGGCGAGGAAGGCCACCCACCACCAGGCCGACAGGCCGAAGACATACAGCATCAGGTCGGCCAGCCAGGCGCCGAAACGGCCGCCCGGATTGGCGATGCGCGCGTTGTCGACGCTGTGCGACCAGCCCGGGTCGTTGGGCCCGTAGCCCCACAGGATCAGCGCGAGATAGAGGCCCGCCACCGCGACGACCAGCCAGCGCGCCTCATGGACGACGGCGGCGATCTTCTCGGGCAGCGGCTCGGCGGGCGGCTGGGTGCGCGACCGCGTATCGAATTGTCTGCCGGCAATGGTACTCATCGCATTCGATGTTAGAGAGGCGCGCCGGGGACAATCCGGCGATCACCGGCGATAACCGGCCCCTATCCCCGCTATCGCTTCGGCCAATCGGCCCCGGCGGGACCCGACGTTATAATTTTCCGCATTACAACCGCCAAGAATGGATGCCCCATGACGACGACCCGCCATGCCCGCCTGCTGATCCTCGGTTCCGGCCCCGCCGGCTACACCGCCGCCGTCTATGCCGCCCGCGCCAACCTGAATCCCGTGCTCATCACCGGGCTGGCCCAGGGCGGCCAATTGATGACGACCACCGAGGTCGACAACTGGCCCGCCGACGCCGATGGCGTCATGGGTCCCGACCTGATGGCGCGCTTCGAGAAGCACGCCACGCGCTTCAACACCGAGATCATCTTCGATCATATCCACACGGCGAAGCTCGGCGAGAAGCCCATCCGCCTGATCGGCGACGCCGGCGAGTACACCTGCGACGCGCTGATCATCGCCACCGGCGCCTCGGCCCAATACCTGGGCCTGCCGTCCGAGCAGGCGTTCTCGGGCAAGGGCGTTTCGGCTTGCGCAACCTGCGACGGCTTCTTCTACAAGAACCAGGACGTGGCGGTCATCGGCGGCGGCGATACCGCGGTCGAGGAGGCGCTCTACCTCGCCAACATCTGCCGGCATGTGACGGTCGTGCATCGTCGCGACAAGTTCCGCGCGGAGAAGATCATGCAGGACAAGCTGTTCGAGAAGGAACGCGAGGGCAAGGTCACGATCAAATGGGACCACGTGCTCGACGAGGTGCTCGGCGACAAGACCGGCGTCACCGGCATGCGCATCAAGAACGTGAAGACCGGCGCTGCCGAGGAGATCAAGCTGATGGGCGTTTTCATCGCCATCGGCCACAAGCCGAACACCGACATCTTCGAAGGCCAGCTGGAAATGGAGAACGGCTACATCGTCACGCACGTGGGCCGCAAGGGCAACGCGACCGCCACTTCGGTGCCCGGCGTGTTCGCCGCCGGCGACGTGCAGGATCCGATCTACAAGCAGGCGATCACCAGCGCCGCCACCGGCTGTCAGGCCGCGCTCGACGTCGAACGCTACCTCGAAACCCTGGAGCACTGAATAAGTGGCCCCCCACGCTCACGTTCGTTCGCTGCCCCCCACTGGGGGGCGCATGCCCTCTCGGGGCGGCCCGTCGAGGGCATGATGGCACGGCGGGCCGCGCTCGACGACGACGCCCGCCAAGCTTTCCGCGCGGCGGTTGCCGGCGCCGTGCCGCTGACGACGGATCGTGTCCATCACGAGCCGCCGCCCCAGCCGGCCATCCCGCGCCAGCGCCATCTCGACGAAGACGCGGCGCTGCAGGAATCGCTGCACGGTCCTGCCCTGCTCGACCTGCATCTCGAAGGTGGCGACGAAGCGGCCTGGGCCCGGCCCGGCCTCGCCCGCGGCGTATTGCGCGACCTGCGCCGCGGCCGCTGGGTGGTGCAGGCGGCGCTCGACCTGCACGGCATGAACCGGGAAGAAGCCCGGCAGCACATCGGGTTGTTCCTCGCCGACTGCCTGGCGCAGGGACACCGCTGCGTGCGCGTCGTCCACGGCAAGGGACTGCGCTCGCCGGGACGCGAGCCGGTGCTGAAGAAGCTGGTGCTGGGCTGGCTGGCCCAGAAGAATGAAGTCCTGGCGTTCTGCCAGGCGCGCGCTGCGGAAGGCGGCGCGGGTGCGGTGATCGTGCTGCTCAGGTCGAACCGCTAACCCAATTTCGAGCGAAGTGAGCTAGCCAGTCGCCCCCTTCCCGGGAAGGGGGTCGGGGGGATGTTCGTCAATGTCGTCAATGGGCCGAAGGCGAGACGAACGAAGCTGCGTTAAATCGCAGCTTCGTTCGTCTCGCCGGTGCGAATGCGGACGATCTGCTCGACCGGCGTCACGAAGATCTTGCCGTCGCCGATCTTGCCCGTGCGCGCAGCCTTCACGATGGCCTCGATCGCCTGGTCCACGGTGTCTTCGCGCACCACGACCTCGATCTTGATCTTCGGCAGGAAGTCCACGACGTATTCGGCGCCGCGATAGAGCTCGGTGTGGCCCTTCTGGCGACCGAAGCCCTTGACCTCGCTGACCGTCAGGCCCGCGATGCCCACTTCGGAGAGCGCTTCGCGCACTTCGTCGAGCTTGAACGGCTTGATGATGGCTTCGATTTTTTTCATATGATTTCTCCGAGCACTACCATTCGTCTGTATACCGCGATGTTATCGGATATCGCCAATCCTTGCCGAAGCCGCGCTGGCTGATCCGGATGCCGACGGGTGCCTGGCGGCGCTTGTATTCGTTGCGCTTCAGCATGCCCACGACATGACGCACATCGGCTTCCGGATAGCCCATGGCGACGATCTCGCGCGGGCTCTGATCACGTTCCATGTAGGCCTCGATGATGCCGTCGAGAATCTCGTAGGGCGGCAGCGAATCCTGATCGGTCTGGTCGGGCCGCAGCTCGGCCGAAGGCGCCCGGGTGATGATGTTCTCCGGGATCACTTCCTCGCCCGCGTTGCACAGCGAGTTGCGGTAGCGGGCCACGCGATAGACGAGCGTCTTGAAGACGTCCTTGATCACGGCAAAGCCGCCCGCCATGTCGCCGTAGAGCGTCGCGTAGCCGACCGCCATCTCGCTCTTGTTGCCCGTCGTGAGGACGATTCGCCCGGTGCGGTTCGACAGCGCCATCAGCACCATGCCGCGGATGCGCGCCTGGATGTTCTCCGGCGTCGTGTCCGCCCAAGCCGTCGGCGGCAGTTCGGCGAACAGCGGTTCCAGCATCGCCGCGTAGGTCTTCATGGCCGGCTCGATGGCGATCTCGTCGTAGCGGACGCCGAGCCGCTCGACCATGGCGCGAGAATCGTCCAGGCTCATCTGCGCGGTGTACGGCGACGGCATCATGACGGCGCGCACGCGGTCCGGTCCAAGGGCGTCCACCGCCACGCACAGCGTCAGCGCGGAGTCGATCCCGCCCGACAGGCCGATGATGGCGCCCGGGAAGCCGTTCTTGCCGAGGTAGTCGCGCACGCCGAGCTTAAGGGCCTCGTAGACTTCCGCTTCGGTCGGCTTGGCGGCCGAGGCTTCGCCGGGCAGCACCTGGCCGTCGCGGATCTCGACCAGGCCGACTGTCTCGACGAAAGGCGGCAACTGGTGCGTGACGCGGCCGGCGGCGTCGATGGCGAAGGAAGCGCCGTCGAACACGAGTTCGTCCTGGCCGCCGACCATGTTGGTGTAAACGATCGGCATGCCGGTTTCGCGCACGCGGTCGCGCAGCACCTCGTAGCGGTGCTGCTGCTTTCCGGCATGAAAGGGAGAGGCGTTGAGGGCCAGCAGCAACTGTGCCCCGGCATCGCGGGCGGCGCAGGCCGCCGGCGCTTCCCAGACGTCGGCGCAGATGTTGATGCCGACTTTCACGCCGTTCAGTTCAACGACGCAGGGATCCGGGTCGGCGACGAAATAGCGCTCCTCGTCGAACACCTCGTAGTTCGGCAGCCGCTGCTTGCGGTAGGTCGCTTCGATCACGCCGCCGCGCAGCAGCGATGCTGCATTGTGGCGCTTGCCGTCGCGCTCCTCGGGATGACCGACGACGACCGGCAGCGGCGCGTCGATGGCCAGCGTCTCGAGTTCGCGCCGGCAGGCCCGGTAGAAGTCAGGGCGCAGCAGCAGGTCTTCCGGCGGGTAGCCGCAGAGGGCGAGCTCGGGGGTGACCAGCAGGTCGGCCCCGAGCATCTTGGCCCGTACCGCGGCGTCGAGGATGCGGTCGGCGTTGCCTGCAAGGTCGCCGACCGTGCAGTTGATCTGGCCGATGGCGATCTTCAGGGAGGACATCGCGTGTCCTTGCGGCGCTCAGAACGCCGGCTTGTCCTTGGCGTCTTCGTAGCGCTTGACGCCTTCCATGATCTCGCGCTTGGCTTCCTCGATGCCCAGCCAGCCGCTGACCTTGACGAACTTGCCGGCTTCGAGATCCTTGTAGTGCTCGAAGAAGTGCGCGATCTGGTCGAGGATCACCTGCGGGAAGTCGCGCGGGCTCTCGATGTCGCGGTACATGGTGGTCAGCTTGTCGACGGGAACGGCCAGCACCTTGGCGTCCTCGCCGGCCTCGTCGGTCATCTTCAGCATGCCGATCGGGCGGCAGCGCACCACCACGCCGGGCGGCAATGCGAACTGCGACTTCACCAGCACGTCGACCGGGTCGCCGTCGCCGGCGATGGTGTGCGGGATGTAGCCGTAGTTGCACGGGTAGTGCATCGCCGTCGACATGAAGCGGTCGACGAAAATCGCGCCGGATTCCTTGTCCACCTCGTACTTGATCGGCTCGGCGTGCATCGGAATTTCGATGACGACGTTGAAATCGTTCGGCAGATCCTTGCCGGAGGGGACGCGATCGAGACCCACGAGCTGCTCCTGGAAAAAACGCGAATTATACCGGGCTCAGGCGGCCTCGAAGCCGGCGTCGGCGATCGCCTGGGCCATGGCCTCGCGCGTGACCTTGCCGGGTTCGAATTCGACCGCCGCTTCGCCTTTTTCTAGCGAAACCTCGGCGCGGCTGACGCCCGGCAGTTCCTGCAGCACGTTGGTCACGCTCTTCACGCAGCCGCCGCAGGACATGCCGCTCACCTTCAATACCGTCGTTTCCATCGCCTCACTCCTTCGGATGCCAGCGCTTCAGCAGCAGCGAATTGCTGACCACCGACACGGAACTCATCGCCATCGCCGCCCCCGCCACCACCGGGTTGAGGAAGCCGAATGCCGCCAGCGGGATGCCCAAGACATTGTAGATGAAGGCCCAGAACAGGTTCTGGCGGATCTTGGCCAGCGTGGCGCGCGACAGCGCAATGGCGTCCGGTACCGACCCAAGATCGTTCCTCATCAGCGTGACGTCGGCCGCCTTCATGGCGACGTCGGAGCCCGCGCCCATGGCAAAGCTGACGTCGGCCGCCGCGAGCGCCGGCGCGTCGTTGATGCCGTCTCCCGCCATGCCCACGCGCTTGCCGCCGGCCTTGAGCCGCTCGACCGAGCGTGATTTGTCGGCCGGCAGCACTTCGGCCTCGAAATGGCCGATGCCGGCCGCCGCGGCGATGGCCGCCGCGGTGCGGGCATTGTCGCCGGTCAGCATCACGACTTCGACGCCGAGGCGAGCCAGCCGCGCCACCGCCGCTTTCGAGCTCCCGCGCAGGGGGTCGGCGATGCCGATCAGGCCGATGGCCTTGCCATCGCGCGCCACGGCGACGATGCTGCGGCCCTGCCGTTGCAGGTCGGCGGCCGCCTCGTCGGGCACGGCGATACCAGCGTCGGCCAGATAGGCCGTCGAGCCGACCATCAGGGCGACGCCCTCGACCTCGCCGGCCAGGCCGCGCCCCGGCACGGCAGCCGTGGACTGCGGCAGGGGCAGCGTCAACGCCTTCGCCTTGGCGGCTTTCACGATCGCCTCGGCCAGCGGGTGGGTAGCTCCCTGCTCGAGGCTGGCCGCCAGGCGCAGGGTTTCGTCCGCGTTCGCGCCGTTGAGCGCGATCACCTCCGTCACAGCGGGCCGGCCTTCGGTAAGCGTGCCCGTCTTGTCGACGGCGAGGACATCGATTTTTTCGGCGAGCTCGAGCGCCTGGGCGTTGCGGATCAGGATGCCCGCCCGCGCGCCCTGCCCCGTGCCCACCATGATGGCCGTCGGCGTGGCGAGGCCGAGGGCACACGGACAGGCGATCACCAGCACGGCAACCGAATTCACCAGCGCCGCAGCGAAATCGCCGCCCAGCCACCACCAGCCGACGAAGGCCGCCAGCGCGATGGCCGTGACCACCGGCACAAAGATGGCCGCGACCCGGTCGACCAACCGCTGCACGGGCGCCTTCGACCCCTGCGCTTCTTCCACCATGCGGATGATGCCGGCCAGCAAGGTATGCGAGCCGACGCCCGTGGCTCGGCAGCGCAGCAGACCGTCGCCGTTCACCGTGGCGGCGAACACCTTGCCGCCGACCGCCTTCGCGACCGGCAGGCTCTCGCCGGTGAGCATGGCTTCGCTGATGCTCGACGCGCCCTCGACGACTTCGCCGTCGACCGCGACCGCCTCGCCCGGCCGCACGACGAAGACGTCGCCGGGAATCATGCTGGCCACCGGCACCTCGACCAGTTGCCCGTTACGTTCGACGTGCGCCGTCTGCGGCTGCAGCTTGACCAGTGCCTCGATAGCAGCGGAAGTCTTGGCCTTCGCGCGCGCCTCCAGAATCTTGCCGAGCAGGACCAGCGTGATCACGGTCGCCGAGGCTTCGAAGTAGACGTGCTGGTGTTCGAGCCCCGCAAGGGTCACGACGGCGCTGAAGACCCACGCCATGGTGGTGCCCAGCGCGACGAGCACGTCCATGTTGCCGCTCCCGCCGCGCAGCGCATTGAAGCCGCCGGTGTAGAAGCGCCAGCCGATCCAGAACTGGACCGGGGTGGCGAGCAGCAATTGCAGCCAACGCGGCAAGGGCTCGCCATGGCTCATCCCGCTCGCCGCCATGAACAGCATCTGGCCGACCAGCGGCAAGGTCAGCGCTGCGGAAATCCAGAAGCGCCGCAGTTCGGCGCGATAGGCGGCCTGCTTGCGCGCCTTCTCTTCGGCATGCGTGTCCTGGGTGGAAACGGCGGCAGTGAAGCCGGTCTTGACCACCGTCTGGACGAGCAGGTCCGCGTCGGCCAGCCCCGGCACGTAACGCACGTGCGCCTTCTCGGCCGCCAGATTGACCACGGCTTCGACGCCCGGCAGCTTGTTGAGCTGCTTCTCGATGCGGGCCGCGCAGCTCGCGCAGGTCATGCCGCCGAGCGAAAGCTCGACCGTCCGCGGCGGCACCTCGAAGCCCGTCTTGCGGATGGCCTCGACGAGTTGGGCCGCCGTGGCCGACGCTACGTCGTAATGGATCGCCGCGCGTTCGCTGGCGAAATTGACCGCGGCCTCGACGCCCGGCAGCTTGTTGAGCTGCTTCTCGACGCGCGCCGCGCAAGCCGCGCAGGTCATGCCGGCAATCGGAAGGTCCAGGGCGGCGCGGACGGCGGTCATGATGTCACTCGAAATTGACGGGTTCGGGCTTCTCGACCGGGCGGCCTTCGTTGTTCCACACCTCGAAACCGCCGGCCATGGAAATCACGTCGGTGTAGCCGATCTTCTGCAATTGCACGGTAGACAATGCCGCACGGCCGCTGGTGCGGCAATAGACGAGGAAGGAGCCGGCCTTGTTGGCGCACTCCGGCACCATGCCGATCTTGAATTCGAGCACGCCACGCGGGATGTTGATGGCGCCGGGGAGGTGACCGGCCGCATATTCGTCGTACTCGCGCACGTCGATGACGATGCGCTTGCCCAGCAGTGCTTGGGCATCGGCCGTCGCGACTTCCTTGATCTGGGACTTGGCTTCGACGACGAGTTCGTGGGGGGTCACTGCCATGTTCTTGCCTCCGTCTAGAGTATTAGCAAACGCTAATTATCTCACCTCGGGAGGCGGATGGCGAGACTCAGAGACCGTGCCAGAAATTGAAAAGCCCGTAGACGCCGAAGCCGAGGACCAGCAGGCCCGAGATGCGGCGCGCCACGGGCGACTGGGCGAAGCTGCGATAGCGCGTCAGCAGCAGCCCGGCCAGCAGCAGGTTAGGCAGCGTCCCGAGACCGAACGCCAGCATCGCAAGCGCGCCGCGCGCCGCCGAGCCGGATGCGAGCGCGGTGGTCAAAGCGCTGTAGACGAGGCCACACGGCAGCCAGCCCCACAGGAAACCGAGCGGCAGGGCCTGCGCCGGCCCGCGCACCGGAAGGAAGCGGCGCGTGGCCGGCTGGATGCGCTGCCAGAGCCGCTGGCCGCCGCGCTCGAGCGCCGCCAGCGGTCGCGTCGCACCGAGCAGATAAAGGCCCATCGCCAGCAGCATGAGGTTGGCCAACAGATAGAGGCCACGCTCGATCGGCAGCACGCTGCCGAAGGCATACCCCACGGTGCCCGCAATGGCGCCCGCCACGATGTAGCCGCCGATGCGGCCGAGGTTGTAGGCAAGGTGAATCCGGACGGCGCCGCGTCCTGCCGGCGCCTGCATCGACAGCGCACCGACGATGCCGCCGCACATGCCCGCGCAGTGCGTCCCGCCGAGCAGCCCGACGAGGAACAGGGTGACGAGGGTGGCGCCGCTCAAATGACCTTGGAGTAGCGGACGCGTTCGCGGTCGGAACGCAGATACTTGTCGAAGGCCATCGCGATCACGCGCACCAGCATGCGGCCCGGCGGCAGCACGGTGATCCACTGGTCGTCGATCCGGAGCAGGCCCGCGTCTTCCATTTCGCGCAGGTCGGCCAGTTCGTCGGCGAAGTAGGACTTGAAGTCGATCAGGTGCGCGATCTCGATGGATTCGAGCGAGAGCTCGAAATGGCACATCAGCGCCTGGATGATCGACCGGCGCAGCAGGTCGTCGGCCGTCAGCTCGAGTCCGCGCATGACGGGCAGTACGCCGCGATCGAGGCGGTCGTAGTACTCGTCGAGCGTGCGGTAGTTCTGCGCATAGGTCGGCCCGACCTTGCCGATGGCCGAGACGCCGAAGGCCATGAGGTCGGCTTCCGCGTGCGTCGAATAGCCCTGGAAGTTGCGGTGCAGCCGGCCCTGGCGCTGCGCGATGGTGAGCTCGTCGTCGGGCTTGGCGAAATGGTCCATGCCGATGAAGACGTAGGAGGCGTCGGTGAGGCGGCGAATCGCCGTCTGCAGGATCTGCAGCTTGGCGTCCGGCGTCGGCAGGTCGGCTTCGTTGATGCGCCGCTGCGGCTTGGCGAGGTTGGGCAGGTGCGCGTAGTTGTAGATCGACAACCGGTCGGGCGACAGCTTGATGACTTCATCCAGCGTGTGATTGAAGCTGATCACGTTCTGGTGCGGCAAGCCGTAGATCAGGTCCACCGAGACCGACTTGAAGCCGAACTCGCGCGCGGCCTCGATGACCACGCGCGTCTCGTCGAGCGTCTGGATGCGGTTCACGGCCTGTTGCACGGTCGGCTCGAAATCCTGCACGCCGACGCTCATGCGGTTGAAGCCGAGCTCCGAGAGCAGCTTGACCGTATCGCGGTCCACCTTGCGCGGATCGATCTCGATCGAGTACTCGCCGCCGGGCAGCAGATTGAAGTGCTGGGTCGTGAGATCCATCAGCCGCTTCATCTCGTCGTGCGACAGGAACGTCGGCGTGCCGCCGCCCCAATGCAGTTGCACCACGTCGTGCGTGCCGTCGAGCGCGGCCGCCTGCATGGCGAGTTCCTTGCCGAGATACTTGATGTATTTGGCCGAGCGCCCGTGGTCCTTCGTGATGATCTTGTTGCAGGCGCAGTAGTAGCAGATCGTGTTGCAGAAAGGGATGTGGACGTATAATGACAGCGGTCGGCCGATCCCGCCTATCGTGCGTTTCCCCAGCCAGAGACGGTAGGCTTCCGCGTCGAAAGCCTCGACAAAGCGATCGGCCGTGGGATAGGAGGTATAGCGCGGCCCGCTGACGTCGAACCGACGAATTATCTGCGGGTCGAAAATCAATTCTTGGTAATTGCTCACATCCGGGTCAGCGTAGCTGCCTAGGTTAACAAGACGATAAGATGCCGAATCCCAACCGGGTCGTTATTGACCCAGATCAAACGGCTTGAGAACAGCGTGCCGCCGCAAAACAATGTAGTACCTCTGGCACTGACCTCCCTGAAGGCCGCCTGTTCCCAGTGCAACCTGCGGGAGCTTTGCCTGCCCTACGGCCTTTCGGAATACGAAATCGCGCAGCTCGACCACCTCGTTGCCGGACGGCGCAAGGTGAAGCGCGGCCACCATCTTTACCGCGCCGGGGATGCCTTCGAGGCCATCTACGCGATCAAGATGGGTTTCTTCAAGACCGACATCCTGCTCGAGGACGGCCGGGACCAGGTGACAGGCTTCCAGATGGCCGGCGAGATCCTGGGCATGGACGGCATCGGCACCGACTTCCACACCTGCAATTCGATCGCGCTGGAAGACAGCGAGATCTGCATCATCCCCTTCGCCCAGCTCGAACAGTTGTCGCGCGAAGTCCAGACCCTGCAGCGTCATTTCCACCAGGTGATGAGCCGGGAAATCGTGCGTGACCATGGCGTCATGATGCTGCTGGGCACCATGCGTGCCGAGGAACGGCTGGCCGCCTTCCTGCTCAACCTTTCCCAGCGCTTCACCGCCCGCGGCTACTCGCCGCAGGAGTTCCACCTGCGCATGACGCGCGAGGAGATCGGCTCCTACCTCGGCCTCAAGCTCGAAACCGTCAGCCGCGCCTTCTCGCGCTTCCAGGACGAAGGGCTGATCAGCGTCCATCAGAAGCACGTGCGCATCCTGGACGGCAACGGGCTGAAGCGGCTGCTCAACCACCAGTCGTCCCTGTAAGAAATCCCCACGCGCTCTTGGTGAGCGCCACCGACACGATGTAGCCGAATACGGCCAGCGCGGCGCACAGCGCCGCCACGCGCACGGGCCGCGGCCGGCCCGGCCGCAGGGCGAGCGCGCCGAGCAGCACGTAGGCGACGACGGCGAAGAATTTCGCCGTCAGCCAGCCATCGACGAACGGATACTGCCCGATGAGCACCGTGAGCGCGAGAGCCGCGGCCAGCAGGATGGTGTCGTTCACGTGGGGCAGGGTCCGGACCCAGCCGCGACTCAGCAACGGGGAATCCGAGACCATCAGCAGGCCGCGCAGGAACAGCCCGGTCCCGCTCAGGATGGCGCACGCGACGTGAAGATGCTTGACCGCTGCGTACAAGCGCGATCACCTGGCGGCCGGTTCGACCGCCGCCGCCGTCATGCGCCCGCGAAAGCGCACGTAGGCGCGCACGCCGGTAAGCAGATTGAAACCAAGCCACGCGCAGGCGGCCGCGAAGGCCAACCCGGCCGGGCGGGTCAACACCGGCATCGCAACGGAGGCCAGCAGGGCGGCGACCGCCGCGAAGTGGAGCCGGAAGTGCCCCATCATGGCGCTCTCAGGAATCATCTCGCGCATGTTGGGCGGCATCATCCCCGGCCCGCCGAGGCGCTGCAGGTGCAGCCAATTGAGAAAGGGCACGATCTTGTAGAACATCCCGGAAATGGCGGAAACGAACACGCCGGGAATCGCCAGGATTCCAAGCCAGACGGCAGTGCGCCGGTCGCCGCCCAGTTTTTCGTCGATGCCCGCCCAGATCGCCGATACGGCCAGCGCGATCAGGCAGACCATGGCGCCGCGAAAGAAGTTCAGCGTCGGATCCGGCACCTTGCGCCGCCGCTTCTTCTGCAGGACCAGCGTCGTGAGCGCGTAAGCCGCAGCCACCACCATGCCGGTCAGCAGCACCCAGCGCTGCCAGGCGGCAGTACTACCCGCCAGTTGCAGCGACCACACCGCCAGCAGCGCCACGATCGCCGGCGGCAGGGACCAGGCGATGCGGCCCGGATAGGGCGGCGTGAGCTGGAACATCGGCACGACGTAGTAGGAGACGGCCATCAGCAGCATGAGGGCCCAGCCGCCAAGCCCCCAGGCGGCGTGGACATGGGTGATTTCGACCACCGGCAGAAGAATTCCGCTGCCGAGGCTCGTCGCCAGCGTGACGCCCAGGGCCGCGGTCACCGCCAGCCCGCCGATGGCCAAGCGCAAGGCCATGAGCGTAGGGCCCTTGCCCGGCGTGCGCCGCAAGGCCAGTCCGACCACCAGCGCGTAGCTGCCGATGGCCGTCGCGAAGATCGCCGCGGCGGCGATGAAGAACGCGCCGTGGCCGCTGACGAACCCGGATGCCAGGCAAACGGCGCCGACGGCCAGCATCGGATGCACGAATCCGGCGACGCGGCCGGGCCGCCAGACGTTGCCTCCCGCCGCAACCGGGACGAACTGGAGCAGCGCACCGCACATGGCCTGCAGCATGAAGCCGGCCACGAGCAGATGCACGGCCGCGAGCGCGCCCGGCGCCCAGCGAGAAGCCAGCGCCTCCTCCCCGAGCCAGGCGAGCAGCAGGCCCGCCGCGACACCAAACCAGGGCGCGGTCACGAAGAACCGGTACGGCACGGAAATCGGGGGCGCCTGTTCGAACGACAGATTGGGATGCATGAGGCGGAGGCGTCCGAACGGCAGGCCCGGATCAGGCCTTGCGAATGCGGATTTCGTGCGTGCCGTCGTCCTGCACGCTTTCCGTCCACTTGTAGCCGTTCTGGCGAAGAATGTTGTAGAGCGGCTGCGGCTGGCAATACAGCAGCAACACCAATTCGTCTCCCGCCGCCAGCGTGTCGAGCGCAGTGAGCGTCAGCTCGAGCGGCTCGGGCGGCGACAGATAGCGGCCGTCGATGAGATTTACGCCGGGCATCCCCGCTCCACGCGCTCGCCAAGGGCGCCAGCGATGTCGAGGCCGCTGCCGCCGAGAGAGTTGTCGCACATCGGATAGAGGATGTTCTCTTCCTTCATGTTGTGCTGCTGCATCAGGATCAGCAGCGTCTCGGCAGCGCCCGCGAAGCCCTGGCCGTCCTGGGCTTGCGCCGCCGCATTCATCTGGGCCATCAGGTCGCGCATCTGCGCGTGTTCCATGCGCATGACCGCGACCGGGCCGCCGCTCATCCCGGTGGCGGTTGCGAAGGCCGGGAACAGCACCTGCTCCTCGGTCTGGAAATGCGCCTCGATCTCCGCGCAGAACTTCTTCGCCATGGTCTCGCACGACGGCCAGTCGCCGGCATGCGCAAAGGCTTCGGCGGCCGCGAACAGGTCGTCGCAATGCTTGTGATGCTGCTGCAGAGGTTGAGTAGTGTTCATGGCTGTCGGTTGGCGGGCAGGGGTTGTGACGATTCTCGCCGTCCTCCTCTCGCCTGTGCCTTGATGGCAATCAAGAAGCGGCGCGCGCTCAGGCGATTAGGCCCACGTCCAGATGGGAGAACCAGTCGATGAAGCGCTTGACGTCGGCGCCCCGATAGATCGCTCCGTGCTGGGGACACAGCATGTCGATGTCCATTTGCGAGACGCGCGAACACCAGTCGCGCTTGGCGCGCTCGGATCCCATCCAGCGGCGGTGGAAGGCCTCGGCGTGGCGGATGTGGCGGTCGAAGTCCTCGACGAACACGCCGTCCTCGCCGGCCGGCAGCAGGGCAGCCCCGACGTCCCCCGAAAACAGGATCTTCGCCTTCGGGTCATAGAGGTGGAAATTGCCCGACGAGTGCAGATAGTGCGCCGGGATCGCCTGGAGCCGCTGCGAGCCGACAGGGATGTCCATGCCCTTGTCGGGGATGTCCACGAAGGTTTCCCGGTTGCCGCCGAAATGCGGCACGAAGGACGACCACAGCCAGCTCACGTAGCACTTGATGGCTGGATTGAACTCGATCCACATCGACAATGACGAAATGATGTCCGGATCCTGGTGCGAGGCGAACAGCTTGCCGATGTCGCGCGGGTCGAACTGGGCCGAAAGCGCCGAGAAGACCGCCGGAAACACCTCGCTGCCGCCCGGGTCGAGCAGGATGGCATCGCCATCGGAGACCACCAGGTACTCGTTGGTGTCGATGAGGTAGTTGGGGCGCTCCGGGTCGCGCACCACCGCCAGCCACTTGTGGCCGCCGTCCTCGAAAATCGTCTGTACCGTCTTCATGCCGCGTGCTCCCGCAATCTGAACTTGCCGAGACTGTCGAGCGATTGGCGGATATCGCCGATGGTCGCCTCGAAGTCGCTGGAAACCTGCCTGAGCGCCTGGCTGAAACCGCCGCCGTACGCCGCCTCGATCTTGGCGGAACGGGCCAGCACGCCGCCCATCTCCACCAGACGCGCCGTACCCTCGATCATCAGGGTGAGACTGCGGTTGACGGCCGCGACCTTGTCGCGCTGTTCCGACAGGGCCTTTTCCCGGTGGCGCTGCAGCACGGCTTCCAGCGCCTGGCGACCGGCATCGTCGCACTGCGCCTGCGCGCGTTCCAGCATGCCGACCAGCTGGGCTTCCTTCAGGACCGCGGTGACCATGACGACGCTGGCGCTCGTGGCCTGGCCCAGCGCGACCATCTGCTGCTCCAGTTCGGCGGCGAAGCGCCGCAATTCGTTGGAAAGCACGCCGAAGCCGAGCGCCGATTGGCCGGCGCGCTTGGCGAGAAAGATGGCGTTCATGGCCATCAGGTTGATGCGGAAGGCCGTCTTGACGACCTTCTTGATCTCTTCGTTGATGCGGACAATGCGGCGCAGTTCGCGGCCGCTGCCCCCTCCTTCGCCGTGCGTCATGCCGTTCTCCTCAGGCCAGGCGAGGCATCCTTCCGTTCATCAGGTATTCGATGAGTTCCTTCACCGGGCGGATCGCCGATCCGAAGGGCAGCGTCTCGGCCCCACGGAAGAAAAGGCCCTTCTCGACGTCGCCATGGAGGGCGGCGGCGAGTTGGTTGTCGATGCAGAACTGCCCTGCCTTGGGCAGACTGTCGCGCAGGCCGCAGGACAGCAGGCAGTCCCAGGCCAGCGTGCACTTGCGCGCCTTGCCGACGGCCGCTTCGCAGAGCTTTTCGGCGCGTCGCAGGTAGTTCTCGAGCCAGGGGGTCCGCACGGCGCGCGCGGGCAGTCCCGCCACGCTCATGAAAGTCACGATGTCCTCGGGCCGGGCGTCGGCGAGCACGCGCTTGAAGTTGGGGTGAGCATCGCCTTCCGCCGTGACGGCGAACGGGGTACCGACCTGGACGGCCGATGCGCCCATCCCGAACAAGGCTTGCACCTTTTCGAAGTTGTTGATGCCGCCGGCCGGGATGAGCGGCACGTCGGCCGGGTCGACGCCCAGGTCTTCCAGCGCGGCCCGCGCGCCGGGCAGGACGGTGGAAAAGTCGAAGCGGGCATCCGCGATCTCCTCCGGGCGCGGAGCGCCAAGGTGCCCGCCGGCGTAGCGCGGATGCTCGATCACCACGGCATCCGGCAGGCGCCCCTTGCGCATCCACTTCTTCACCAGAAGCGAGATGCCGCGAACGTCGGAAAGAATGGGGATCAGCGCGACATCCGGATGCTCCGCGGTCATTTCCGGCAGGTCGAGCGGCAGGCCCGCCCCCATGACGACGGCGTCCACCCCGCTCTTGCATGCCTGCTTGACGTGGGCGACGTAATCCGAGACGGCGCGCATCACGTTAACCGCGACGATGCCGTTGCCCTGAGACAGTTCCTTTGCCGCCTTTACCTCGCGGTCGAGCGCCTCGAGGTTCGCCTCGTTGACGGCTTCCTTAAGGGATGCGCCAGAGAGCGTCGAGCTGCGTCCGGTGCGCGCCATGAGATCGGGATGCAGGCGCCTCAGATCGACGCTGGCGATCGTGCCGACGCCGCCTTGCTGCGCGACGGCGCCGGCAAGGCGATGCGCCGAAACGCCGACTCCCATGCCGCCCTGAACCACCGGGAGCAGTTCGCGGCCCTTGATGCGTAAGGGAGGAAAAGAACTGTCGATCATCGCTGTGCCCAAAAATGAAGCGGGAAGGTTACCTGCTTTCCAGTATGACGTGGCGATAATCCATATTGCAAAAGTGGTGCCTACAGCGCCCTTTCGATGACGACAAATCATTCAGCTTTCAAGGACATATCGTCCGGGCGCGTCATCGAGCCCCTTGTACTTGCCCGTTTCGATCGGTGGGGCCTCGCGCCGCTTGCCCGACATGGGAGCGAGCCAGGCCGTCCAGTCGGTCCACCAGCTGCCGGCGCGATGCTCGGCTCGTTCTCGCCACCCCTCAGCAGTGTCGTGGCGCTCCGCGGATCCCACCCAGTACTCCCGCTTGGGCGGCGTAACGACCGGATTGACGATGCCGAGGATGTGGCCCGAACTGGAGAGCACGAAACGTTTGGGGCCGCCGACGAAGGCGTTGATGCGGAACGCCTGCTTCCACGGCGCTATATGGTCGTCCGCCGCCGACACCGCGTACACGGGTTGGACCAGACGCTCCAGGTCGATGCGTTCGCCGGCAACCTCGAGCGCGTCCTTCTTGATCAGGTTGTTGTTCAGATAGAACTCGCGCAGGTACCAGGCGTGCATGGCCGCCGGCATGCGGGTCGTGTCCATGTTCCAGTACAGCACATCGAACGGCGGCGGCGTCTCGCCGTACAGGTAGCCGTGCACCACGTAATGCCAGATGAGGCTGTTGGACCGCAGCAGGCGAAAGGCCGCGGCCATCTCCTTGCCGTCCAGGTAGCCCTTCTCCTGCATCATGCGCGTCAGATACTTGAAGCTTGCCTCGTCGAGGAACACTTCGATGTCGCCCGGCTTGTGGTAGTCCACCAGCGAGGTGAAGAAGGTGGCGCTCCTGACCGGCACCTGATCGGATGCATAGTGGCGGTTGGCCCACGCGAGATACGTCGCCAGCGCGGCGCCTCCGATGCAATAGCCGACGGCGTGAACCTGGGCCGCGCCCGAGACCGCGCGCGCCACTTCCACGATTTTCGCGATGCCGTCGGTCAGGTAGTCGTCGAACGTGACGTCGCGCATCTCGGCGGTCGGATTCTTCCAGCTCGTCACGTAGACATCGAAGCCCTGGTCGAGCAGGAAGCGGATCATGCTCTTCTTCTGGTTCAGGTCGAGGATGTAGAACTTGTTGATCCACGGCGTGACGATCACGACCGGCGTCTCATAGACCTTCGCCTGGGTCGGCGCGTAGTGCAGGACCTCCAGCAGGCGGTTGCGGAACACCACCTTGCCCGGCGTCGTCGCAAGGTTCTTGCCGACCGTGAAGTCCTCCGGACTCGTCATGCGGACCGTGCCCGCCTTCAGGTCAGCGAGGAAGTTGTGCAGGCCTCGAATCAGGCTTTCACCGTTCGTCTCGGCGGCCTTTCGCATGGCCACCGGATTGGTCCATAAGAAATTGGTCGGCGCCATCGCGTTGAGCCACTTGCGCCACCAGAACGCCGCGCGGCGGCGGTCCTTGCCCGACAGCCCCGGGGTTTCGTACAGCATGTCCTGCACCTGGTGCGTCATGGCGAGGTACCACTCCTTCGCGATGTCCCAGGTGGCCGACTCCGTCCATACGGGATCGGCGAAGCGAACATCGTCCGGATTAGGCCGTTCGACGTCCTCACTGTGCATCCCCATGGCGCGGTACCAGGAATGGGCGTTCAGGGCCATCATGCGGCTCGAGAAGTCGGCCATGGCCTCGGCCAGTTCCTGCGGGTGCATCAACCACGCGAGCTGCGAATGCAGCATCGGCAGGACGACTCCCATCGGGTCGACGTTGGACCCGACGGCATCGTGGACAGCGCGCCAGGTGGCTTGGGGAGTCGCGGCGAGCTTTGCTCTCGCGGTAGTCATGGCTGCTCCTTGGGCGGAATGGCTATACGGGTATTGTGGCACGTTCTCGGTGGCCTGCCCAAGCCGCGGCAGGGGCTGCGCAATCCGCTATGATTATGTTGTCGCCGCGCTGCGGTACGGCGCGTCACGAGACTACTTTCAGGGAGCGGTGGCATGTTCAGACACATTCTTGTTCCCACCGACGGCTCGCAGCTTTCGATCGAAGCAGTGAAGCGCGCGGTTGATTTTGCCAAGGAGGCCGGTGCTCGCGTCACCTTCTTCTTCGCGAAGCCGGACTATCCCGTCGCCTTCTACGGCGAAGGCGCGCTGATCGATCCGACCACGCCGGAGAAGTTCGCGGAGATGGCCGACAAGCAGGCGAGCGAAGTGCTCGGTGCATGCGAGGGAATCGCCGCTTCAGCCGGCGTCGGCTGCAGGTCGCTCAGCGCCACCAGCGATGTGCCGTACGAGGCGATCATCGATGCCGCAAACGAATCCGGCTGCGACCTGATCTTCATGGCTTCCCACGGCAGGCGCGGAATCAGTGGCCTGCTGCTGGGTTCCGAGACGCAGAAGGTGCTGACGCACTCGAAGGTTCCGGTCCTGGTCTATCGTTGAGGCCCGCGCGGGCAGGAGGCGATCCGTGTTGAACGCTGCGCTAGGCACGCTGCACGACGAGCATCGCTCTTTTGCCGCGATGTTGCATGGTCTCAAATTCCTGCTGCGCGAAATGCGCGAGAAGGGACAAGCGCCTGATTTCAAGCTACTTTGGGCCATGGTTTATTACCTCGAGGCCTTCCCCGAGAAGATCCATCATCCGAAGGAAGACGATTATCTATTTGCCCGGCTGCGGACGCGGACGCGCCTGGCCGATACGACGCTCGAGAGGCTTGAAAAGGAGCATGTCGATGGCGCCCGGGCGGTGCGGGAGCTCGAGCATGCACTGGGCCTGTACGAGGCCGGCAAGCCGGGCGGCTTCGAAGCGTTCGGCGCCGCGCTCGAGAAGTTCACCGACGAAACCTGGCAGCACGTCAGCATCGAAGAGAAAATCGTCATCCCGCTGGCCAAGGAATACCTGACGCCGGCCGACTGGGTGGAGATCGCCGAAGCCTTCGGCGATCGCGGAGACCCGCGATTCGGCACCGACCTCGAGGAGGAGTTCCGGGGCCTGTTCTCTCGGATCGTCAATCTCGCGCCACCGCCCATCGGCGTCGGCCCTGCCCATTGAAAAGGGGACGGCGGGTTGCCCCGCCGTCCCCTTCGAAGGCCTTCAGGAGGCTTACTGCTTGAGCGCCTTCTTCGCGTCTTCCTCAGCATGCTTGCTGACGAAGCCGATCAGGTAGATCGCCATGACGATGACGAAGGCGATCGTGAACACGCTCAACAGACCAATATCGCTACCAAAGAGAAGTTGCCAAGCCATAGTTTTCCCCTTTCTCGTTTTGAAATTGACGCTAGTTGCTCGTTCCGGCGGCTTCCGTGCCGCCGATGATCGTTTCGCCCGATGCCGGCAGAACGACGTTGCCCATCAGGCGCCATGTCTTGGCTTCGTCCTCGATCAGAACGATCCAGTGCCCCGAAGCCGGCAGACGCAGGTTCCCGGAATATTCGTCTCCAACGCGAGCGAACGTCGTGGTCTGATCGAGACCCGCCCGGGTGGGGTGTGACAGCGTGACCAGAAGCACTCGTGGCGCGACGAAGCCCTTGTCGCGAGCGCTCAGTTTGATGGCAAAGCCGTCGGGAACGACGCGCAGGGAGACCGCGAGCCCCTGCTTCTGGGCAAACTCGCTGCTTGCGATGGTCTTGTTGACCGCCAGTCCCTGCTTGTAATAGTCGTCAGCCACCAAGCCGTCGCTGGAGGAAACGGCCAAGTACGCGGTGTAGATCGCCGCGACGATGACGATGACCGGGCCGGCCATCAAAATCCACGGCCAAGGCTCGCGGTACCATGGCTTGCCAAGCTGTGCGTTCATGGAATCAGGAAGATCGCTTTTTCGTGGACGGAGATCTTTTCGTTGTCGACCGCCTTGACATCGAAATAGATCGGGTTCGAGCCCGTCTTGCCCGCCTCGGGCGGCACCCGAACGGATACGACGAAGCTTTGTGTCTGCGCCGCGGGCACGTCGATCGTCGCCTGGCTTGCGAGAGACATCTTCTCGAGCCCGGATACCGAAATAGCGTAGCGATGCGCTTGCTCGCTGACGTTCATGACCTGCAGGCGGAAGACGTTCTCGATAAGGCCGTCCTCGACTTCCCGGGCCAGCGTGCCGCGATCGCGAATGACGTCGACGCGCAAATTCGCCTTCGTTGCGAGCCCCCAGGCGAAAGCCAGCGTGATGATGCCAAGGATGACCGAGTAAAGGACGACGCGCGGACGAACGATGTGAGCCGCGATTTCCTTCCAGCCCCAATGCTCGGCGATCGCGTGTTCGGTGGAGTACCGAATCAGACCCTTCGGATACCCCATCTTGTCCATGACCTGGTCGCAAACGTCGATGCACGCGGCGCAACCGATGCATTCGTATTGCAGCCCCTTCCGGATGTCGATGCCGGTCGGGCACACGGCGACGCAGAGATCACAGTCGACGCAATCGCCCTTGCCCGCTGCCTTGTGGTCCTCACCCTTCTTGCGGGCACCGCGCGGTTCGCCGCGCTCGGTATCGTAGGTGATGACCAGCGTGTCGGGGTCAAACATGACGCCCTGGAAACGCGCATAGGGGCACATGTAGAGGCAGACCTGCTCACGCAGGTGGCCGGCCATGAGATAGGTGAAGGCGCCGTAGAAGATGAACCAGAACCACTCCCACGGCCCGAGCGAGAAGCTCAGCAATTCGGCCGTCAGCGCCTTGATCGGCGTGAAGTAGCCGACGAAGGTAAATCCGGTCCAGGCGGCGACAAGGCCCCAGACCGTAAACTTGATGGTTCGCTTCGTGATCTTGGACGCGTCCATCGGGGCCGCGTCCAGCTTGATGCGGGCGTTGCGGTCGCCCTCGATGAGCTTCTCGATCCAGACGAAGAGTTCGGTGTAAACCGTCTGCGGACAGGCATAGCCGCACCAGAGCCGGCCTGCAATCGCTGTAAAGAGGAACAGTCCGTAGGCCGAGATGATGAGCAGGACGGTCAGATAGAAGACGTCCTGAGGCCAGAGAACGATGCCAAAAAGATAGAACTTGCGTTCGACCAAGTCGAACAGCACGGCCTGGCGCCCATTCCAGGGCAGCCAACACAGACCGTAGAAAACCAGCTGAGTAGCCCAAACGAGAATCCACCGCCAGGTTGCGAAGATGCCGGTGACGGCTCGCGGGTGGATCTTCTTGCGTGCTTCGTAAAGACACCCATTCCAATGGGCGGAGGACTGCTGACTCGATTCTTCGTCAGGCTTTGCAGCCTGGGATTCATTGCTCATGAGAATGATGTAATGCTTTGATCAAGAAGTAATAAAGCTCCCCGACCGGAGCCGGGGAGCGGGACTGCAATATTACTTCTTATCAGCGGCAGCAGGGGCTGCAGCCGCGGCATCGGCTGCCGGGGCGGCAGGAGCAGGAGCCGCAACGGGCTCGTCCTGACCACCGCCAAGGCCGTACACATAGGCCGTCAGCAGATGGATCTTCGCTTCGCCGAGGAAGTCGCCCCAAGCCGGCATGCGGTTCACGCGGCCGTGGGTGATGCCCTTGATGATTTCGTCTTCGGCGCTGCCGTAGAGCCAGGTCTTGTCGGCCAGGTTCGGCGCGACACCCACTTGACCCTTGCCTTCCGGACCGTGGCACGCGGCGCAAGCGAGCGGGAAGAGCGCCTTGCCCTTCTCGACGCGAGCGGCATCGGCCGACAGACCGGACAGCGAGCGGACATAGTTCGCCAGGTCCTTGATCTCGTCAGCGGTCAGATCAGGCTTGGTGCCCTTCGCCGGCATGATGGCGTCGCGGCCCTTGGTGATCGACTCCTTGATCTTCTCGGGCGTGCCGCCGAACAGCCAGTCGTTGTCGGCCAGGTTCGGGAAACCCTTGCCGCCCTTGGCGTCGGAACCGTGGCACTGCGTGCAGTACGTCAGGAACAGGCGTTGGCCGATTTCCTTCGCTTCCTTGTCGGCGGCGACGGCCTTAACGTCCATCTTCAGGAACTTGTTGAAGACCGGCGCGTACTGCTCGTCCGCCTTCTTCATTTCGGCGTCGTACTGGCTGCGCGCAGTCCAGTTGAACACGCCGTTGAAGGTGCCCATGCCCGGATAGAGCGCGAGATAGA
The DNA here is from genome assembly GCA_050259835.1 of Ignavibacteria bacterium. Lineage (GTDB taxonomy): Bacteria > Pseudomonadota > Gammaproteobacteria > Burkholderiales > Rhodocyclaceae > Nitricoxidireducens. The sequence continues at coordinate 24,465 of JBLNBJ010000042.1, read as the reverse complement.
CGAGCGCGAAGACCAGCGTGATGTAGAACATCCAGCGCCACCAGTTCGGCAGCGGGTTGTTGTATTCCTCGAGGGTCTCGTCCCACAGATGGCCGGTGGTGTTGCCGGCGTTGGTCGCGGCTTTGTCTTGCATCAGCAGGAACACAGTACATCCGATCACGCTAAGAGCGGTGATCACGATGACGTAAAGGCTCCAGAATCCGCTGACAAAGTCGTTCGTAACATTGAAGTCCATGTCGAATTCCTTTCAGTTGTTCGCTTGACCCGCGTTACCCCCGCCTACGGGAGCCGGGGGATCATCCTCCAGAGGCAGCATCGCTGCCTCCTCGTAAGCCTGCTTGCGCCGGCCGGAGTACGCCCACCACACGATGCCGGCGAAGCAGATCACCGACAGCACCGTGAAAATGGAACGCAGGTCGTTGATGTCCATGCGCTTACCGCGTCTGCTTGAGCGCGAGGCCCATGCCCTGGAGGTAAGCGATGACCGCTTCCAACTCAGTCTTGCCGGCGATCGCAGCGGGAGCGTCGGCAATGTCCTTGTCGGTGTAAGGCACGCCCACCACACGCAGCGCAGCCATCTTGGCCCCGATGTTCGGGTCCTTGAGCGGACGATCAAGCCAGGAGTAAGCCGGCATGTTCGACTCCGGCACGACATCGCGCGGGTTCAGCAGGTGGATGCGGTGCCACTGGTCAGAGTAGCGGCCGCCGACGCGGGCCAGGTCCGGACCGGTGCGCTTGGAGCCCCACTGGAACGGATGGTCATAGACGAACTCGCCGGCCACGGAGTAGTGGCCATAGCGTTCGGTCTCGGCGCGGAACGGACGGATCATCTGCGAGTGGCAGTTGTAGCAGCCTTCGCGGATGTAGATGTCGCGACCGGCCAGACGCAGGGCGTCGTACGGCTTCACCAGTTCGTTCACCGGTTGGGTGGTGGACTTCTGGAAGAACAGCGGCACGATTTCAGCGAGACCGCCGAAGCTCACCAGAACCACGGTGAGCACGATCAGCCAGCCGACATTACTTTCGATTTTCTCGTGAGATAGCATGATTGATAGCTCCTAACGATGTGCGGCTTAGTGGGCGGCGGCCGGTTGCAGAACCGGAGCGTCGATCGCCTTGCCGGCGCCAATCGTCTTGAACATGTTGTAAGCCATGAGCAGCATGCCCACCAGGAACATCGCACCGCCGACAACGCGGATTGCCCAGAACGGGTAGCTGGCCTTGACGGCTTCAACGAACGTGTAGGTCAGCGTGCCATCGACGTTGGTGGCGCGCCACATGAGGCCCTGCATCACACCGGAGATCCACATGGCGGCGATGTACAGCACCGTGCCGAGCGTGGCGATCCAGAAGTGGGCGGTGATCAGCTTGGTCGAATACATCTCGGTGCGGCCGAAGACGCGCGGCAGGATGTAGTAGATCGAGCCGATAGCGATCATGGCAACCCAGCCGAGAGCGCCGGAGTGCACGTGGCCGACCGTCCAGTCGGTGTAGTGCGACAGCGCGTTGACCGTCTTGATCGACATCATCGGGCCTTCGAACGTCGACATGCCATAGAACGACAGGGCCGTGATCATGAACTTCAGGACCGGGTCGTCGCGCAGCTTATGCCAGGCGCCGGACAGCGTCATGATGCCGTTGATCATGCCGCCCCAGGACGGAGCCAGCAGAATCAGGGAGAACAGCATGCCGAGGGACTGGGTCCAGTCAGGCAGGGCGGTGTAGTGCAGGTGGTGCGGACCGGCCCACATGTAGGTGAAGACCAGGGCCCAGAAGTGAACCACCGACAGGCGATAGGAGTAGACCGGGCGGCCAGCCTGCTTCGGGACGAAGTAGTACATCATGCCCAGGAAGCCAGCGGTCAGGAAGAAGCCCACCGCGTTGTGGCCATACCACCACTGCACCATCGCGTCCTGCACGCCAGCATAGGCGGAGTAGGACTTCGGGAACAGGACACCGGCGGCCATCACGGGGATTTCCGCACTATTGACGAGGTGAAGGACGGCAACCGTCAGGATCATGCCGCCGAAGAACCAGTTCGACACATAGATGTGCTTGGTCTTGCGGATGACCAGCGTGCCGAAGAACACCACGGCGTACGCGACCCAGACCAGCGTGATCAGGATGTCGATCGGCCATTCGAGTTCGGCGTATTCCTTGCCGGTCGTAAGCCCAAGCGGCAGCGAGAGGGCGGCGAGCAGAATGACGACTTGCCAGCCCCAGAAGGTGAAAGCAGCAAGACCGGGCGCGAACAGGGTCGTGTGGCCGGTGCGCTGAACGCTGTAGTACGAGGTAGCAAACAAGGCGCAGCCACCGAACGCGAAGATAACGGCGTTGGTGTGCAGCGGACGCAGCCTCCCGTACGACAGGAACTCCATGATGTTCAACTGGGGCCAGACCAGCTGGCTGGCGATAATTACGCCGACCAGCATGCCGACGATGCCCCAGATGACAGTCATCACGGCGAACTGGCGCACGACTTTGTAGTTGTAAGTCGCTTGCGATTGCATGATGGATTCACCTCATATGAACAGAAAAGAAACCGTTTCATCGACTGCCTAGTACCTTAGGCAGCGCCGCGGGCGAGGATACACGCCAAGAATCGGGCGATTTTGATCCATATCAATATTATTCGCCCCCAAGACCCATCCTGACGCAATAGGCCTCCCCTTGGTATGGATTCTAAGGGAAAAGGGTTGCCGTAAGAAAGCCGTAAGGGACTTTTGAGGGCGAAAAAAAAGGGTGCGCGGTTAGCGCACCCCCAACCCCAACAGAGAGACTTACAAAAGTGCCACGGACAAAACTGATCGGCGTTGTCCGCCAGAAACCTTTTTCGCAGTATGGGAAAATCCGTCCGGGCGAATTTTGATCTGCGTCAACTAAAAGTCAATTTGGGGCCCGCTTCTCCCCGCGGTCGTCGCTTGCCGTGCTTCCCGAATCGGGCGCAGGGCGGTCGTCGTCCCTCAGTATACGGTAGGCGGGCCCCTCGAGGTCCTCGAACTGGCCGTTGCGAAGCGACCACCAGAACAGGAGGCCGATGACGAAAACCAGGACGACGGACATCGGAATCAGCAAGTAGAGAATATCCATCAGCGCGAGTCCTTCTGCAGCCGCAATGCGTTGAGTACCACCAGCAAGGAACTGGCGGACATTCCGATGCCGGCCATCCAAGGTGTCACCCAGCCCGCCATCGCAAGCGGTATTGCAAGGAAATTGTAGGCAAAGGCCCAGACCAGGTTTTGCCGAATGATACGCAATGTCCGCCGGGCGACAACAACGCCGTTTACGAGTTGCCCCAGATCGTCGCTCAGCAGCACCACGTCGGACTGGCTGCGGGCCAGGTCGGTACCGCCGCCCATGGCGACGGAAACATGGGCTTGGGCGAGCACCGGCGCGTCATTGACGCCATCCCCCACCATCGCGACGACCGCGCCCTCGCGCTGCAGCCGGTGCAGGTAGTCGTGCTTGGCTTCGGGCGTCATGCCTCCGACGGCCGCTTCGATCCCGAGGTCGGCCGCTGTCCGTGCCACGGTGGCCGGCGCATCGCCGCTGAGCACGCTGACCTGAAGGCCCAGGCCGCGAAGGACGGCGATCGCCTCCGCAGTTCCTTGGCGGGGCTTGTCCGCAAAACGGAACCATGCCAGCCAGCCATTCGCATCGCCCATCGCAACCACGGTATCTCCGGCCGCGGTCCAGTCCGCAACCTCGGCAGGAACCGGCTGCCCGTGAACGTCACCGACGAAGCCTGGCGTACCGATGCGCAGCGGCCGCCCCGATACCAAGGCTTCCATGCCGTGTCCCGTGACCGCGCGGGCCTCGGCGATGTCGGGCAATTGCCCATGGGCGGCATCGCGCAGAGCGCGTCCCAGCGAGTGCTCCGAACCCTGTTCGATGGCGGCGGCGAGGCATACCGCCTCTTCAGCGGTCATGGTTCCTGCGACGCGTGTTTCGACGAGAACCGGGTGCCCCTCGGTCAATGTTCCTGTCTTGTCGAAGACAAAATGCGTCGCGCGCGCCAGGGTCTCGATGGCGTGGCCGCGCGTGACCAACACGCCGCGGCGCGCGAGGCTGCCGGTGGCGACGGTGAGCACCGCAGGCGTGGCCAACGAAAGCGCACACGGACAGCTGACCACCAGCACCGCGACGAACACCCAAAGCGCGCGTGCCGGCTCAAGCCACCACCACAACAGGCCGGTCGCGACGGCCAGCACCAGCAGAGCGGCGACGAAGCGCGCGGCGATACGGTCGGCCATGACCACGACGCGCGGCTTTTCCGCCGCCGCACGCTCCATCAAGCGCTTGATGGCCGCCAGCCGCGTCGATTCGCCGACGTGCTCGACCCGCAAGCTGAGCGGACTGGCTACGTTGACGCTGCCGCCCGTCACCGAAGCCCCCCTGCCCTTGGGTACCGGCCGGCTCTCACCGGTCAGCAGCGATTCGTCGACGCTGCTTTCGCCCTCGACGACGACGCCGTCTGCAGGGATGGTTTCGCCCGGCTTGACGCGCAGCACATCGCCGACCGCGAGCAGTGCGACTGCCACGCGCTCGGTGTCCACCTGCGGATAGTTCAGATAGCGTTCGGCGAACGCCGGCAAGGCTTTCGAGATCGCCTCGACGCCGCGGGTGGCCTTCTGCCGCGCCATCATTTCCAGGTAGCGGCCGCCCAGCAGGAAGAACACGAACATCGTGACCGAGTCGAAGTACACCTCCCCGCCGGCGACGAAGGTCGCCCAGCAACTGGCGATGAAGGCGCTGCCGACGCCCAGCGCCACCGGCACATCCATGCCGACCCGGCCCAATTTCACGTCGCGCCACGCCCCGGTGAAGAACGGCATGGCGGAATACAGCATCACCGGCAGCGTCAGCACCAAGCTCGCCCAGCGCATCAGTTGCTCGATGTCCGCGGTCATCGTGCCTTCGTCGGCCAGATACACCGGCACCGCATACATCATCACCTGCATCATGCCGAAGCCGGCGACGAAGAGCCGCCACATCGCCGCGCGGCGCTCCTTGGTGGCCAGTTCCTCGAGCTTCGCGGTGTCGTACGGATGCGCGCGATAGCCGATCGCCGCCACCGCCTCGAGAATCTGCGACAGTTTCGTCGTGCGCTCGTCCCAACGGACGCGCGCACGTCGCGTCGCGTAGTTGATGTCCACGGCGGTGACGCCCGGCTGGCGCCCGATGTGCGCCTCGTTGAGCCAGACGCAGGCCGCACACGTGATGCCCTCGAGGATCAGCGCGGCTTCGCGCTCATGCTCGCCGATGGGGCGCACGAAATTCTGCTGAACCTCGGGAAGATCGAACAGGCCGAGTTCCTGTAAGGCCTGCGGCAGCGCCTCGCGCGGGCTTTCCGGCATGGCATCGCGATGGCGGTAGTAGTCCTGCAGGCCGTTGGTGACGATCGCCTGGGCGACGGCCTGGCAGCCGACGCAGCACATGTCGCGAGGCTGTCCGTCGACCTCGACCCGGAAATCGGCAGCTGCCGGGATCGGCAGGCCGCAGTGGTAACAACTGTCAGACACGGTCGTTCCAATAACGACAAAGGCGCGGAAGCATACTCCTCCGCGCCCCTGCCCGGTAAGCCGATGCCAATTATTTCGGCTGCATGCGGATCGCGCCGTCGAGGCGAATCACTTCTCCGTTCAGCATGACGTTCTCGGCGATGTGCTTCACAAGCGCCGCGTATTCCGCGGGCTTGCCCAGCCTGGACGGGAACGGCACCATCTTGCCGAGCGCCTCCTGCACTTCGGCCGGCATGCCCAGCAGCATGGGCGTCTCGAAGATGCCCGGCGCAATCGTCATGACGCGGATGCCGTTGCGCGCCAGATCGCGCGCGATGGGCAGCGTCATGCCGACGATGCCGCCCTTCGACGCAGCATAGGCGGCCTGGCCCATCTGGCCGTCGAAGGCCGCCACTGAAGCCGTGTTCACGATGACGCCGCGCTCGCCGGCCTGGTTCGGCTCGGCCTTCGACATGGCATCCGCCGCCAGGCGGATCATGTTGAACGTGCCGACCAGATTCACGTCGATCACGCGCTTGAAGCTCGCCAGGGCGTGGGGCCCCTCCTTGCCGATGGTCTTCTCGCCGACGACGATGCCGGCGCAGTTGACCAGGCCATGCAGCCCGCCGAATTCGGACAGCGCCAGCGCGATCGTCGCCTGGGCGCTCGCCTCGTCCGCCACGTTGGTCAGCGCAAAGCGCGCGTTGGACCCGAGTTCCGCGGCCAGCGCCTCGCCGCCCGCCTGGTTGAGGTCGGCGATGACGACCTTCGCGCCTTCCGCTGCCAGCAGCCGGACGGTCCCGGCGCCAAGACCCGATGCGCCGCCCGTGACGACGAATACGCTGCCCTTGATCTGCATGATTGCCCCCGCAACGACAAGGGCAGCCCGTCAGGACTGCCCTTGGATGATTGGTGCCGCTGGCCGGATTCGAACTGGCGACCTTCGCATTACGAATGCGCTGCTCTACCAACTGAGCTACAGCGGCGTGGCTGCTGCTTGAGGCCGCGCATTATACCCAAAACACGGACTACTCGTTGACCAATTCACGCCACGACACCCGGCGCAGCGTCCCGCTGCCGCTGCCGATCGGGACGTTCGACGTGACGGTGCTGCCTTCCGACATGCGCGTCAGCTGCACCACCGTGTTGTTCGGCAGCCGCACGAACACGCCCCGGGTCGCCAGCGCGTTGCCCAGCTTGGCCGACACCACCTGGGTGGTCGAAGTCGACACCGCCGCACCAGTGCGGTAGTCCAGGAAGTAACGGAAGCTGTATCCGCCGGCGGTGCAGGCGCTTGCGTTCGGCACGTTGGTCGTGAAACCCAGCGTCCCGAGCGCCAGCGTCGGATCGGTGTTGGCGCGCTCGCCGCTGTCCGGCAGGTCGAGGAACCAGCCGCTGTCGCTGGCGAAATTGACGGCGTTGCTGGTGCTGACTCGCACAGTTTGCCCGGTCGTGCAGATGGTGGTCGGCGTCCCGGTCGGACAGGTGGTGTTCGTCTCCGTCTGCCGGATGAAGCCCGAGCCGGAACTGCGCGGATTCGAGAAAGGCGTCACCGCAGGCGTCGCAAGCCGATCCTTGACGGCATAGAACGACTGCAGGCTGGTATCGGCGAGGTCCGAGGCGCCCAGATAGCGGCCGGTGCCGAAGAACACCACGGCATAGCCGCCGACTTCGCCGATTTCCGGCTTCGCCGTGATCGGCTGCGGCGTCGCGCCCGCGGCGTCGCTCGCCACCGTCACCAGCCGCTCCGCCTCGTAGCCGGCATCGCCGACGTTGTCGTTGATGTCGAAGCGCCACATATTCCCCAGCAGGTCGCCGCCGTAGGCGCGCAGAGTGGTGTTGTTCGCCATCGCGTTGTCGACCCAGGCGTTGATGCGCGCAAGTCCGCTCGGCGTAGCCACGGTTCCGGCGCCCGTGCTGATCGAGCGGATGAGTGCCCCCGTGACGGCATTGATCACGTAGAGCCGGCCGACGCCGTCGCCCGGCGAGACGTTGTTGTAGCCCGACGTGACGAGCACCACCCAGGTTCCGTCGACGAGCTTGGTGATCACCGGGTTGCCGTAGGTGTAGCCCATGTTCGTGTCGGTGAACTCCCACAGCAGCTTGGGCGCGGCCGGGTTCGTCACGTCCAGCGCGTAGTAGCCGCGTCCTCCGCGGTTGAGGCCGGCGACGAGGATGGTGCGCCACTGCGTCGAATCGCAGGTCGAGGAAGGCGCATTCGGGCAGATGTCGCCGACCACCGGCGTGCCGTCGGCGAAATACTGGTGCTGGGCTGCGTAATTCTTGTCGGCAAGCTTGTAGAGATTGGGCAGCACCAGCGCCGGCACGTAGGCCCAGGCCTCCACGCCGGTCGAAGCGTTGAAAGCGTGCAGCATGCCGTCGTTGGATGCGGCGTACACCATGCCCTGGCGCGAAGCCATGGCGGCGACGAAGCTCGCGTAGCCCGCGTCCGCATAGCTGAACAGCGGCGTCTTCACATAGACGGCTTCGGCATTGACGATGTCGCCGAGCAGGTGGGTCCGTTGGCGGTAGTACTTCGCCGTATCCGTGGCTGTTCCTTCATTGGTCCGATCGCCAGCCAGGAAGGCGACCAGGTTCGCCCCCGAGGCGAGCACCTGGTCGGCCGCAGAAAGGCAGGTCACGCCGGCCGCGCAGAACTGGGACAGCGCCGAGATGGCGGGTGTCGTGAAGTAGGCCTGCTCGGCAGCGGTCAGGTTCGCCCAGCTGAAGGTCTTGAGCTTGCTCGCGGCGGCGCCCGCCGAAGCATCGTAGGTGTAGATCGTACGCGAGGTGTTGCCATCGAGCTGGGCTTGAGCGGCCCAATCGTAGGTCGACGTGTTGTTGACGTCGAAGGTCGGCACTGTGCCGGTGGTGAGGTCGATCTGTTGACGATAGAGTTGCCCCGTCCACTCCTGCGTCGTGAAGGTCGAGCTGAACACGAAGTTGTCGCCCGAGGTCACGTTGGGGTTGCTGGTCGTCGCCGCGGCCGAGGCGCCGAGCCGGGCACTGACACCGGCCAGCGCGCCGCTCAATCCGGTGGCGAGCGCCGAGGGGTTGGCGGCGCTGAAATAGGCGCCGCGTCCGTTCACGCCCGCGTGCCAGAGGTCGTCGATCGTCGTCTGCGTATTGCTCGTCGGGATCGGCCAGTTGCACACGCCACTGCTCTGCCAAGAGCACACGCCGTTGGCCGGATCGGCCGCGACCCCGTTCTTGACGCTGTAGTAGTCGCCGCTCGTTGCCGTGCCGTAGTTCTGCGTGTACTGCATGAACCCCGACGCCCCCAGGCCCAGGGTGAAGGTCGTCATGTGCTGCCACGAAGCCGAGTCCTGGCCGCTCGTCGGAACGTCGTTGGAGCAGACGTCGTTGCCCGTAGACGCGGGCGGTACGACGCTGCCGGTACAGTTGCTCAGGGTCGCCGTACGCAGGTCGGTCTGGTAGTAGTACTCGGCGACGTCGGCGAGGGTGTTCGACGACCCGCCCGTCGTGCTGGCCACTGCGCAGGTGGTGGTTGTGTAATTGTTGGACGACGAAGCGGCAGCCGGCGTGCAGGTGCTTGTCGATGCGGGTCCGGTCGTTACGGTCGTGCAGTTGGTCGACACGTAGCCGTTCAGTGCCGTGGGTGCGTCCGGAGTGCAGGAGGCGACGCCGACCGCGGGCGCCAGTACCGCGTTGTTGCAGGTGATCTGCACCCAGGAATTGCTGGACGTCGCTGTCTGCGGAGTGCAGCTTGCGGCCAGAGTAGGTCCGGTGGTCACCGACTGACACGTCACCGTGCCGCCGTTCGACGTACCCGGCGTGCAGGCGCTCGCACCGACCCAGCCGGTGTCGGTCGTCCGGCATTGCACCGCCGTGCCCACCGCATACGGCGAACCGCCCGACTGGGCCGCCGGCGTGCACGACGCAGCATTGGTCCAGGCCGACCAGCCCGTGTATTGGCAATCGGTGGTGTTGCCGCTGCCGTCCGGCACGGCATTGGTCGTGCACGAAGCCGCATTGGCGAAAGGAGACGTGACGACGCTCTGGCAGCCGCGCGCCGTCGCGGTCGTGTAGTTCGGCCCGCTCGACTGGGCCACGGCGCTGCAGGAGCTCGTTCCCGTCCAGGCGGACCAGGCCGAATATTGGCACTGCGTCGTATTGCCGCTGCCGTCCGGCACCGCATTCACCGTACATGACCCGACGTTGGCGAACGGGGACGTCACGGCCGTCTGGCACTGCCGCGCCGTTGCGACCGTATAGCTCGGCCCGGTGGATTGCGGCGCGGCCGTGCAGGAGCTCGTGCCCGTCCAGCCCGACCAGGCCGTGTACTGGCAATCAGTACCGTTACCCGACCAGGTTCCCGAGGTTCCGGTTGAATAGCTCCTTGAGCAACTCCCCGCGTTCGCCCAGCTTCCCCATACGTACTGGCACTGCCTTCTGCTGGTGCCGCTGTTGTCCCAGGTACACGACGCGACGTTCGACCATGCCGACCAGGTGCCGCCGGAGTTGGATGAGGTCCGCGTTTGCAGGACGCCGGTGCGTTGCTGCAGCGTACTCGTCTGCGTCTGCAACTGCGACGTTTGCTGCTGCAAAGTGCTGGTCCGCGTCTGCAGCTGCGTAATCTGCTTCTGCAGATAGCTCGTGCTGCTCTGAATCTGCACGGTGCGCGACTGGATCTGGTTGGTGCTCTGCGAGAGCTGCGTCTGGCTGTACTGCAGCTGGCTCGTGGACTTGTTGTACGTCACCGTGGCGCCGTCCGTGTAAGGCCGGACGTCGCTCGCGTCCTGGTTACCGATGGACGTGCTGCCATTCACCTGCGTCGGTGTGCTGCTCTCGTTCCAGTACCCGTCCGTCGACAGAATGGTGAAGTTCTGCTGGCAGGAGTACTGCATGGGGTCGACGACGGTACTGCCGTTCAGCGTCGTCCCGTTCAGCTTGCCCGCATACAGCCGCCCCGCCTTCGCCAGCGTGACGCGCAGCGGCGTGCTGCTGCCCGTGTCCGCGCTGAAGAACTTCGTGTACCAGGCGTACTTGTTCGCCGCATTGAAAGTGTCGAGGTTGATGAAATCGCTGCCGGTATTGTTGTTGATGCTCAGATAGCCGACGCGGTAGTTCGAACCGATCGACGCGAACGACTGGCTCGCCGCCGTCTTGACCATCTGCATGCGCGTCCGGTAGTAGGCCCACCAGTTGGCGTAGTTGGTCATTTCCTCGTTGTAGGTACACGTCGTACCGGCACAGTCGGTGCGGGTGCTGGCCTTGGCCGTGGTACCCGGATAGGGATAGCTGTCGCGATCCGCCGTGATGACCGTGAGCATGCTGGTGCCCGGAACGTTGCCCGACGTGAAGGCCGTCGCCGTCAGAGTCATCGCGCCGCTGGAAGTGATCGTCGGCATGTAACTGATCTTGCTCGGCGCCCCGATCACGACGTTGCTGCCGGAGGCATAGGCCGTGTAGCCGCTGAGCTGGCAGGTGCCCGTCGTCGCCACGGTGCACTTGTTGATGTTGGAGGCGATCGCCGCCGCCAGGGTATTCGCGCTCGACGTGGACGCCGTCGTTGCAGACAGGATCTCCTGCCCGTTGACCTTGACGCTCGACACCGACGTCGAACTCAGGGTCCCGCCGATCGAAATCGTCGCCAGGCTGGGCAGCGGTGCCCGCGCCCAGGTGTAGCCGTATCCGCCCGCCGAGTTGAATATCGCCTGGCAAGTATTGGCGGCGGGCGCAGCGGCCGTGCTGTTGGCTGAACTGTTGCACCAGCGCAGCGTTGCCGGATGGACGTAGGCGCCCGAGCGGGTGGTTTGGCAGGAAGCCAGGCTCGGCGAGTTGCACCACTCGCCGGCCACATAGGTGTAGAAGTACTTGTTCGCCGTCGTGAGGTTGGTCGTGCCGGTGAACTGCACGCCGTAGCCGTCATTCTTGACGGCCTTCCAGTTGGGGGAAGCGCTGGTGGCGCTGGCATCGCCGCCGGTGGTGCTCGACTGTCCGTTCAGGTTCGGATAAGTGGTCGTGTCCAGCACGCCGGCCGAGGTGTAGTAGGTCGGCGGCGAATAGGTGATCGCCGGGTTGTAGTAAACGCCGTTGTAGGCACTGTTGCGGAACAGATGCTCGGAGCGGGACGACGACGGGTCTTCGCCCGTGCTGCTGCAGGAACTGTTGGTCGCCGAATAGGAGGCGCAGGCCCAGTCCGGCATGAAGTCCCAGTTCATGCTGCCCGAATCGTCGAGGATGTAGAGGATGTTGGGCAGCACCGACGACGTCGGCGACGTGACGAGCGGCGCCGTCGCGAGATCGGTCGTCCCGGCGTGGGCGGCGAAGGCGGCAAGGGAAAGCGCGACGGCGCGGCGCAACGGGGTCAGCGGCGGACGTTTCATGGCGGTCTCCTTTCGGCGGCGCTACATCGACACGACGGTCTGGATGAATCCAACCGTGTTGCGCGGCCCGGCAATGCGCACGGTGATGCGGTAGTAGTACTGGCCCGTGTATTGGAGGGCGACGACGCCAGCGCCCTTGCTGCTGCCGCTCGAGCTGCCCGCGTTCTGCATCTGGGCGCAGCCCGTGCCCACGGCGACCGGATCCCCGGGAGCGTTGCAGAGCCGCTGGATTGCGTAGGAAACGGTGTTCCCCGCCGCGTCCTGGGGTAGCGCCACGACCTGGCCCGCCGGCACCAGCACGCTGTTCCAGAAGCTGTCCCAGGTTTGGCCGGCGACCGGGTCCTGCCGGTTCGCGGCATAGCCCTCGGGCAGGTTGCTGGTCCAGAGCGTCGAGCCGCCGCTGTTGGCTTGCAGCCAGGTGATCGCCTTCTCTGCCCCGGCATCGCCGGAGTGCGTGGCCGCCTGCTGGAAGGCGAGGTTGCCGGCCACCATGTTGGCGGTATCGACCGATCTCACCAGCGCGAGCCCCGCCAGCGTCATCGCGATCAGCACGATCAGCGCGACCATCAGGACCACGCCCGATTGGCGCTGCGGCAACGAGGAGCAAGGTGCGTTCAGCATCCCGACACCGCTCCCATCCACGCGACGTTGCGCAGCGGCACGACGGTCTGATAGACCTTGTAGCGATAGTTCTGCCATTCGGCATTCGCGCTGAGGTCGATAGCGGCGCCAGCGGAGCCGTCCCACGTGGGCGCCACGGCAGTGACGGCCGTCTTCTCGAACTGGGCGCTGCGGGCGACCAGCGCCAGACGCACCGCCGACGTGCGCGCCCAGGTGCACGCGGACGTCGGCTGCACAACGTTGTACGTATCCAGCACGCCGTCCATCGAAGGCGTCGTGGTGTCCTTTCCGTATTGCGCGCGCAGGCTGACGATGTTGTTCGCGATCGGAACCCAGACTGACGTATCGGCCACGTTGGCGGCGGCGCTGCAGTCGTTCACCATGTAGTTGCACATGGTCAGGTTGCCGTTGCGCACGGCGTAGGCGACCACGGTGGGCGATTGGCCGAGGTTGAACAAGGTCCCGTTCGTCATGCCGGTCACGCCCGTGCCGACCGTTACGTTCGGGTTCGTCACGGTGCCAACCCGGTCGAGCAGGAGACTGCAGGGTGTCGGCCGCGTCGCAGGCGCCGCGACCACGTAGTCGTTGGCCGAGAAGGCCGTCGGGGTCTGCATCGCGTACTGCGTCTGGCTCGGCTGCGTCGTGATGCCGTCGCCCTGCGGCGAGCCGTTGGCGTTGCCGTAGACGACCAGCAGCGCATCGGTATCGGCGTCCCCCGCCGGTATCAGCGGCGTCGCAGCGCCGGCCGGATAGATCGTCACCGGCGCCAGGGCCGTAAGCGTGACCCCGCTGCGCAATTCGAGGCCGCAGCCCAGCAGCTTGGTGTTGGCGAAGCCGAAGCCGCCCTGGCGGATGTCTCGCTGCAGCGCATAGAGCGCGGTGATGCCTTCCGTCATCGCGTCGCCGCCGCTGGTCGTCGTGCGTTTGCGCTCTTCCGACAACGCATAGACCTGCATCATCACGATGACGCCGAGCATGCCGATCACGACCGCCACCATGATTTCCACCAGGCTGAAGCCCGATTGGCAACGATTTCGGCCGGCGGAAAACCTCATCACGCGCTCCTACTTGACCTGCGCCATCGCGACGAAGCGATGCGGATTGGCGCCCGCGGCCTCGTTCGGCGCCAGCCAGAACACGGTGACGGTGACGACGCCGTCGTTGTCCACCACGACGGTCGGCTGGTTCGCCTGCGCGCCCGGCAGCGTGTTCTGCACCTCGGTTGCCCAGGTGGCGTAGGCAGCGCCGCCGGGTGAGTTGAAGCTGGTCTGCAGCGACGCCGTCGTGCGATCGCTGACCCACATCGTGCCGATCAACTGGTTGGCCAGAAGGCCCGCGTCGCTGCGGTACTTGGCCTCGCTCGACGCCTTGACGGCGGCGCCCTGCATGCCGACGATGGCAAGGATGCCCATCGAAAAGATCAGGATGGCGATCAGGCCCTCCAGCAGCATCGAGCCGGATTGCCTTACTGCGGGAGACGGGTTCGCTCTCATGATGAGGATCAGCAGCCGCGCGGGTCCGTGCTGGCGAACGCCGGATCGCACATGCGGATCTGGCCGCCCGCGGACACCACCACGCGCAGGCAGCGCATCGGCCCGGCGGCGCTGACGCAGTCGCCGCCCGTCGGGTTGGTGACGTCGATGTCTATTGCCGCAGCCGGCACCGGCGTCAGACGGCCCAGACCGTTGAACGCAATCATCGTCAGTCCGCCGGACGTGGTAACCACCGCGTTGCGCGAGCCTTCGGCTGCCGGGCGCGACTGGATCGTCGCCGGACAGTCCGTCGTGACGCTGGCGCAGCCGACGCTCCATGCCGCTCCGCTGCCGAGCACGAACTGGACCACCGCGTTTTGCCGCACCGCCTCCGAGCGCGCCAGCTGCAGCCCGTTCTCGATGGCTTCTGCGGCGGTGCGTATCTGGGCCTTCTGCAGCCAGAGGCTGAAGTTCGGCAAGCCCATCAGCAGCACGAACCCGACGATCGCCATGCCGATCAGCATCTCGACCAGCGTCACGCCCGATTCGCGGGTGGCGGCGTTCAGCACGTTCCGCCCTTGTTGGTGACCCAGCAACTGGCGTTGCCGGTCCAGCCCGCCACGCCGGTGACCGTCGTCGCCTTGCCGTTGCTTTGGTCGATGCTGTAGACGAAGCCCGCCATGGAGCCCTTGCCGATCGCCTCGATCGTATACGTGGTGCTGGTCGGCACCGCACCCACGCGGGTGCCGAGGCAATCGAAATCGAAGTACTGGCTGGTCGTAGTGTCCGTCGCGCAGCCGGTGCCGCCAACGTAGGTCCGGTTGTCCTGAAACGACTGTTCCTGCTGGACGCGCTTGGTAGCGAGGTTCGAGGTGGCGTCCGGAATCTTGCCGCGCCGCACGTAGTCGTTGTAGGCCGGCAGTGCGATCGCCGAAAGGATGGCGACGATGACGACCGCGATCATGAGTTCGATCAGCGTGAAACCCGATTCCCGTTGCATTCGATAGTCCTCCCCCTAGATAACAGATCAGGTATCCCCGATTGCCTCCATCATAGCGGACGCCCAAACCGGGTAAAGTTCGGGCGACGTACGGCTTCGATTCAAGGATGAACGGTCACTTCCGGCCCTGGCGGGGGCTCCCGATCCCGCTCGCATGGACGCCCTGCCGGCGCCTGATTGCCGCCTTGGCCGCCTCGGCTGCGCTGCATGCCGTCGCGATCCTGGCGCCTTTCCTGGGCACGTCCGGCACGCCGGCCGGAAACCGGCCGGCCGCGATGCCGGCCTTTTCCGCGACCCTGGTCGCCACGCGCTCCGAAGTGGCGACGGCGCGCGTGCTGCCCGCCCCCGGTGAGGCGCCGCCCTTGCGCCCCCCGTCAGCCGACGAACGGCAGGCGTCCCCATCTCCGCGCACCGGGCTCGACATCCTCCCGGCGGCGGCGCCCGAGTTCTACACGACCGACCAGCTCAGCAAACGCCCGCAACCGCTGGTACCGGCCGAACTGGACACGCCGGAAACCACGCAGCTGGCGGTATCGGGGAGCCTGGTGCTGACGCTGTGGATCGACCCGCGGGGAGCGGTGGCCGACGTCCGCGTGGAGCGCAGCGACCTGCCCGAGGTGTTCGGCCAGGCCGCCATGGCGGGATTCAGGAATTCGCGTTTCACGCCGGGCGAACGCGACGGTCGCCCCGTCGCGGTGATGATGCGCATCGAAGTGGACTACGCCGACGCCCGGGCGCCGGCGCGCTGAGTCCTATTTCGCCAGGTCCTTGGGCAGCGGGAAGACGATGTTCTCGTCGATGCCGGTCAGGCTGGTGACGGCGTCGGCACCGAGTTCCCGCAGGCGGTCGACGACGCCGGAGACGAGCACCTCCGGCGCCGACGCGCCGGCCGTCACGCCGATGCACCGGACGCCCTCGAGCCAGGCCGGCTGGACATCGGCGGCCTTGTCGACGAGGTAGGCGCGCACGCCGCGATTGCCCGCCACTTCGCGCAGGCGATTGGAGTTGGAACTGTTCGGCGAGCCGACCACGATGACCACGTCGCACTTCTCCGCCAGCCGCTTCACGGCGTCCTGGCGATTCTGGGTCGCATAGCAGATGTCGTCCTTGCGCGGCCCGACGATGTCCGGGAACCTCGCCTGCAAAGCCGTCACGATCTCGGCCGCATCGTCCATGGAAAGCGTCGTCTGCGTCACGAAGGCCACCCGGGCAGCGTCCTTCACCTGCAGGGCACCGACGTCGGCAGCGTTCTCGACCAGATGCATGCCCGTCTTCGCCTGGCCCATCGTGCCTTCCACTTCCGGATGGCCGCGGTGGCCGATCATCACGATCTCGCGGCCCTGCTCGCCCATGCGCGCGACCTCGATATGCACCTTGGTCACCAACGGGCAGGTGGCGTCGAAGACGCGCAGACCGCGACGCTCCGCCTCGGCGCGCACTGCCTGCGAGACGCCGTGGGCGCTGAAAATCACATTGGCGCCGTCGGGCACTTCGTCGAGTTCCTCGACGAACACCGCCCCCTTGGCGCGCAAGTTGTCGACCACGTAGCGGTTGTGCACCACCTCGTGGCGCACGTAGATCGGCGCGCCGAACTTCTCGAGCGCGCGCTCGACGATGCCGATCGCGCGTTCGACGCCGGCGCAGAAACCGCGCGGATTGGCGAGCAGCACTTCCATCACAGTATCCCCACGACTTCCACCTCGAAGCGGATCGTCTTGCCCGCCAGCGGGTGGTTGAAATCGATGAGGGCGGAGTCGGCGTCCAGTTCCCGGATCATGCCGGTGAACTTGCCGCCGCCCGGCGCGGCGAACTCCACCAGCGCCTGGGGTTCGATCTTGCCCCCGGCAGGCAGTTCCGCACGCGGCAGGCGCTGGATCAGTTGGGCGTTGTGCGGCCCGAAGGCCTGTTCCGGCGCCAGCGCGAAGGTCTGCCGCGTTCCCACCGCCATTCCGCTGAGACAAGCCTCGAGCGGCGGGGCGAGCTCGCCGCTGCCGAGCTGCAGCGTCGCGGGCGTGTGGCCGAAGGTGCTGACGATCTCAACATCGTCGGCGGTCGCGAGCCGGTAGTGGAGCGTGACCAGGCTGTCCGGCTTGACGGTTTCGCTCACGAGGTTTCCTTTTGCGTCAGTTGTTGCCAGAGCATCAGCGCGACGCCGACCGTGATGGCGGAGTCCGCAATGTTGAAGGCAGGGAAATGGACACCCGCCCAATGGAAATCCAGGAAATCGACCACCGCGTCGTAGCGCAGCCGGTCGACGACGTTGCCCAGCGCGCCGCCGAGGATCAGCGACAGCGCCGTCGGCAGCAGGCGCTCGGCGGCATGCTTGCGAATCGTCGCCACCAGCCAGCCGGAAATGCCGAAGGCCAGAGCCACGAAGAACCACTTCTGCCAGCCGCCGGCATCGCGCAGGAAGCTGAACGCGGCGCCGGGATTGAAGACGAAGGTGAGGTTGAAGAACGGCGCCAGCGCGAGCGACTCATACAGCCGGAACGCGCCCACGACCCAGGCCTTGCTCGCCTGGTCGAGCGCCATCACCGCACCCGCCAGTCCCAGCCAGAGAGGCAAGCCCGGTTTCAAGCGAACTCGCGCGCTTCCCCGGCGCCGAACAGGTTCGAGGCGCAGCGGCCGCACAATTCCGGATGCTCGGCGGCGTGGTCGTGCTTGCCGACATCGGCACGCCAGTGCCAGCAGCGCCCGCACTTGGCATGTTCGGTGGCCGTGGCGACGATGGCCTCCGCGCCTTCGTCCGCCGCCTTCACCAGCGTGGTCTTAGAGCAGATCAGCACGAAGCGCAAGTCGTCGCCCAGCGACGCCAGGAGGTCATACTTGGCCCCGCTGGCGCGGATTTCGACTTCGGCCTGCAGCGACGAGCCGATCTTGCCGGCCGTGCGCAAGTCTTCGAGCACCTTGGTCGCATCGGCGCGCACCTCGCGCAGCCGCGTCCAGCGATCGATCAACTCGGCTTCGCCCTGCTGTTCCGGCAGCTTGTGCCAGGTCGAGAACATCACGCTGTCCTCGGGCGTCTTGGACAGCACCTGCCAGATTTCCTCCGCCGTGAAGGAGAGGATAGGCGCCATCAGCTTCGTCACCGTCTGCAGGATGTGCCAGAGCGCGCTCTGCGCGGCACGGCGCGAACGGCTGTCGGCAGCGGTGGTGTAGAGGCGGTCCTTGAGGATGTCGAGGTAGAAGGCGCCGAGGTCTTCGGAACAGAAGTTCTGCAGGGCCTGGACGATCTTGTGGAACTCGTAGCGGCCGTAGTCGGCTTCGGCTTGCGCCTGCATGGCGCGGGTGAGCGCGAGCGCGTAGCGATCGGCCTCGAGCCATTCGGACACCGGCAGCATCTGCGTCGCGGCGTCGAAATCCGCGGTGTTGGCGAGCAGGAAGCGCAGCGTGTTGCGCAGGCGCCGATAGGTCTCGACGACGCGCGACAGGATTTCCTTGGAGATCGAGAGCTCGCCCGAATAGTCGGTGGCCGCGACCCACAGGCGCAGGATCTCCGCGCCCAGGCTGTCGGAGACCTCCTGCGGCGCCACGACGTTGCCCTTCGACTTGGACATCTTCATGCCCTTGCCGTCCACGACGAAGCCGTGCGTCAGCAGCCCCTGGTACGGCGCGCGGCCGTCGATGGCACAGCCGGTCAGCAGCGAGGAATGGAACCAGCCGCGGTGCTGGTCCGAGCCTTCCAGGTAGAGGTCGGCCGGATAGCCGCACTCGTCCTTGTGCGAACCGCGCATCACGCTCCAGTGCGTCGTGCCGGAATCGAACCAGACGTCGAGCGTGTCGTTCATCTTGTCGTACTGCGCCGCTTCGGCGCCAAGCAGTTCCTCGGCATCGAGCGCGAACCAGGCTTCGATGCCGCCCTGCTCCACGCGCTTTGCGACCTGCTCGAGCAGTTCGAGCGTGCGGGGATGCGGCTCGCCGGTTTCCTTGTGCAGGAAGAAGGGGATCGGCACGCCCCAGTTGCGCTGGCGCGAGACGCACCAGTCGGGGCGGTTGGCGATCATCGCGTTGAGGCGCGCCTTGCCCCAGGCGGGGAAGAACTCGGTGGCAGCGACCGCGGCGAGCGCCGTGTCGCGCAGCGTCTGCGCGCCTTCGGCCGGCTGGCGATCCATGCCCGCGAACCACTGCGTCGTGGCGCGATAGATGATCGGCGTCTTGTGGCGCCAGCAATGCATGTAGCTGTGGACGATCTCCCCGCTCGCGAGCAGGCAACCGACTTCCGCGATCTTCTCGACGATCAGCGGATTGGCTTTCCAGACATTCAGGCCGCCGAAGAACGGCAGGCTCTCGACGTAGCGGCCGTCGCCCTGCACCGGCGTGAGGATGTCGTCGCTCTTCATGCCCGCACGGCGGCAGGAGTCGAAGTCTTCCACGCCGTAGGCCGGCGCGCAATGGACGACGCCGGTGCCCGTGTCGAGCGTCAGGTAGTCGCCGAGGAACACGGTCGACGCGCGATCGTAGAACGGATGGCGGAACTGCATGCGGTCGAGCGCCATGCCCTGGGTGGCGCCAAGCACCTTGCCGGACAAACCGTAGCGCTCGAGCGCCGCGGCGCGCAGTTCGGCGGCGAGGATCAGCAGGCCGCGCTCGGTGTCGACGAGTTCGTACACGAATTCCGGATGGACGTTGAGCGCCTGGTTGCCGGGGATCGTCCAGGGCGTCGTGGTCCAGATCACCGCATAGACCGGCTTGTCGGGCAGCGACGCGACGCCGAAGGCGCTCGCCAGCCGGCCGCGTTCCGACGCATCGAGCGGGAAGGCGACGTCGATCGCCGGCGACTTCTTGTCCTGGTATTCGACTTCGGCCTCGGCGAGCGCCGAGTGGCAGTCGAAGCACCAGTTCACCGGCTTGAGGCCCTTGAATAGATAACCCTTGCGGTACATCTCGCCGAGCGCGCGGATCTCGTCGGCCTCGGTCCTGAAGGCCATCGTCAGGTACGGGTTGTCCCAATCGCCCAGCACGCCCAGGCGGATGAAGTCCTTCTTCTGGCGCTCCACCTGCTCCTGCGCATAGCTGCGGCAGAGCTCGCGCGCCTGGTTGGCCGGCAGGTGCTTGCCGTGCGTCTTCTCGATCTGGTGCTCGATCGGCAGGCCGTGGCAGTCCCAGCCCGGCACGTAGGGCGCGTCGAAGCCGGCCAGCGTCTTGGAGCGGACGATGATGTCCTTGAGCACCTTGTTCACGGCGTGGCCGATGTGGATGTCGCCGTTGGCGTAGGGCGGGCCGTCGTGGAGCACGAAGCGCGGCCGGCCCTTGGCGGCGGCGCGGATGCGCTTGTAGAGGTTGCGCTGCTGCCATTGCTGGACCCAGCCCGGTTCGCGCTTGGGCAAGTCCCCGCGCATCGGGAACGGCGTGTCCGGCATGTTGAGCGTCTTGCGGTAATCAGCCATGGGTTTGACCTAGGAAATAAGCGCGCGTCTGCGCGACGTCGCGGTCGATCTGGGTTCTCAATTCGTCGAGCGAGGCGAAGCGGCGCTCTTCGCGCAGCTTGTGCAGGAAATGCACGGTGACGTGGCTGCCGTAGATCTCGCGGTCGAAATCGAACAGGTGCACCTCAAGCACCGGCTTCATGCCGGCCGCCAGCGTCGGCCGCACGCCGAGATTGGCGGCGCCGGGCAACTGGCGCTTGTCGAGCCCGGACACCATGACCGCAAAAACGCCGGTGAGCGGCATGCGCTTGCGCTTCAACTGGACGTTGGCGGTCGGGAAGCCGTACTTGCGGCCGATCTTGTCGCCATGCACGACGCGCCCCGCGATCACGTAGGGCCGCCCGAGCAGGCGGGCCGCGTGTTCGAGGTCGCCGGCCGCCAGCGCGTCGCGCACGGCGGAACTGGAAACGCGCTCGCCATCGACCTCGACGGTGTGCATCGCCTCGCAGCTGAAGCCGTGCTGCTTGCCGGCCGCCTCGAGCGCGGCGAAGTCGCCGCTGCGTCCCTTGCCGAAGCGGAAGTCGTCGCCGATGATGACGTGCCGGGCGGCGAGCCCGCGCACCAGCAGCTTGCCGACGAAGTCGTCGGCCGACAGCGACGCCAGGCGACGATCGAAGCGGCAGACGTAGGTACGGTCGACACCGCAGCTTTCCAGCAGGTTGAGCTTCTCGCGCATCGAGGTCAGGCGCGCAGGCGCCTGGTCGGGGGCGAAAACCTCGCGCGGATGCGGCTCGAAGGTCATCACCGAAGCCGGCAAGCCCAGTTCGCGCGCCTTGCCCACCAGCCGCTCGAGCATGGCCCGATGGCCGAGATGCAGGCCGTCGAAGTTGCCGATCGTCAGGACGGTCGGCGACTGGGCCTGTTCGGGAATCGTGCGAAAAACCAACATTGCGGGCGCTTTGCCTGGGTGGGGCGGGGAAAAGGTCGAATTATATCAGGCGGCCCCGGCGCGCCGCCCCGCCCCGCCGCGCTTTCAGAGCAGCGGCCCCGATGCCGCGACGAGATGGGATAATCCGGCCATGGACATTTCGACCGCTGCCTGACCGCCCCATGCCGGACACTTCGAATCGGACCTTCGTCTGCAGCGTGCTGTTCCTCGACATCGTGGAATACTCGAAGAAGCCGGTGACCGAGCAGTTGGCGCTCAAGCAGCGCTTCAACGCCCTCCTCCTGGACGCCATGCGGCACGTGGCGGCCGCCGATCGCATCGTGCTGGATACCGGCGACGGCGCAGCCGTCAGCTTCCTCGGCAACCCCGAAGACTGCCTGTTTGCGGCCATGTCGCTGCGCGATGGCATCACGGCGGAAGGTCCGGAACAGCAGCCGGCGCTGCGGGTGCGCATGGGCATCAACCTGGGTCCGGTGCGGCTGATCCGCGACATCAACGGCCAGATGAACATCATCGGCGACGGCATCAACGTGGCGCAGCGCGTGATGAGCTTCGCCGATCCCGGCACCATCCTGGTCTCGCGCTCCTACTACGAGGTCGTGTCCTGCCTGTCGCAGGACTTCTCGCGTCTGTTCCAGTACGAGGGCACGCATACCGACAAGCACGTGCGCGAACATTCGGTTTACGCCATCTCGCCGGGAACGCCGGGCATCGCCCGGCCGACCGCTGCAACCGGAACCACAGCCCCGGCGGGCGAGCAGACGGCGCCGGACGGCGCGCCTGCCGCTTCCCGCGCCACGCACCGCAGCCGCAAGCCGCTGATGGTCGCCGCGGCCGCCGCCGTGGCGTTGATCGGCGCCGCGCTGCTGCTGAGGATGGAGCGCAAGACCGCGCCGCCGACGCCCCCGGCGGCCGAAGCAGCGGCGGAAGAGCCGAAGAGCGCCAACGCGCCGGCCGAGAAGAAGAAGACGGCCGAGCCCAGGTTTTCGGTCCAGCTCGCCATCCTGCCGTGGGGCGAGGTCTTCGTGGATGGACAGAAGAAGGGCGTCAGCCCGCCGCTCAAGACCCTGACCCTCAGCCCCGGGCCGCATCGCGTCGAGGTCCGCAATGCGGACTTCGCGCCCTACGTGACGACCGTCGAAGCGACCGCCGGCGGCAAGGCCAGGATCCAACACAAGTTCTAACGGGAGGAATCACAAGATGTTTGCACGGACGTTGATGACGGCGCTCACCCTGTTGCTGGTCGGCTGCGCCTCGATGCCGAACCTGTTGCCGAGCAAGGGCGCCGACGCACTGAAGGCCGGCATCGACGAATACGCCGACGGCAGCTATCCGCAGGCCACCCGGAGCCTGCAGTCCGCGCTGGAACTCGGCCTGTCGTCGCGCGAGCAGGCCAAGGCCCACAAGTACCTCGCCTTCATCGGCTGCGTCACGGGCAAGACGGCCGTCTGCCGCGACGAGTTCGGCAAGGCGCTTGACGCCGACCCCGCCATGGAACTCGAACCGGCCGAAGCCGGGCATCCGACCTGGGGCCCCGTCTTCCGGAGCGTGAAGGCCAAGCGGCCGGTGAAGAAGTGACGCCCGCATCCGCGCCACGCGCGTGGCGCAGGCGCCGCTAGGGGGGCTCATGTCAGGCCAATTCGGACGCTACGAAGTCGTCTCCGAGCTGGGGCGGGGCGCGATGGGCGTCGTCTATCGCGCGAACGACCCCGTGCTGGGCCGCACCGTGGCGGTCAAGACCATCAACCTGTCCATCGATCCGGAGGAGCGCGCCGAGTACGAGGCGCGCTTCAACCAGGAGGCGAAGGCCGCGGGCTCGCTCAATCATCCGGCCATCGTCACGATCTACGATCTCGGCCGCACGGACAACCTCGCCTACATGGCGATGGAGTTCATCGAGGGGCGCGAGGTCAAGGACCTGCTGAGCGAAGGCCGCGCCCTGCCGCCGGCGCAGGCGATCTCCGTCGCGGCCCAGGTGGCGGAGGGCCTTGCCTACGCCCACCAGCGCGGCATCGTCCATCGCGACATCAAGCCGGCGAACATCATGGTGCTCGCCAGCGGCGCCGCGAAGATCACCGACTTCGGCATTGCCCGCATCCAGCAGTCGGACGTCAAGACGCGCACGGGCGTGCTGCTGGGCTCGCCGAAGTACATGGCGCCCGAACAAGTGCTGGGACAGCCGATCGACCATCGCGCCGACATCTTCGCGCTGGGCATCGTGCTCTACGAGATGCTGACAGGCAAGCCGCCGTTCGCCGGCAACAGCCTGGAATCGCTGATGTACCAGACGACGACCGTCGATCCGCCGGCACCCAGCCGGCTCGAGCCGGCGTTGCCCGAGATGCTCGACCTCATCGTGGCGCGCGCGCTGAAGAAGCAGCCCGGCGACCGCTATCAGGATGCCGCCGAACTCGCCGCCGACCTGCGCGATTGCGAGCGCCGCTACGGCGATGCGCTGGCGTCGGCCGCGACGACGCGGACCGACAGCGGCGTGCGGCTGGCGAGCGCAGACGATGCGGCCGAAGACTCCGGCGCGCGCGGCCTGTCGTCGTCGTTCGATTCCTTCGCGGCAACCCAGAAGCTGGCCCGCGTGACGGGGATGGAGCGCGAATTCGACGCCTTCGCCGCCACCGTGAAGATTGCGCGCCCGGCCAATGCACCGACCGCAACTACTGCCGCACCGATCGCGGCCACCGCCGCACCGACCACGCCCCCGCAGCCGGCAAGCGTCCACGCCGGCCGCAGCCGCTCGGAACTCGTCCTTGCGGGCGCGATCCTCGCAGCCGCACTGCTCGTGGCGGCCTTCATCGCTTTCTATTGAGCGCGCTCAGGCGAGCTTCGATTTCGCCAGCGGCGGGTTCTTCGCGAAGTACTGCTTGATGCCCTTGAGGATGGCGGCCGCCATCTGCTCCTGGTAGGCCTCGTCGTTGAGGCGCCGTTCCTCCTCGGGGTTCGAGATGAAGGCGGTCTCGACGAGAATCGACGGGATGTCGGGCGCCTTCAGCACGGCGAAGCTGGCCTGCTCGACCTGGCCCTTGTGCAGCGCATTGACGCTCCCGATCTGCCCGAGCACGGAGCGCGCGAGCTTGAGGCTGTCGTTGAGCGTGGCGGTCTGCGAAAGATCGAGCAGCGTGCGCGCGAGATAGGGATCCTTGACGCCGAGGTTCACGCCGCCGATCAGGTCGGCGGCATTCTCGCGCTGCGCC
>JBLNBJ010000041.1:0-5333 GCA_050259835.1 Ignavibacteria bacterium | reverse complement strand
GAGCAGGTGAACATGGCGATGAGCCAGCTCTCGCAGATCACGCAGCAGAACGCTTCCGCGTCGGAAGAGCTCGCCGCCACGGCGGAGGAGATGAGCGGCCAGGCGACCAACCTGCAGCAGCTGATGGCCTTCTTCACGATTGCCGGCCGCAGCGCAGACCACCAGGCGGCCCAGGTGATCGCGCGTGTCGCCGGCAAGGCCGCCAAGCCGACGATCAAGAATCCGGTCCTGACGGCGACGTCGACCGGCAAGAAGGGCAACGGCCACGCGGCCGTCAGCGAATCCGACTTCTCGCACTTCTAGGAGATCGACATGCAAGCCGTGGAAATGCAAGCGACCAAGGCGCAGGCTGCGCAGCACACGGTCCGCGAGGCCGTGCTGGAAGCCGAGGAGCAGCAGCAGTACCTGACCTTCCTGCTCGGCGAGGAGATGTTCGCGATCGGCATCCTGGCGGTGCGCGAAATCATCGAGTACGGCGACCTGACCGAGGTGCCGATGACGCCGCCCTTCATCCGCGGCGTCATCAACCTGCGCGGCGCGGTTGTGCCGGTGGTCGACCTGGCGGTTCGCTTCGGCCGCGAACCGCGCGAGAACACCAAGCGGACCTGCATCGTGATCGTGGAGGTCGACGCGGAAAACGGACGCCACGAGATGGGCATCGTGGTGGATGCCGTCAGCGAGGTGTTGGAGATCCCGCGCGCGGAGATCGAGCCGCCGCCGGAGTTCGGCGCCCGCGTGCGCATCGATTTCATCAGCGGCATGGGCAAGGTCAACGGCAACTTCGTCGTCCTGCTCGAGATGAACCGCGTGCTGTCGCTCGATGAGGTCAACGTCGTCGCGAGCATGGTGCGGGCGGAAGCCCCTGCCGCAGCCGCCTGAACCAAGGGAAGGGGAGAGAGATGAAACCAGAACTCAAGCCGGGCGTCATGGCCGCCATCACCCGCCAGCAGTCGCTGCTGTACCTGACGCTGATCCTCGGCCGGGAGATATTCGCCTGGCAGGGGCTGCATGTCCGGGATGTCGTCGAGTGCGACTCGATGACCGCGATGTCGGGCATGCCGGCCTTCATCTGCGGCGGCGTGCTGTGGGGCGACGAGGCGGTCCCGGTCGTCGACCTCGAGGCCCGCATGAACAGCAGGAAGACGCCGATCACCAAGTACACGCGCATCGTCGTGGTGGAAATGGGCCAGGGCGAGGCGCGCCAGCTGCTCGGCATCATGATGAACCCGCTCGCCGCCGCCAACAGCGGACTGGGAAGCCCCGACGACATCCGGCGGGCGCTCGGCGGCGTGGCGCTGCGGCCCCAGCCCGGCGACGAGCCCGCGCCCGCACGCTGGGCGGCGCCGCGCATGGCGCGCCAAGCGCGCGTCACGCCACAACCCTGCCTCGTGGACTAGACCGGCGGATCGGTTGCAAGGATGGAGTTTCATGATCGCCATCAGAAAGCATTCGCTGCGGCGGCTTGCCCAGCAGTGGCGCCACGTGCATCGGCCCGTGCTGCCGTACGACCTCAGCGAAGGGCCGCGCCCGAACGAGGACTATCGCCGGCTGCTCGGCGAAGTCACGATGCTGCGCAGCCGACGCGTGCAGATCGGCATTGCCATCGTGCTCGGCGACATCGACCGTCCGGTGTGTGCGGAGGTGCAGCGGGCCGTGGGGCAGCTGGCCGATTACCTGTCGTACGCGAGTTGGGGGCCGTTGGTCGTGGTCGCATTCCAGCGCTGCCTGTTCGACCAACTCAAGCCGATGTGGCAGGACCTGCTGGTCGGCGCGCCCGGCGTCTGCGCCGGGGTGGCATTTCCCGGCGAGGGGATGGAGACGCACGACCTCGTGGTGGCCGCCCGGCTGGCGCTCATGCGCGCCATCGCGCTGCACTGCGACCTCGTCGCCTTCGAGGACGAGGAGTCGCTGGCGGAAGTCTCGCGCTACCGCCTAGCGTGCGAGATGAAGCGCGATCTCGACCGCGGCGGGCCCGGCTTCCATGCCCACTTCCAGCCGCAGGTGCGCCTGTCGACCGGCGCGCCGATCGGCGCTGAGGCGCTGGCGCGCTGGCAGCACGCCGGCGACGAGGTATTGCCCGGGCGGTTCATTCCGATCGCCGAGGAGGCCGGGCTCATCGGGCAGATCGGCGAGATCATGCTCGGGCAATCGATCCATGCGGTCGCGCGCCTGCGCGACAAAGGCATCGGCATTCCGCGCGTGGCGGTCAACGTCTCGCCGGCGCAGATGCACTGGAACGACTTCCTGCGCACCGCCGTGGAACTCGTGCGCGACGAGGGGCTGCAGCCGGAGGACATCGAGCTCGAGATCACCGAGTCGATCGTCGGCCGCAGCAGCCAGGAACTGCTGCGCTGGGTGGCCGACCTGTCCGACGCCGGCTTCGGCATCGCCATCGACGATTTCGGCACGGGCGCGTCGACACTCGCTCGCATACGCGAGATTCCGGCCGGCAAGATCAAGCTCGACCGCGCCTTCGTGATGCCGCTGCCCGACGACGTGCAGGGGCGCAAGGTGTGCCGTTCGGCGCTGCGGCTCGCCGACGCCCTGGGCATGACTTCGCTCGCGGAAGGCGTGGAGACGCGCGCCCAGGCGCGCTTCCTCAAATCGAGCGGTTGCGTCCAGGGGCAGGGGCACTTCTGGGGACGCGCCATGCCGATCGGCGAGCTCGAACAATGGTGGCGCGAGCGGGCGGGCGGTGCCGCGGATGCGGCTGTGGCAACGCCGCGGGAGACGGCGGCGGCGTTGGCCTGAACGGGCGAATGGCCCCTCTGGCGGCGCAGTCATATCGCTCACCTGCGCGCCGTCAACCGGGGTAAGCTAGCGGCCGCGCCGGCGTCGTACGTTTGCGAGTTTTTGGCCGGCGCGCCGCATTCATGTCCTATTCCTTGAAGTCCCCCGGCGCCCGGGCCGCAAGCCTGTGGTTCGCCGCCAAGAAGTCCGCCGCCCGCCTGCAGGATTGGTTTGCCACCCAGCCGACGCCGCTCAGGCTAGCGCTGGTGGTGCTCGCGGTGCTGGTGCCGCTCACCGCGCTGTACTCGTTCTCGCTGGTGCGCAAGCAGGCGCGGCTCGAGGACGAAGTGCGCGCCATGAGCGCGGCGGAAACGCCGAGCGCCGGCCTCTGGCGCTTCAACGACAAGCTTCCGGTGGTGTTCGGCAGCGGCCCGGTGCTGCGCTTCCTCGGCACGCAGCCCGTCGACCGCATCACCGTGGTCTACGAGCGCTCCGCGGCTGCGCCCACGGAGCAGGTCGTGCTGGTCGAGTCGATGGGCCGCCAGTATGCGTGGTACCCGAGCGAGACAGAAATGAAGATGCTCGGCGAGCGCGCCGCCGCGGCGCCGTGGGGCGACCGCATCGAGTTCATCCCGCGCGGCGAACTGAGCCCGGCGGCGGCCGAGTTGTTCGAGCGTCTCGACCAGCGCTTCGCCAATGCGCGTCCGCAATCCGAGAAGGATGCCTGGAAAGCCGATGTCAGTGCGGCGCTCTCGGGCGCGCTCGCCATCGGCCTGCTGGTGTTCCTGTTCGTCCAGTTCAAAGGGCAGTTCAAGTCGCTCAAATTCATCGAGCCGGGACAGATCCAGGGTTCGCTCGACGAACTGGTCGGCATGGACGACATCAAGGCCGAGGTGGCGCAGATCAAGGACCAGTACCAGCGCCGCGCCGAATACGCCGAGTACGGCATCCGCAAGCCCTTCAACGTGATGTTCAGCGGCCCGGCGGGCACCGGCAAGACCAAGCTGGCGAGCTACCTGGCGAAGGAGTTGGGCCTGCCGATCCTGTTCCATTCGGCCGCGAACCTGGAGACCGGCTTCGTCGCCGGCGGCTCGTCGACGCTGTCGCGCATCGTCGCCATGGCGAAGCGACGCCGCCGCTGCATCGTCTTCCTGGACGAGGCGCAGGATCTCTTCATGAAGCGCGGCGGTCGCCGCAAGTTCGACGACGACACCGCGAACACGCTGCTGGCGCTGCTCGACGGCGTGCGCAGCCGCAACGAGACCGAGATCATCTGGATCGTCGCCAGCAACTTCAACAGCGAGACCATGGCGATGGACGAGGCCATGCTGCGCCGCTTCCAGATGAAGGTGGATTTCCGCATGCCGAACCGCGACGAGCGGCTCACCATCGTGCGCCACTACCTCGACCAGCGCGCCGGCAAGGTGCTGCCCCAGCTCGACCTGCGCCACCTCGTGGAGATCACCGAGGGCCGCAGTCCGGCCGACATCGAGACCATCGTCAACCAGGCGGGCATCCAGGCGGTGCAGGCCGGCGAAATGATCGGCACCGGCACGCTGATGCAGGCGGCCGAGCGCGTCATGGTGGGCAACGTGAACACCAAGACCACCGAAGAGCGCGAGCGTGACCGGCGCATCATCGCGGTGCACGAGTGGGGGCACTTCCTGGTGGACTTCGAGCGCGAGCGCCGGCTGGCGGAAGGCGACTGGAACCGCATCCTGGCCGACATGAAGACCATCAAGATCTCGCTCAAGGCCAACCCGCGCAACAACGCGCTCGGCTTCGTGTTCCACAAGCAGGGCGCCAACCTGCTCAAGTCGAAGGCCGAGATGGAGCACGACGTGCGCGTGCTGCTGGGCGGCATGGCGAACGAGGAACTGTTCTTCGGCGAGGAGGGCACCACCAACGGCGCCCACAACGACATCACGCGCGTGACGAAGCTGCTGCATCACGCGGTGGCCGAGATGGGCATGTACCGCAAGACGCGGCTCAACTTCGGGGCGCTGTCGCAGGACGGCGGCGGGCGTCCGCTCGACGAGGAGACGCGCGCCGTGATGGAGGCGCAGAGCGAGCGGCTCTACGCCGAGACGAAGGCGGCGCTGGCGCGCCACCGAGAGCTGACCTCGCACCTGGTCGACCGGCTGCTCGAAGCCGACGAGATGAGCCTGGCCGACGCGCTGGCGGAGATCCGCCGCTTCGAGGCGCGCTCAGTGCAGCATCATGCCTTTCTCGTAGAACAGGTAGAAGCCCACGCCGATCAGCATCAGGTAGCCTAGCAGGAAGAAGGTCCACCCCATGTTGTGGCGGATCACCTCGCCTTCGTTGCGCACGAAGCGGCTGGTGGCCACGCCCACGCTGGCCGTCTGCGGCGCGACCGGCTTGCCGACTTCCGCGCCCACGGAGTTGAGCGTCGGCAGCAGCAGCGGCGGGAAGCCGAGCAGCTTGCCGACCATGACCTGGAAGGCGCCGAACATCGCGTTGGTCGAGGTGTTGCTGCCCGACAGCGCCACGCCGATGAAGCCCAGGATCGGCGCCACGACGATGAACGCGACGCCGATCTTGGAGAAGGCGCTGGCAAGCGAACCGGCCATGCCGGAAAAGTT
>JBLNBJ010000040.1:0-8559 GCA_050259835.1 Ignavibacteria bacterium | reverse complement strand
GCGAGGAAGCCCTCGAGCACCTTGAGGCGCTTGGCGTACTTCTTGATCTTGGCTTCGGAACCGGTGGCTTCCAGTTCGCGGCGCAGCGTTTCCACTTCGCGCGGCAGGTCGATGGTGCGCAGCAGTTCGCGCACACCCTCGGCGCCCATGACGGCGGAGAACTCATCGCCGTACTCTTCGACCTTGGCGAGGTAGTCGTCTTCCGTCAGCAACTGGGCCCGCGTCAGCGGCGTCATGCCGGGGTCGACCACGACGAAGGCTTCGAAGTAGAGCACGCGCTCGATGTCGCGCAGGGTCATGTCGAGCACCATGCCGAGGCGGCTCGGCAGGCTCTTCAGGAACCAGATGTGCGCGGTCGGCGAGGCCAGTTCGATGTGGCCCATGCGTTCGCGGCGCACCTTGGCTTGCGTGACTTCGACGCCGCACTTCTCGCAAATGACGCCGCGATGCTTCAAGCGCTTGTACTTGCCGCACAGGCACTCGTAGTCCTTCACCGGGCCGAAGATCTTGGCGCAGAAGAGGCCGTCGCGCTCGGGCTTGAAGGTGCGGTAGTTGATGGTCTCCGGCTTCTTCACTTCGCCGTAGGACCAGGAACGGATCTTCTCCGGCGAGGCCAGCGCGATGGTGATCGCGTCGAACTCTTCCTCGGTGGGGAGGTTTTGCTTGAACAGGTCGGCAAACAGGCTTTTCATAGTTCACTCCATCCGGAAGACCGGAATCAGTAACGTTCCAGGTCGATGTCGATGCCCAGCGACCGGATTTCCTTCACCAGCACGTTGAAGGACTCCGGCATGCCGGCGTCGATCTTGTGCTCGCCCTTGACGATGTTTTCGTAGACCTTGGTCCGGCCGTTGACGTCGTCCGACTTGACCGTGAGCATTTCCTGCAGCGTGTAGGAAGCGCCGTAGGCTTCGAGCGCCCACACTTCCATTTCGCCGAAACGCTGGCCGCCGAACTGCGCCTTGCCGCCCAGCGGCTGCTGCGTGACCAGGCTGTAGGGGCCGGTGGAACGCGCGTGCATCTTGTCGTCAACCAGGTGGTGCAGTTTCAGCACGTGCATGTAGCCGATGGTCACGGGACGCTCGAAGGCTTCGCCGGTGCGGCCGTCGTACAGCGTGGCCTGCGTCTTGGAAGGCGTCAGCTGCAGCTTGCCAGCGACGTCGTCCGGGTAGGCGAGGTCGAGCATCGCGGAGATTTCCTCTTCCTTGGCGCCGTCGAACACCGGCGTCGCGAAGGGCACGCCGAGCTTGAGGTTGCCGGCCATCTCCATGATTTCGTCGTCGTTGACCGTCGAGAGGTCGTCGACGCCCTTGCCGTGGCCATAGATCTTGTTGAGCAGCTTGCGCACTTCGGCGGCATTCGCCTCCTGGCGCAGCATCTCGTCGATCTTGCGGCCCAGGCCCTTGGCGGCCCAGCCCAGGTGGGTCTCGAGAATCTGGCCGATGTTCATTCGGGACGGCACGCCGAGCGGGTTCAGCACGACGTCGACCGGGGTGCCGTCGGCCATGTGCGGCATATCCTCGATCGGCACGATCTTGGAAACGACGCCCTTGTTGCCGTGACGGCCGGCCATCTTGTCGCCCGGTTGCAGGCGGCGCTTGACGGCGAGGTAGACCTTGACCATCTTCTGCACGCCAGGGGGCAGCTCGTCGCCTTGCGTGAGCTTCTTCTTCTTCGCCTCGAAGGCGACGTCGAAGTCCTTGCGGGTCTGCTCGATGGAGTCGCGCAGGTTCTCGAGCTGCTGCTGGGCTTCTTCGTTCTCCAGCGCGATGTCGAACCAGTGGTAGTGCTCGAGCGTCTCGAGGTAGGACTTGGTGATCTTGGTGCCCTTGGCCAGCTTCTTCGGGCCCTTGGCGGCAGACTTGTTGATCAGCAGCTTTTCGATACGCGCGAAGGTGTCGCGCTCGACGATGCGCATCTGGTCGGCCAGGTCCTGCTTGTAGCCCTTCAGCATGTCGTCGATGATCGACTGGGCGCGCTTGTCGCGCTCGATGCCTTCGCGGGTGAACACCTGGACGTCGATCACCGTACCGGTCATGCCGGAGGGCACGCGCAGCGAGGTGTCCTTCACGTCGGAGGCCTTCTCGCCGAAGATCGCACGCAGCAGCTTCTCTTCCGGCGTCAGCTGGGTTTCGCCCTTCGGCGTCACCTTGCCGACCAGCACGTCGCCGGCTTCGACTTCGGCGCCGATATAGACGATGCCGGATTCGTCGAGGCGGCCCAGTTGCGTCTCACCCAGGGTCGCGATGTCGCGCGTGATTTCCTCGGCGCCCAGCTTGGTGTCGCGGGCGACGACGGTGAGCTCCTCGATATGCACCGACGTGAAGCGGTCGTCGGCGACGACGCGCTCGGAGATCAGGATCGAGTCCTCGAAGTTGTAGCCGTTCCAGGGCATGAACGCGACCAGCATGTTCTGGCCCAGCGCCAGTTCGCCGAGGTCGGTGGAGGCGCCGTCGGCCACCACGTCGCCCTTGGCGATGATGTCGCCGACCTTCACCACCGGACGCTGGTTGATGTTGGTGTTCTGGTTGGAACGCGTGTACTTGGTCAGGTTGTAGATGTCGACGCCGACTTCGCCCGGCACGGTCTCGTTGTCATTGACGCGCACCACGATGCGGTTGGCATCGATGTAATCGACCACGCCGCCGCGCAGCGCCTGCACCGCCGTGCCGGAGTCGACGGCCACGGTGCGCTCGATGCCGGTGCCGACCACGGCCTTCTCGGGCCGCAGGCAGGGCACGGCCTGACGCTGCATGTTGGCGCCCATCAGCGCGCGGTTCGCGTCGTCGTGCTCGAGGAACGGGATCAGCGAGGCGGCGACCGAGACGATCTGGCCCGGCGCCACGTCCATGTACTGGACTTCTTCCGGGCCCTTCAGCTCGAATTCACCCTTGAAGCGGCACGACACCAGTTCGTCCTGCAGCTTGCCCTTCTTGTCCAGGGTCGCGTTCGCCTGGGCGATGATGAAGTTGCCTTCCTCGATCGCCGACAGGTACTCGATCTGGTCGGTGACGTGGCCGTTCTCGACCTTGATGTACGGCGTTTCCATGAAGCCGTACTCGTTGGTGCGCGCATAGAGCGCCAGCGAGTTGATCAGGCCGATGTTCGGGCCTTCCGGCGTTTCGATCGGGCAGACGCGGCCGTAGTGGGTCGGATGCACGTCGCGCACTTCGAAGCCGGCGCGTTCGCGCGTCAGGCCGCCCGGGCCCAGGGCCGAGACGCGGCGCTTGTGCGTGATCTCGGACAGCGGGTTGGTCTGGTCCATGAACTGCGACAGCTGCGACGAGCCGAAGAACTCCTTGATCGCGGCCGAGATCGGCTTGGCGTTGATCAGGTCGTGCGGCATCAGGTTGTCGCTCTCGGCCTGGTTCAGGCGCTCCTTGACGGCGCGCTCGACGCGCACGAGGCCGGCGCGGAACTGGTTCTCGGCCAGTTCGCCCACCGAGCGCACGCGGCGGTTGCCGAGGTGGTCGATGTCGTCGATCTCGCCGCGCCCGTTGCGCAGCTCGACCAGGATGCGGATGACGTCGAGGATGTCGTCGTTCGACAGCGTGGCGGCGCCGATCAGCTCTTCACGGCCGACGCGGCGGTTGAACTTCATGCGGCCGACCGCGGAGAGGTCGTAGCGCTCTTCCGAGTAGAACAGGCCGTGGAACAGCGTTTCCACCGCGTCTTCCGTCGGCGGTTCGCCCGGGCGCATCATGCGATAGATGGCGACGCGGGCCGCCCACTGGTCGGCCGTCTCGTCCGCGCGCAGCGTGGAAGAGATGTAGGGGCCGCGGTCGATTTCGTTGACGTAGAGCGTGTTGAGGTCGGTAATGCCCGACTCGGTCAGCTTGGCGAGCAGGCTTTCCGTAATCTCGTCGTTGGCCTGCGCCAGGATCTCGCCGGTCTCGGGATCGACGACGTTATGGCCGAGCACGCGGCCGAGCACGAATTCGTCGGGAACGTAGATCTTCTTGATGCCGGCTTCGGCGAGGTCGCGGATGTGCTTCGCCGTGATGCGCTTGTCTTTCGGGATGATGACCTTGCCGGCCTTGTCCATGAAGTCGAAGCGCGCCAGTTCGCCGCGCAGGCGCTCCGGCACGATTTCGAACTGGACGCCCTTCTTCGACAGATGGAAGTGGTCGAATTCGTAGAAGGTGGCGAGGATCTGCTCGGGCGTCAGGCCGATCGCCTTGAGCAGGATCGTCACCGGCATCTTGCGGCGGCGGTCGACGCGGAAGTACAGCAGGTCCTTCGGGTCGAACTCGAAGTCCAGCCAGGAGCCGCGATAGGGAATGATGCGCGCCGAGAACAGCAGCTTGCCCGAACTGTGCGTCTTGCCGCGATCGTGCTCGAAGAACACGCCCGGCGAACGGTGCAGCTGGGAAACAATGACGCGCTCGGTGCCGTTGATGACGAAGGAACCGGTCGTGGTCATGAGCGGGATCTCGCCCATGTAGACCTCTTGTTCCTTCACTTCCTTGACCTTCTCGTTGTTGCTTTCGCGATCGAGGATGACCAGGCGCACCTTGGCGCGCAGCGGGCTGGCGAACGTCAGGCCGCGCTGCTGGCATTCCTTGACGTCGAAGGCCGGCTCGCCGAGGCGGTACTCGACGAACTCCAGCTTCGCATTGCCGGAATGGGACACGATCGGGAAGATCGAGGTGAACGCTGCTTCCAGACCCTGGTTGCGGCGCGCGGACGGGGGCACGTCCACCTGCAGGAACTGGGTGTAGGAGTCAAGCTGCGTCGCCAGCAGGAAGGGGACGTCGAGGACGTTCGCCCGCTTGGCAAAGCTCTTGCGGATGCGCTTTTTCTCGGTGTACGAGTAGGCCATGTTCGCTCCGGCTATCAGGATTCAAAAAACAGGGGTCGGTCATCCGGCCGCTGTTTTTTGCCCCTTTGGAAAGGGAAAAGGCAGGCGGCCCAAAGGCCGCCTGCCTGACGTGCAAAAAACGCTTACTTGACTTCGACCTTGGCGCCGGCGTCCTCGAGCTGCTTCTTGAGGGCTTCGGCGTCGGCCTTGGCGATGCCTTCCTTGACGGGCTTCGGAGCGCCGTCGACCAGATCCTTGGCTTCCTTGAGGCCCAGGCCGGTGGCGGCACGCACCACCTTGATGACTTCGACCTTCTTCTCGCCGGCGGCAGCCAGAACGACCGTGAACTCGGTCTTCTCTTCGGCGGCGGCGGCACCACCGCCAGCGGCGGCGGGAGCGGCAACGGCGACAGCCGCGGCAGCGGCGGACACGCCGAACTTCTCTTCCATTTCCTTGATCAGTTCGGACAGCTCGAGAACGGTCATGCCGGCGATGGCATCGAGGATTTCAGCTTTGCTAACAGCCATGGTGTGACTCCTGAATGAATGAATGGTTTCGTTGAATCTGAATTACGCAGCCTGCTTCTGGTCGCGCACTGCGGCGAGGCCCCGGACGAACTTGGTCGGGACTTCGTTGAGGGTGCGGACGAACTGGGCGATCGGGGCCTGCATCGTGCCCAACAGCTTCGACAGCAGCTCTTCGCGGCTCGGCATGGAGGCCAGCGCCTTGACGCCGGCGGCGTCCATGACGTAATTGGCCATCGCGCCGCCCTTGATCACGAGCTTGTCGTTGCTCTTGGCGAACTCGTTGAGCACCTTGGCGGCCGCCACGGGATCCTTGGAGATACCGTAGATCAGCGGACCGACCATCTGCCCTTGGAGACCCTCGAACGGCGTGCCGGCGACGGCGCGACGAACGAGCGTGTTTTTCAGCACGCGCAGGTACACACCTTCCTTGCGGGCTTGCGCGCGCAGGGTGGTGACGTTGCCCACTTCCAGACCACGGTACTCAGCGACGATGATCGCCGACGCTTCCGCCACTTTCGCGGAGACTTCGGCAACTACCGCCTTCTTCTCTTCGAGATTGAGACCCAAGGTCAACTCCTAGTTAATGCGCTCCGCTGTTCTGGAGCAAAAACGGCGACCTTCATTCAGGAACCACAAATCCTGTTTTCGGGTAACGCCATCTGCGTAGGCCTTGCAGTCGTACGGACCTGCCCGATTAAATCCTCGCGAATGCCTACGGTCTTTGACAAC
This sequence comes from Ignavibacteria bacterium, assembly GCA_050259835.1. Classification (GTDB taxonomy): domain Bacteria; phylum Pseudomonadota; class Gammaproteobacteria; order Burkholderiales; family Rhodocyclaceae; genus Nitricoxidireducens. The sequence continues at coordinate 2,502 of JBLNBJ010000040.1, read as the reverse complement.
CCGCCGCGCCTCCCCGGTATTGCGGGCGGCGCGGCGGCCCAAAGTTCTTACTGCTGCGCCGCCAGGCTGGCCTGATCGATGCGAACGCCGGCGCCCATGGTGGACGACACGGACAGCTTCTTCAGGTATTGGCCCTTGGCGGCCGCCGGCTTGGCCTTGTTCAGCGCGTCGATGAGGGCGCTTACGTTCTGCTGCAGCGCTTCGACGGTGAAGGAGGCACGGCCGACCGTGCATTGGATGATGCCGCCCTTGTCGGTGCGGTACTGCACCTGGCCGGCCTTGGCGTTCTTGACTGCGTTGGTGACGTCCATGGTGACGGTGCCGACCTTCGGGTTCGGCATCAGGCCGCGCGGGCCGAGGATCTGGCCGAGCTGGCCGACCACCTTCATGGCGTCCGGCGTGGCGATGCAGATGTCGAAATCCATGGTGCCGCCCTTGACGGTGGCGGCGAGGTCGTCGAAGCCGACGATGTCGGCGCCCGCGGCCTTGGCTTCCTCGGCCTTGGCGCCCTGGGCGAACACGGCGACGCGCACGGTCTTGCCGGTGCCGGCCGGCAGCACGACGGAGCCGCGCACCAGCTGGTCGGACTTCTTGGCGTCGATGCCGAGGTTCACGGCGATGTCGATCGACTCGTCGAACTTGGCGGTGGCGTTTTCCTTCACCAGCGCCAGGGCTTCGGCGAGCGGATAGTTCTTGTTGCGGTCGACCTTGGCGCGGACGGCCTTAACGCGCTTGGAATGCTGTGCCATTTAGAGGCCCTCCACGGTGATGCCCATGCTGCGGGCGCTGCCGGCGATCGTGCGCACCGCGGCGTCCATGTCGGCGGCGGTGAGGTCGGGCATCTTGGTCTTGGCGATTTCCTCGGCTTGCGCGCGGGTGATCTTGCCGACCTTGTCGGTATGCGGCTTCGGGCTGCCCTTCTGGATGTTGGCCGCCTTCTTGATCAGGATGGTCGCGGGCGGCGTCTTCATGATGAACGTGAAGGACTTGTCCGCGAAGGCGGTGATCACCACGGGGATCGGCAGACCGGGCTCCATGCCCTGGGTCTTGGCGTTGAACGCCTTGCAGAATTCCATGATGTTGAGGCCGCGCTGGCCGAGCGCGGGGCCGATCGGGGGCGAGGGGTTCGCCTTGCCCGCCGGCACTTGCAGCTTGATGTAGCCGACGATCTTCTTTGCCATGATGGCTTCCTTTCAGTGAGTGGTAGCGCGCTTTCGGTTGTAGTTCCGGCATAACGACCGCTTCGCGATCATTAGCCTTCACTGAAATCTACTGACGCTCCTCTTTGCCGCAGGACCGCTGCGGCGCCGGTGTTGAATCCTTAAGCCTTCTCGACCTGCGAGAACTCCAGTTCCACCGGCGTGGCGCGGCCGAAAATCGTGACCGAAACGCGCAGGCGCGACTTCTCGTAGTTGACTTCCTCGACCGTGCCGTTGAAGTCGGTGAAGGGGCCATCCTTGACGCGCACCAGCTCGCCGGCCTCGAACAGCACCTTGGGACGCGGCTTTTCGACGCCCTCCTGCATCTGGTGCATGATCTTCTCGACTTCCTTCTCGGAAATCGGGGTCGGCTTGGTCGCCGTGCCGCCGACGAAGCCCGTCACCTTGGCCGTGCTCTTGACCAGGTGCCAGCTGTCGTCGTCCATCTCCATTTCCACCAGCACGTAGCCGGGGAAGAACTTGCGCTCGGAGATGCTCTTCTGACCGCCCTTCATCTCGACGACTTCCTCGACGGGAACGAGGATCTGGCCGAACTTGTCCTGCATGCCGGCGCGCGCGATGCGCTCGATCAGCGCGCGCTGCACCGACTTCTCGAAGCCCGAGTAGGCGTGAACGACGTACCAGCGTTTTGTCATGATTTCTTCCAGCCCAGAACGAGGTCGTAAAGCACCCACTCGAGGCCCTTGTCGGCGATCCAGAGGAACAGCGCCATGACGATGACGAAGGCGAACACGGCCCCGGTCGTCTGCAAGGTTTCCTTGCGGGTTGGCCAGACCACCTTCTTGGTTTCCGCCGTGGCTTCGCGTCCGAAGGCGAAGAAGCGCTGACCGGGCTCAGTGAACCAGGCGACGGCGAAGGCCGCGCCCAGACCGGCGAGCACCGACAGCACGCGCAGGATCATGGGCTGGTCGCCGAGCAGGTAGAAGCCCGCGATGCCGGCGATCAGGAGCAGGAGCGCCGCGGCGAATTTGAGCTTATCGGCCATCTAAATCTGAGAATCCCGTTTGATCATCGTTGATCGGTGGCAGGGGCAGAGGGAATCGAACCCCCAACCTGCGGTTTTGGAGACCGCCGCTCTGCCAATTGAGCTATACCCCTGCGGCAGAGACTACAAAGGGCGGCGTCCACCTGGACACCGCCCCCGCATGTCTTGTTCTCCGGTTATTCGATGACCTTCGCGACCACGCCGGCGCCGACAGTGCGGCCGCCTTCGCGGATGGCGAAGCGCAGGCCTTCTTCCATGGCGATCGGGGCGATCAGCTTCACCGTCATCTGGATGTTG
>JBLNBJ010000039.1:0-5690 GCA_050259835.1 Ignavibacteria bacterium | reverse complement strand
GCACGCAGATGATGATGCGCGGGCTGGGGCTGAACAGGCGCGAGTCGTGCACGCGCTTGATGAACTGCTTGAGCATCTGCTCGGTGACGGTGAAGTCGGCGATGACGCCGTCCTTCATCGGCCGGATCGCCGTGATGTTGCCGGGCGTCTTGCCGAGCATCTGCTTGGCGGCGTGGCCGACCGCCTGGATCGTCTTCTTGGCGTTGGGACCGCCTTCGGTGCGGATCGCGACGACGGAAGGTTCGTCGAGCACGATGCCTTTGCCGCGCACGTAGATCAGCGTGTTCGCGGTGCCGAGGTCGATGGCCAGATCGTTGGAGAAATAGGAGCGCAGGAAGCCGAACATCGATTATTCCGAATAAGTGGTAAAGCGCCGCAGCCCCCGGTACGGGCGGCTTTGGCAAGAAATGGGCCTATGATACCCTATCGCGCTTTCGCAAGAAGCCTCTTTCGGTATCCCCTTTATGTCTCTTTCCCCCGACGACGTGCGGCGTATCGCCCGCCTCGCGCGCATCGACGTTTCTGCCGACGAGGTCGAGCGCACCCGCGGCCAACTGAATGGAATTCTGGGTTTCGTCGAGCAACTGCAATCGGTCGACACGACCGGCATCGCGCCCATGAGCCATGCCGTGGACGTGGTCCAGCGCCTGCGCGAAGACCGCGTCACCGAGTCCGACCGCCATGCCGATTTCCAGGCGATCGCGCCCGAGACCGAAGCCGGCCTGTATCTGGTGCCGAAGGTGATCGAATGATCGAATTTCATTCGATCATTTCCATAGTGCCCCCCCACCCCCCGACCCCCGCCCCGAGGCGGGGGCGACTGATTGGTCCTCGCTGCGCGAGGAAGATGAAATGATCCGTTCCTCGCTTAAGCAACTGAGCGCCGCGCTGGCGGAAAAGAAGATTTCCGCCGTCGAACTCGCGACGCTGTTCCTCGACCGCATCGAGAAGCTCAACCCGAGCCTCAACGCCTTCGTCACGGTGGACCGCGAGAAGACGCTGGGAATGGCGCGGGAAGCCGACGCGCGCCGCGCAGCCGGGGAGAACGGGCCGTTGCTGGGAGTGCCGCTCGCTCACAAGGACATCTTCTGCGCCGAGGGCTGGAAGACGACTTGCGGCTCCAAGATGCTGGAAAATTTCATCGCGCCTTACGACGCCGCCGTCGTCGAAAAGTTCAAAACGGCGGGCATGGTCACGCTCGGCAAGTGCAACATGGACGAGTTCGCCATGGGCTCGTCGAACGAGACCTCGTACTTCGGCCCGGTGAAGAACCCCTGGGATCTCGAGCGCGTGCCCGGCGGCTCCTCGGGCGGTTCGGCTGCCGCGATCGCCGCGCGTCTGGCCCCAGCCGCGACCGGTACCGACACCGGCGGCTCCATCCGCCAGCCGGCTGCGCTGTGCGGCTTCACCGGACTCAAGCCGACCTACGGCGTCGTCTCGCGCTACGGCATGATCGCCTTCGCCTCGTCGCTTGACCAGGGCGGCCCGATGGCGGCCAGCGCGGAAGATTGCGCGCTGCTGCTCAACGCCATGGCCGGCTTCGATGCGCGCGACTCGACCTCGCTCGAGCGCGCGGCGGAAGACTACACGCGCGACCTCAGCAAGCCGCTCGCCGGCCTGCGCATCGGCCTGCCCAAGGAGTTCTTCGGCGCCGGCATGAGCGACGACGTGCGGGCCGCCGTCGAGGCGGCGCTCGCCGAGTACCGCAAGCTGGGCGCCACCACGGTGGACGTCGGCCTGCCGAACTCCGGCCTTTCGGTGCCCGCCTACTACGTGATCGCGCCGGCCGAAGCCTCGTCGAACCTGTCGCGCTTCGATGGCGTGCGCTACGGCCATCGCGCCGCCGAATACGGCGACCTCAACGACATGTACTGCAAGAGCCGCGCCGAGGGCTTCGGCGACGAGGTCAAGCGCCGCATCCTCGTCGGCACCTACGTGCTCTCCCACGGCTACTACGATGCCTACTACCTGCAGGCGCAGAAGATCCGCCGGCTGATCGCGGCCGACTTCGCCGCCGCCTTCAAGGATTGCGACGTGATCATGGGGCCGACCAGCCCGTCGACGGCGTTCCGTCTCGGCGAGAAGGCGGCCGATCCGGTGCAGATGTACCTGTCCGACATCTACACCATCGCCGTCAACCTCGCCGGCCTGCCCGGCATGTCGATCCCCTGCGGCTTCGACGCCGCCGGATTGCCCGTCGGCCTGCAGCTGATCGGCGGCTGGTTCGACGAGGCGCGCATGCTGGGCGTCGCGCACCAGTACCAACTGGCGACCGACTGGCATCGCCGTTGCCCTGCTCTCTGAGGACCGCCATGGCACTCGATCTTTCCTCGCTGCAGGAACCGCGCAGCCGTCTCGACAGTCACCCCGTCTACCAGGCGGTCAACGACATCGAGGCCCTGCGCGCCTTCATGTCCCACCATGTGTACTCGGTGTGGGACTTCATGTCGCTGCTCAAGCTGCTCCAGCACCTCGTCGCGCCGGCCGGCGCGCCCTGGATGCCGCTGGGCGATCCCATGCTGCGCCGTTTCATCAACGAGCTGGTGCTCGAGGAAGAGACCGACGAGGCGCCGGGGCCGAACGGCGAGAAGGGCTATGCAAGCCACTTCGAGCTCTACCTGCTGGCGATGGCCGATGTCGGCTGCGACACCAAGCGCCCGCTGGCCTTCCTCGATGCCGTGCGCCGCGAGGGCATCGACGCCGCGCTGGTCGGGGCCGACATTCCCGAGCCGGCGCGCCGGTTCATGAAGACCACCTTCGGCTTCATCAGTACCGGCAAGCCGCATGTGATCGGCGCCGCGCTGGCGCTCGGCCGCGAGCACATCATCCCGCCGATGTTCCGCGCGCTGCTCGCGCGCATGGGCTACGACGCCAACAAGGCGCCGCGCTTCCACTACTACCTCGAGCGCCACATCCGCCTCGACGAGGATTTCCACGCGCCGATGTCGCTGCGGCTGCTCGAATCGCTGTGCGGCGACGACCCGGCCAAGGTAGCCGAGGCGCTGGCCGCCGCGCGCCAGGCGATGGAGGCGCGCATCGCTTTCTGGGACGGCGTTCGCGCCGCCATTTGCTGAGGGAGAGAGAAGATGAACAAGGTTCAGGGCTACGACATCGAAGACCTGCAGCCCGGCATGTCGGCGAGTTTCTCGAAGACGGTTACCGAGGCCGACATCCTGATGTACGCCGGCGTGTCGTGCGACATCAACGCCGTGCACCTCAACGAGGAGTATGCCAAGACGACGATGTTCGGCGGCCGCATCGCCCACGGCATGCTGACGGCGGGATTCATCTCCGCCGTGCTCGCCAACAAGCTGCCCGGCCCCGGCACCATCTATCTGGGCCAGACGCTCAAGTTCAAGGCGCCGGTGCGCATCGGCGACACGGTGACGGCGACCGTCACGGTGCGCGAGGTGTTCGTCGAGAAGAAGCGCGTGATCCTCGACGCCGTCTGCACGGTGGCCGGCAAGACCGTGCTCGAAGGCGAGTCGACCATGCTGTGCACGTCCAGCAAGGACTGAGATGGGCCGACTGCGGCGCACGATGATCTGGGGAGCGACTGCCGCCCTCGCGGGCTGCGCGGCACCCGAGCCGGCGCCACCGGCGCCCGAGGTGCGCGCTCCGGAGCCCGCGCCCAAACTCATCGAATCGCAGCCCTTGAAGCACCTGGCGAACCGCAAGCTCGCGCCGCTGCCGGACCGCCCGCTCAACGTGAAGACGCGCTGCAGGTTCAAGGACCCGACCGGCTACGGCGGGCAGCTCGACCTGCAGGTGCGGGACGACGCCGTGCGCCGCTTCCATGCCGAAGTCAGCATCCCGAAGCGCGGCAGCTGCCGCTTCGACCTCAAGGACTTCCAGCAGGCGGCGCGCCGGCCGGTAGCGCTCGAAATGGCGGGCGACGCGCATTGCGTGGTGCGCCTTTGGGAGCAGCAGGGCCGCGTCACCGTCGCCTTCCGCGATTGCAGCACGCAATGCAGCGGCGATTCCTTCGATTATCTGTGGCCGATCCTGGTCGATGCCCGCACGGGCAAGTGTTCGTGAAAGAGTTTCTATGAGTCAGTGGGAAGTCGTCATCGGGCTGGAAACACACGCCCAGCTGCAAACCCAGTCGAAGATCTTCTCCGGCGCCGCCACGGCGTTCGGCGCCGCGCCCAACGCCCAGGCCTGCGCGATCGACATCGCCCTGCCCGGCGTGCTGCCGGTGCTCAACCGCGAAGCGGTGGTCTGCGCGATCAAGTTCGGCCTGGCGGTCGGCGCCACCATCGCGCCGCGCTCGGTGTTCGCGCGCAAGAACTACTTCTACCCCGACCTGCCGAAGGGCTACCAGATCAGCCAGTTCGAGATCCCCGTCGTGCAGGGCGGCAACGTCGCCATCCGCGTCGGCGAAGAGGAAAAGACCGTGCGCCTGACGCGCGCCCACCTCGAGGAGGACGCCGGCAAGTCGCTGCACGAGGATTTCCACGGCAAGACCGGCATCGACCTCAACCGCGCCGGCACGCCGCTGCTCGAGATCGTGACCGAGCCCGACATGCGCTCGGCCGCCGAGGCGGTGGCGTACGCCAAGGCGCTGCATTCGCTGGTGACCTGGATCGGCATCTGCGACGGCAACATGCAGGAAGGCTCCTTCCGCTGCGACGCCAACGTCTCCGTGCGCCGCCCGGGCGCCCCGCTCGGCACGCGCCGCGAGATCAAGAACCTCAATTCCTTCCGCTTCCTGCAGCAGGCGATCGAGTACGAGATCCAGTGGCAGATCAACGAAATCGAGGAAGGCCGCAAGATCCAGCAGGCCACGGTGCTGTTCAACCCCGACACCGGCGAGACGCGCGCCATGCGCTCGAAGGAGGACGCGCAGGACTACCGTTACTTCCCGGACCCCGACCTGCTGCCGCTCGAGATCAAGTCGGCGTGGATCGAGGAAGTGAAGCGCGGCATGCCCGAACTGCCGGGCGCCATGAAGGCGCGCTTCGAGCGGGACTTCGGCCTTTCCGCCTACGACGCAGCCACGCTGACGTCGACGCTGGACACGGCGCACTACTTCGAGGACTGCGTCTCGGCGGCAGGTGCCGCCAATGCCAAGACCTGCGCCAACTGGGTGATGGGCGAAGTCGCCGCGCGGCTCAACAAGGAAGGCCTGGAGGTCGGCGCAGCGCCAGTATCTGCGGCGCAACTCGCCGGCATCGTGAAACGCATTGCCGACAACACGATTTCCAACAAGATCGGCCGTGAGGTCTTCGACGCGCTCTGGGCCGGCGAAGGCAAGGACGCCGACGCGGTCATCGAGGCGAAGGGCTTGAAGCAGATCAGCGACAGCGGCGCCATCGAGAAGATGGTCGACGAAGTGCTGGCGGCCAACCAGAAATCGGTCGAGGAATTCCGCGCCGGCAAGGAGAAGGCCTTCAACGCGCTGGTCGGCCAGGTGATGAAGGCGGCCAAGGGCAAGGCGAATCCACAGCAGGTCAACGATCTGCTCAAGAAAAAGCTGTCGGGATAGGGGCTGCGAGACGTCTGAGCGCGCTCTGGCCGACGGGGTGCCCTGCTGCGCTCCGCCGCTTCGCGGCCCACGGCTCGCTTTGCACAGCGAGCCGGCTTCGGCAGCGCGGAGCAGTGCTCCGCGAAACCCTGCCTACGCCCCCCGGCGGACAAGAACTTAGAATCGTCCGCCTCCTCCTTTACCTACGCGCAGCAGGGCACCC
>JBLNBJ010000038.1:0-25375 GCA_050259835.1 Ignavibacteria bacterium | reverse complement strand
AGCGCCACTACGACATCGGCAACGACGTCTTCGAGGCCATGCTCGACACCAGCATGACCTACTCCTGCGCCTACTGGCACCGCGCCGCGACGCTCGAGGAGGCGCAGCGGCAGAAGCTCGACATGATCTGCCGCAAGCTCGAGCTCAAGCCCGGCGAACGCCTGCTGGACATCGGCGCCGGCTGGGGCGGCCTGGCCCGCCACGCCGCCGAGCATTACGGCGTCGAAGTGGTCGGCATCACGGTGTCGGAGGAACAGCAGAAGCTCGCGCGCCAGCGCTGCGCCGGGCTGCCCGTGCGCATCGAGCTGATGGACTACCGCGACCTCGATGGCCGCTTCGACAAGCTCGTCTCGGTGGGCATGTTCGAGCACGTCGGCGCCAAGAACTACGACCGCTACTTCGCCACGGCCGAGCGCGTGCTCGAGCCTGACGGCCTGTTCCTGCTGCACACGATCGGCAGCCACGTCACCGTGCGCGGCCAGGATCCCTGGCTGGAGAAATACATCTTCCCCAACAGCCAGCTGCCATCGGCCGCGGAAATCACGACGGCGGTCGAGGGCCGCTTCCTGGTCGAGGACTGGCACAACTTCGGACCGGATTACGATCGCACGCTGATGGCCTGGTGGACCAACTTCGAGCGCGCCTGGCCGCAGCTAGCGGCGAAGTACGGCAACCGCTTCTACCGGCTGTGGAAGTACTACCTGCATGGCTGCGCAGGCTACTTCCGCTCGCGTCGCGGGCAGTTGTGGCAGATCGTGCTGGCCAAGCGGGAACGGGCGGGGGCCTATCGGTCGGTGCGGTGAATGGGGTCGATCGCCCGGTGCAGTGAGCGACAATGGTGCTGTGGTTACGTTGCGGTGCACGCTGGTGCCTTCGGACCGCCGAGGGCGACGGGTGGTCGTCGCCGCTTCGTGTCCCCCGGCGGACAAGATCGAAAAGGCGTCCGCCTCCTCCTTTACCTACGCGTCGACGACCACCCGCCACCCTCGGCTCACGCTTGGGTGTGGGGCTTCGTCTCTCGTACGGTTGCTCGCCGGGCCGATGGGGTGCCCTGCTGCGCGTAGGTAAAGGAGGAGGCGGACGATTCTCGCCTTTGTCCGCCGGGGGACACGGAGCGCAGCAGGGCACCCCGTCGGCCCGAGCGCGACGAACGCAATGGCTGCCCTTCCCCCACCCAACCCATGAGGAGACAACCATGCACCTAGAAGGCTCCTGCCACTGCGGCGCGGTGAAGTTCAGCCTCGACGCCCCCTCCCCCTATCCGTTCATGCACTGCCACTGCTCGATATGCCGCAAGACGGCCGGCAGCGGCGGCTACGGCATCAATCTGGGCGGCGATTTCGCGACCTTGCGCGTGCGCGGGGCGAAGCATCTGGGCACCTACCACGCGATCCTCCGCGAGCCCGGGCAGCGCGCGCGCCGCTCGCCGGCGGAACGGCGCTTCTGCCTCGAGTGCGGCAGTCCGCTCTGGCTGTGGGACCCGCGCTGGCCGGAGCTCGTACACCCGCATGCGTCGGCGATCGACACGCCCTTGCCGAAGCCGCCCGAGGTGGTCGAGGCAGCGCTGGAGTTCGCCCCCGACTGGGTCGATGTGCCGCAGGGAAAGGGCCACGTCCGGTGCGCCCTGTGGCCGGCCGAGTCGCTCGAGGACTGGCACCGCCGGCACGGGCTCTACGACGAGCAGAAGCGATCGCGCAAGCGGCGAAGCTAGGCGCGCGGCACGGCAGGAATTGCCGTGCGGTCGGCGCTTTCCCGCCGTTTCACAGGCCTTCGTACCCGCGTTTCCACCCGTTCGGCACGGCACGAAAGATGCTGCACGTCGTGTACCCGAGACGACCGCTCAACCTTCTCTCCGCGCGGCCGTTAACCAGTTACCAGCTCGGGAAGTGAAAGGAGAACGATCATGGTGGCCAACATCAAAGACCGCACCGAGGTCGAACGCTTCTTGCGCGATGCCAGCGCCAGCGAACTGCTGGCCGAACGCGACCACCTTCACGACCTGATGGCAAGCGTCGCGCCTGCGGCGCCCGAGCCCCTCCTCGATCAACTGGCGGCGCGCATCGCCTACGAACTGCGTTTCCGCATTCCCCAGCCCGTGTGATCCTCGCCGGCCGCGCTCAACCCAGGTACACGCGGTTGCGCCCGCCGCCCTTGGCGACGTAGAGCGCACGGTCGGCGCGCGCCAGCACCTGGTCCACGTCGGCCTCGCTGCCCTGGAACAAGGCACTCCCGACGCTGGCGGTGCAGCGCCACTCTTCGGCGCGTGCGGCACCGATCCGATAGGGAACAGCCAGCGCCGTGCATAGCTTTTCCGCGATGGCCTGCGCCTTCGCCGCAGCGCCTTCGCGAGCGGGATCGAGATCCTCGAGCAGCACCACGAACTCGTCGCCGCCGAAGCGCGCCACCGTGTCGCCTTCGCGCACGTTCACGCGCAGGCGGTCTGCGGCCAGTTCCAGCAGCTTGTCGCCGGAGGCGTGGCCAAGCTGGTCGTTGAGGTCCTTGAAGTGGTCGAGATCGATGAACAGCACGGCGCCCCAGTTGCTGCTGCGCGAGCTTTTCGCGAAGGCATGCTGGAGCCGGTCGCTCAGCAGCCTGCGGTTGGCGAGCCCGGTGAGCGGGTCGAAGAAGGCCAGGTTGCGGATCTCCATCTCGTCTTCGATGCGGCGGCTGATGTCCCAGAAGCTGGCGACGTAGTGGGTGATCGCCTGCTGGGCGTCGCGCACGGCGGTGATCGTCAGCCACTCGGGGTAGATCTCGCCGTTCTTGCGGCGATTCCATATCTCGCCCTGCCAGCAGCCGTCCTGCTGGATCGCCCGCCACATCTCGCGATAGAAGGCCTGATCGTGGCGGCCTGACTTCAGCATCTTGGGCGTCCGGCCCACGACTTCGTGCGGCTCGAAGCCCGTCAGCTCGGTGAAGGTGCGATTGACGCGCACGATGTTGCTCGCGGCATCGGTCACCACCATGCCATGGCGCGATTCGAAGGCGACCGCCGCAATGCGCCGCTCCTCGTCGGCGCGCTTGCGCTCGCTGATGTCCCGCGATGACGCGAACACCACCATCTGGCCGCCCAGATCCACCGGATAGGTGGTGATCTCGACGTCGAAAGTGCTGCCGTCCTTGCGGCGGTGCACGGTCTCCAGGGTCGCGACGTGTCCCGCCGACGTCCATTCAGCGAGGTCGCGGACGATCTTCTCGCGCGGCAGCTTGGCGTCCCAGCGGCTCACGTCCATGCCGAGCGCTTCGGCGCGCGTGTAGCCGAGCATGCGGCAGAAGGAGTCGCTCGCCTCGATCAGCCTGCCGTCGGTGTCGAGGATGTGGATGCCGTCGCTGGCGTGCTGCAGCAGGATGCGGCTGCGCGCGTTGGCGCGCTCGCCCAGGGCGATCGAACGCCACAGCAGCCATGCCAGGCCGGTCGTGACGATGAGGAACAGGCTCGCCAGCGTCGCATCCTTGACCACGGCCCGGCGCCACTCGGCGAGGTAGTCGTCGGTGGCCCGTCCGGCGACGAGGTGGAAGGGCACTGCCGAGAGGCGGCGGTAGGTGTTCATCCGCTCGATGCCGTCGGCGGTGCGCGCGGTGTGGTAGGTCTTTGCCGTCGCGCCGGAAGCGATGATCTCGGCCAGCTCCTTCGAGAAGGTCTTGGCTCCCGGCTGCTGGGCCGGGTCGGAGTCCGCCGGGTGGCGCACGATCAGCGCCGTGTCCGCGTCGCGCAGCAGGGCGACGCCGTGCGGGCCGAGATCGAGGCCGGAGAGCAGTCGCTCGAAATACGAGACGGGGACGGCCGCCGCGATGACGCCGGCGAAGCCGCCGTCGGGCGATTCGTAGCGGCGCGTGAACGGGATGACGCGTTCGTTCGACAGGCGGCCGACGACCGGGTTTGAGACCGCCAGGCCGGCGCCCGGCTTGTCGCGGTGGACCGCGAAGAACTCGCGGTCGGCATAGCTCACATAGGCAGCGGACGTGACGCCCTTGCCGTAGCGCACCCGGCCGCTGGCGTCCGACACGCGCAGCCCGATGACCGGCGAGAGCTTTTGCTGCCATGAGGCGAGCAGCTCATTCACCTCGCGGTCGTCGAGCTTGCCGCGACGCGCCAGGTGATCCGTCAGCTCCTCGGAGATGTCGCGCAGGGCGAGATCGATGCGGTCAGCCGAGGCGGCGACGGTCTGGTCGAGCAACAGCGCGAGGTTCTCCACGTTGGTCGCAACCTCGCGCTCCAACTGCTCGCGGTCCGCGTCGAGGCCGTAGAGCAGCAGCGCGCAGACGAAGACGTTGACGACGACGACGATGGCGCCGAGGACGAAGCGGATTGATCGCATGGCTACGCTTGACGTGAAACGGGGGCGCCGCACCGGCAATCGCGCCGGCTAGCGCCCCCGCGGCGGCACCTGAAGGCTTACTTCAGGCGCTCGATGCCGAGCATCTTGAGGATGTAGCGCTCGAACACCGGCTCCGTGTCGCCCTTCTTCATCTTGCGCATGAAGTACTTCTCGAAGCCGACCTTGGCGAGGTGCACCCACTTGCCCTTCTTGAACCAGTTGACGTTGCGCGGCGGGATCTGCGGCAGCGCCACGAAGGCGGCGCCGGTGTCGCCGAAGTCGGCCAGGCAGACCGCGTTCCACGTCGCCTTCTGGTCCGGCTCCTTGCCGTCGATGGCGTTGCGGATGTTGTGCACCGTGGCGGTGACCATCGTCTCGATCATGTAGCCGGTCTTCGGCGCGCCGACGGGGATCGGGGTGGCTTCGACCGGCGGGATCGCGACGCAGACGCCCACCGAGTACACGTTCTTGAACTTCGGGTTGCGCTGGAACTCGTCGATCACGATGAAGCCGCGCGGATTGGTCAGGCCTTCGATGCCGAACACGGCGTCGACACCCTTGAAGGCCGGCAGCATCATCGAGAACTTGAAGGGCAGCTCGTGCTCCTTCTTCACCGAACCGTCGTCGTTGTGCTCGGCGACGGTCATCTTGCCTTGCTCGACCTTGGTGACCTTGGCATTGCAGATCCACTTGATGTGCTTTTCGCGCAGCACCGACTCCAGCATGCCCTTGGAGTCGCCGACGCCGCCCAGGCCGAGGTGGCCGATGTAGGGTTCGGCGGTGACGAAGGTCATCGGCACCTTGCTGCGGATCTTGCGCTTGCGCAGGTCGGCGTCCATGATCAGCGCGAACTCGTAGGCAGGGCCGTAGCAGGAAGCCCCCTGCATGGCGCCGACGACGATGTGGCCGGGGTCATTGACGAAGCCGGCCCAGCTCTGCGAGGTCTCGACGGCATGGTTCACCGTGCAGATCGAGTGCGTATGGCCGCCGTTGGGGCCCGAGCCGGCGACCTCGTCGAAGGCCAGCTTGGGGCCGGTGGCGATGATCAGATAGTCGTAGTCGACGGTCTTGCCGTCGAGCAGCTCGATCTGGTTCTTCTCGGCATGCAGGCGCTTGGCCGGCGTCGTGACGAGATTGATGCCCTTCTTCTCGAGATGGGGCTTGAGGTCCATCGTGATGTCCTCGCGGGTGCGCCAGCCAACGGCAACCCAGGGATTCGAGGGCGTGAATTGGAAGTAGGGGTTTTCGGCAATGACGGTGAGCTTGTCGCTCGGCCGCAGTTGCTCTTTCATGTCATAGGCGGCGGTGAGTCCGCCGATACCGGCGCCGAGAACGACGACGTGGGCCATTTTCTAGTCTCCTCCTGATTACCTGCTGAGTTGCCGACTTACCAAACGAAGATCTTGCCGATCGCTTTCACGCCGTCGTCGACGATCTGCTGCAGGTCGGCGGGGCAGTCTTCACGCTCGATCACGAGACCGGCGTACACGGAAAGAGACTTCAGGGCGCAGGCGATCTTGGCGACGTCTTCGGCCGTCTCGGGCGCGAGCTTGACGCCGGGCTGCAACTGCCAGCTGCTCTGTTCTGCCATTGCAAATCTCCTCTTAGTTATACGTTGAAGAGGGATTCTGTCAGCGGCGTTGCGAGCGGTGGTTGAAGCTTCTTGATGGGGGGATAAGGCGGATTTTGTTTGTAAGACAGGCGTCAGCGAGCCGACTGCAGCTTGGCAACCGCGGCCCGCCCGGAGAGCAGATGGTCATGCATGGCGCGTCCCGCGGCGTCGGCATCGCGGCTTTTCAGGGCGGCGAGGATGGCGCGATGTTCGGCCAACGACTGCTTGAGGCGGCCCTCGAGGCGCAGCGAGTCGCGGCGCGTCAGCTTGATCACCTTGCGCGCGTCGTCGATCATCTGCTTGAGCCAGCGATTGCCGGCGATTTCCTGCAGCGCCCCGTGGAACTGCTGGTTGGCCTCGAAGAAACGGTCGGCATCGTTGGCGGCAGCGTGGCACTCGAGCTGCTCGTGGATGGCGGCCAGGTATTCAATGTCGGCTGCGGTCGCCTTCTTCGCGGCCTCGAACGCGACCCGGCCTTCCAGCAGGGCCATGACCGGGAATATCTCGTCCAGATCCTGCTCGGACAGCTCCGCGACGTAGCAGCCGCGGCGCGGCTCGAGGCGCACCAGGCCTTCGGACGCCAGCACTTTCAAGGCCTCGCGCATCGGCGTGCGCGAGATGCCGAAACTGACCGCCAGCGCCTGTTCGTCGATCCAGGTGCCGGGCGAGAGTTCGTGCGCGTAGATGCGCTGCCGCAGCCGTTCGGCGACCTCTTCGTACAGGGCCGTGCGAGCGATGCGGGCGCCGGCGGATGTCTCTCTTGCATTCATAATTATGGATAACGTATTATATCGGGCAGGCGCTTGTCAAGCGCGAGAGACATAATGTCCGGCTTCAGCCGGAGGAGTGGACCGATGAGCAAGTATCCCGAAGTGACCGTGCCGTCGCTGGAGAGCTGGACGAAATCCGCCGCCAAGGCAGCCCCCGAAGGCGACGTGGCCAAGCTGAACTGGAACACCCCGGACGGCCTGGTGGTGAAGCCGCTATATACAAGGGCGGACACCGAAGGCCTGCCCTTCGCCGACACGCTGCCGGGCTTCGAGCCTTTCGTGCGCGGCCCGCAGGCCACGATGTACGCCGTGCGGCCGTGGACCATCCGCCAGTACGCCGGCTTCTCCACCGCCGAGGAATCCAACGCCTTCTACCGCAAGGCGCTCGCCGCCGGCGCGCAGGGCGTCTCCGTGGCCTTCGACCTGGCCACCCACCGCGGCTACGACTCCGATCATCCGCGCGTCGTCGGCGACGTCGGCAAGGCGGGGGTGGCGATCGACTCGGTCGAGGACATGAAGATCCTGTTCGACGGCATTCCGCTCGACAAGGTCTCCGTCTCCATGACCATGAACGGCGCAGTGCTGCCGGTGCTCGCCGGCTACGTCGTCGCCGCCGAGGAGCAGGGCGTTTCGCAGGAGCAACTGGCGGGGACCATCCAGAACGACATCCTCAAGGAGTTCATGGTCCGCAACACCTACATCTTCCCGCCCGAGCCGTCGATGCGCATCATCGCCGACATCATCGGCTACACGGCCGGGAACATGCCGAAGTTCAATTCGATCTCGATCTCCGGCTATCACATCCAGGAAGCCGGCGCGACGCAGACGCTCGAGTTGGCCTTCACCCTGGCCGACGGCATGGAGTACGTGCGCACCGCGATGAAGAAGGGCCTCGACATCGACGCCTTCGCGCCGCGGCTGTCGTTCTTCTTCGCCATCGGCATGAACTTCTACCTCGAAGTCGCCAAGCTGCGCGCCGCGCGGTTGCTGTGGTGGCGCATCATGAAAGAGTTCGGCGCCAAGAGCCCGAAGTCCATGATGCTGCGCACGCACTGCCAGACCTCCGGCTGGTCACTGACCGAGCAGGACCCGTACAACAACGTCGTGCGCACGGCCATCGAAGCGATGGCCGCGGTATTCGGCGGCACGCAATCGCTGCACACCAACGCGCTCGACGAAGCCATCGCGCTGCCGACCGAGTTCTCGGCGCGCATCGCCCGCAACACCCAGATCCTGATCCAGGAAGAAACGCACATCTGCAACGTCGTCGATCCCTGGGCCGGCTCCTACATGATGGAGAAGCTCACCCAGGACATGGCCGACGCCGCCTGGAAGATTATCGAGGAAGTCGAAGCCATGGGCGGCATGACGCATGCCGTCGAATCCGGCTGGGCCAAGCTGCAGATCGAGAAGTGCGCGGCCGAGAAGCAGGCGCGCATCGACTCCGGCAAGGACACCATCGTCGGCGTGAACAAGTACAAGCTGGCGAAGCAGGACGCCATCGACATCCTCGACGTCGACAACCATGCGGTGCGCGAAGGCCAGATCGCGCGGCTGAAAAAGATTCGCGGCGAACGCGACAACGCCGCCGTGCAGGCCGCGCTCGACGCGCTGACGCAGGCGGCCAAGGACGGCAGCGGCAACCTGCTCGACCTCGCCATCAAGGCAACGCGCCTGCGCGCCACGGTCGGCGAAATCTCCGACGCGCTGGAAAAGATCTACGGCCGCCACCGCGCCACCAACCAGACGGTATCCGGCGTCTATGGCGCCGCCTTCGGCGAGGATTCGACGATGACCGAAATCAAGACCCTGATCGAAGAGTTCGCCGCCGCCGAAGGCCGCCGCCCGCGCCTGATGGTCGCCAAGCTCGGCCAGGACGGCCATGACCGCGGCGCCAAGGTCGTCGCCACGGCCTTCGCCGACCTGGGCTTCGACGTCGACGTCGGCCCGCTGTTCCAGACGCCCGAAGAAGCCGCGCGCCAGGCGATCGAGAACGACGTGCACGCCATCGGCGTGTCGACCCTCGCCGCCGGCCACAAGACGCTGGTGCCGCAACTGGTGAAGGCGCTCAAGGACCAGGGCGCCGACGACATCGTCGTGTTCGTCGGCGGCGTGGTGCCGGCGCAGGACTACGACTTCCTGCGCCAGGCGGGCGCCGCCGGCATCTTCGGCCCCGGCACGCCGATCCCGCAATGCGCGCATGAAGTGCTGCGCGCCATCCGCGCCGCCCATCTGCCGCCGTCCGCCTAGGCAACAATGGTTCAGGAACTGGCCGCCGAGGATCAGACGCTCGTCGCCGGCGTTCGCGCCGGCCAGCGCCGTTCGCTCGCCAAGGCCATCACCCTGATCGAATCGCAGCGCGCCGACCACCAGGAACGCGCGCACGCGCTGCTCGATGCGCTGCTGCCGGACGCCGGCAAATCGATCCGCGTCGGCATCACGGGCGTGCCCGGCGTCGGCAAGTCGACCTTCATCGAAGCGCTCGGCATGCATCTGATCGAAGCCGGCCATCGCGTCGCGGTGCTGGCCGTCGATCCGTCGTCCTCCGTCACCGGCGGCTCGATCCTCGGCGACAAGACGCGCATGGAACTGCTGTCGCAGCGCGAGGAAGCCTTCATCCGGCCTTCGCCCTCATCGGGTTCGCTCGGCGGCGTGGCGGAGAAGACGCGCGAGGCGATGCTGCTGTGCGAGGCCGCCGGCTTCGACGTGGTGATCGTCGAAACCGTCGGCGTCGGTCAGTCGGAAACCGCGGTCGCGGGCATGACGGACGTCTTCGTGCTGCTGCAACTGCCCAACGCCGGCGACGACCTGCAGGCGATCAAGAAGGGCATCGTCGAGCTCGCCGACCTGGTCGTCTTCAACAAGGCCGACATCGACCCGCGCGCGGCCGAGATGGCCGCCGCGCAGATGCGCTCGGCGCTCTCGATGCTGCACGCCGCCTCGCCCAACTGGCAGCCGCCGGTGCTCAAGATCAGCGCCGCCAGAAAGGAAGGCATCGCCGAGTTCTGGCAGGCGATCGAGAACTACCGCAAGACGATGACGGCTTCCGGCGAGTTCGAGGCGCGCCGGCGCCACCAAGCGCAGGCCTGGATGTGGCAGCTGATCGACTCGGGCCTGCGCCACCGCTTCCGCGACCATCAGGGCGTCAGGGCGGCCCTGCCGGCGCTCGCAGCCGCCGTCGAGAACGGCGAAACCACTCCCACCGCGGCGGCCCATCGCCTCCTCGGTCTCTTGAACCGCTTTTTCTAGCCGCTTTACCAAGCAGGAGAACCCCATGCACGAAATCATCGAACAACTGGACGCGAAGCGCGAACAGGCCCGCCTCGGCGGGGGCCAGAAGCGCATCGACGCCCAGCACAAGAAGGGCAAGCTCACGGCGCGCGAGCGCATCGAACTGCTGCTCGATCCGGGCACCTTCGAAGAGTGGGACATGTTCAAGGAGCATCGCTGCAACGATTTCGGCATGGCGGAAACCAAGATCCCGTCCGACGGCGTCGTCACCGGCTACGGCACGGTCAACGGCCGCATGGTGTTCGTGTTCTCGCAGGACTTCACGGTGTTCGGGGGCGCGCTCTCCGAAGCGCACGCCGAGAAGATCTGCAAGGTCATGGACAAGGCGATGCAGGTCGGCGCGCCGGTGATCGGGCTCAACGACTCGGGTGGCGCGCGCATCCAGGAAGGCGTGGCGGCGCTCGGCGGCTATGCCGACGTGTTCCAGCGCAACGTGATGGCCTCGGGCGTGATCCCGCAGATCTCTCTCATCATGGGCCCCTGCGCCGGCGGCGCCGTGTATAGCCCGGCGATGACCGACTTCATCTTCATGGTGAAGGACACCTCCTACATGTTCGTCACCGGTCCGGAGGTGGTGAAGACCGTCACGCACGAGGAAGTGACGGCCGAGGAACTGGGCGGCGCGGTGACCCACACCAGCAAGTCCGGCGTCGCCGACCTCGCCTTCGAGAACGACGTCGAGGCGCTCTTGATGCTGCGCCGTTTCATCAACTACCTGCCGCTCAACAACCGCGAGAAGCCGCCCGTGCGCCCGACGCCGGACCCGGCCGACCGCATCGACATGAGCCTCGACACGCTGGTGCCGGACAACGCCAACAAGCCCTACGACATCAAGGAACTCATCATCAAGACGGTGGACGACTGCGACTTCTTCGAGCTGCAGCCCGATCACGCCAAGAACATCATCATCGGCTTCGCCCGCATGGAAGGCCAGACCGTCGGCATCGTCGCCAACCAGCCGATGGTCATGGCCGGCTGCCTCGACATCAAGTCCTCGATCAAGGCCGGCCGCTTCGTGCGCTTCTGCGACGCCTTCAACATCCCCATCGTCACCTTCGTCGACGTGCCGGGCTTCATGCCGGGCACCGCGCAGGAATACGGCGGCATCATCAAGCACGGCGCCAAGCTGCTCTACGCCTACGCCGAGTGCACCGTGCCGAAGATCACCGTCATCACGCGCAAGGCCTACGGCGGCGCCTACGACGTCATGGCCTCGAAGCACCTGCGCGGCGACGTGAACTTCGCCTGGCCGACCGCCGAGATCGCGGTGATGGGCCCCAAGGGCGCCGTCGAGATCATCTTCCGCGAGGAGAAGGGCGACCCGGCCAAGGTGGCCGCGCGCGAAGCCGAGTACAAGGCCAAGTTCGCCAATCCCTTCGTGGCAGGCGCGCGCGGCTTCATCGACGACGTCATCCAGCCGCACGAGACGAGGAAGCGCATCTGCCGCTCGCTGGTCATGCTGCGCAACAAGAAGTTGGAAAACCCGTGGCGCAAGCACGGCAACATTCCGCTGTGATCGCCGGGGAGGAATAGGAAAATGTTCAAGAAAATTCTGATCGCCAACCGCGGAGAGATTGCCTGCCGCGTTATCAAGACGGCCCGCCGCATGGGCATCCAGACCGTCGCCGTGTATTCGGAAGCCGACAAGGACTCGCTCCATGTGTCGCTCGCCGACGAAGCCGTTTGCATCGGACCGGCCGCGTCGAAGGAGTCCTATCTGGTCGCCGAGAAGATCATCGCGGCCTGCAAGCAGACGGGGGCCGAAGCCGTGCATCCGGGCTACGGCTTCCTCTCCGAGAACGAGGCGTTCTCGCGCACGCTCGAAGAGCAGGGCATCGTCTTCATCGGCCCGAAGCACTACTCGGTCGCGGCCATGGGCGACAAGATCGCCTCGAAGAAGCTGGCGCTGGAAGCCAAGGTCAATGTGATCCCCGGCTACAACGACGCCATCGACACGCCCGAGCAGGCCGTCGAGATCGCCAAGGGCATCGGCTATCCCGTGATGATCAAGGCCTCCGCCGGCGGCGGCGGCAAGGGCCTGCGCGTCGCCTTCAACGACAAGGAAGCGCACGAGGGTTTCGCCTCGTGCAAGACCGAGGCGAAGAACGCCTTCGGCGACGACCGCATCTTCATCGAGAAGTACGTCGAGGAGCCGCGCCATATCGAGATCCAGCTGATCGGCGATGCCCACGGCAACTGCGTGTATCTGCATGAGCGCGAATGCTCGATCCAGCGCCGCCACCAGAAGGTGATCGAAGAGGCGCCGTCGCCCTTCCTCGACGCCCAGACGCGCAAGGCCATGGGCGAGCAGGCGGTCGCGCTCGCCAAGGCCGTGAAGTACCAGTCGGCCGGCACGGTCGAGTTCGTCGTCGGCGGCAAGGACAAGCAGTTCTACTTCCTCGAGATGAACACGCGGCTCCAGGTCGAGCACCCGGTGACCGAGTGCATTACCGGGCTGGACCTCGTCGAGCTGATGATCCGCGTCGCGGCCGGCGAGAAGCTGCCGTTCGCGCAGAAGGACGTGAAGCTCAACGGCTGGGCGATGGAGTGCCGCATCAACGCCGAAGACCCGTTCCGCAACTTCCTGCCGTCGACCGGCCGCCTGGTGAAGTTCCAGCCGCCGGCGCAGACGATGGTGGCGGCGGAGCCGATCACCGGCGCCGGCGGCGTGCGCGTCGACACCGGCGTCTACGAAGGCGGCGAGATCTCGATGTTCTACGACTCGATGATCGCCAAGCTGATCGTGCACGGCGCCACGCGCGACCAGGCGATCGCCCGCATGCGCGACGCGCTCAACGGCTTCGTCATCCGCGGCGTTTCGTCGAACATCGCCTTCCAGGCGGCGCTGATGAAGAACCCGCGCTTCGTCTCCGGCAACTTCAACACCGGGCTCATCGGCGAGGAGTATCCGAAGGGCTTCAACGCCGCCGACGTGGTGCACGACGCGCCCGAGATGCTGGTCTGCGTCGCGGCCGCGATCCATCGCCAGTACCTGACGCGCAATGCGCTGATCGAGGGCCAGATGCCGGGCCACGAGTACAAGCCGGGCGACGACTTCGTCGTCATGATCGGCGCCGGCCAGCACGAGGTGACGGTCAAGGCCGCTCCAGGCGGCTGGGACGTTTCCTTCGCCGGCAAGACGCACGCCGTGCGCTCGGACTGGCAGTTCGGGCAGTATCTCTACGAGGGCACGTTCGACGGCGAGCCGTTCTGCATGCAGGTCGAGCGTCACGGGCTGCGCTATCGCCTGTTCCACTGGGGCACCCAGGCCGATGTGATGGTGGAGACGGCGCGCGTGGCCGAACTGCACGCCCTGATGCCGCACAAGGCGCCGCCCGACACCTCCAAGTTCCTGCTCTCGCCGATGCCGGGCCTGCTGACGGCCATCGCCGTCGCGCCGGGCCAGGAGGTCAAGGCCGGCGAAGTGCTGGCGAAGATCGAAGCCATGAAGATGGAGAACGTGCTCAAGGCCGAGCGCGACTGCGTCGTCGACAAGCTGCTGGCGACGCCGGGCGAAAGCCTCGCGGTCGACCAGGCCATCATCGGCTTCAAGTAGTCCGTTCGGACCGGGCGAAACGGCGGGCTGCGGCCCGCCGTTTTCGTTTCGGACCCGTCCTGCTCCCGCATGCAGCGACTATCCTGTGAGGGAGTATGCCGGCATGACGCCGGCTTGGGAAACGAGGTGTCGCATGTCGCACGAAGCGCTCGCCGAAGCCGTTCTGTCCCGTCTTGGCCTAACCGAGACCAACCTCGCCGCCGCCACCGGCGATGGCCACTGGGTGCGCGCGAGCGCATCCTTCGTCGATGAGAATCCGACGCTCGCCAAGCCGCTCGGCCGCGTCGGGCGCGGCACCGCGCATGATTACGAAACCGTGGTGGCGGCCGCCGAGCACGCGCAGCGGCGCTGGCGCGAGGTGCCGGCGCCCGCGCGCGGGCAGTTCATCCGCGAAGTGGGCGAGGAGCTGCGCCGCCAGAAGGACGACCTCGGCACCCTGATCGCCGCCGACGTCGGCAAGATCAAGGCCGAAGCCGACGGCGAAGTGCAGGAGATGATCGACATCGCCGATTTCGCGCTCGGCCTGTCGCGGCAACTCTACGGCCTCACGCTCGCTTCCGAACGGCCGCAGCATCGACTGATGGAGCAGTGGCATCCGCTCGGCGTCGTCGGCGTGGTCACCGCCTTCAACTTCCCCGCCGCCGTATGGGCCTGGAACGCCTTTATCGCCGCCGTCTGCGGCGACACCGTGATCTGGAAACCGAGCCCGAAGGCCGCCCTGACCGCCATCGCCATCCAGCGCATCGTCGACCGAATCGCCGTGCGCCACGGTGCCGAGGGCGTGTTCACGCTGTTCATCTCCGACGAGACGGCCGCCGGCTCGCGCCTGGCGGCCGACCCGCGCATCGCGCTGGTCTCCTTCACCGGCTCGTCGAACGTGGGGCGCCAGGTTTCGCAGACGGTAGCCGGCAGATTCGGGCGCTGCCTGCTCGAGTGCTCGGGCAACAATGCCGTCATCGTCGATGAATCCGCCGACCTCGACCTCGCACTCCCGGCCGTCGTGTTCGGCGCCGTGGGCACTGCTGGCCAGCGTTGCACGACGACGCGCCGACTGATCGTCCACGAATCGCGCTTCGAGGAAATGGCCGAGCGGCTCGTCGAGGCCTATGCGCAGATCCGCATCGGCGACCCGCTCGACCCGGCCACGCTAGTCGGCCCGCTGATCGACCAGCGCGCGGTCGAAGCCTTCAACGCCGCCGTCACCGAGACGCGCTCGCTCGGCGGTCAGGTGCTGGCGGGCGGCAGCCGGCTGATGCGCAATGGCCACTTCGTCGCGCCCACGCTCATGCGCGCCGACAACGTCTGGCCTTCGGTGCAACGCGAAACCTTCGCGCCCATCCTCTACGTGATGCGCTACCGCGACTTCGATGAGGCCCTGGCGCTCAACAACGCCGTGCGGCAGGGATTGTCGTCTTCATTGTTCACCCTCGACATGCGCCATGCCGAGCGCTTCCTCTCGGCCGTCGGCAGCGACTGCGGACTCGCGAATGTCAATGTCGGCACTTCGGGCGCGGAGATCGGCGGCGCATTCGGCGGCGAGAAGGAAACCGGCGGCGGGCGGGAGGCCGGGTCGGATGCGTGGAAGAACTACATGCGGCGGCAGACGAGCACGGTCAATTGGGGGACAACGCTGCCGCTGGCGCAGGGGATTCGGTTCGGGGCAGGGGCGCATTAGGGTCGGTGACGAGAACTTCGGGGGCTTGCGAGCCACCGACCACGGGTAGCTTCGACCCGCCGAGGGCAACGGGTGGTCGTCGCCGCTTCGTGTCCCCCGGCGGACAAGATCGATACGGCGTCCGCCTCCTCCTTTACCTCCGCGACGACCACCACCCGCCACCCTCGGCTAGACGCCCCAGTGGTTTGACGCGTCGACGCTCGTACGGCTGCTCGCCGGGCAGATGGGGTGCCCTGCTGCGCGTAGGTAAAGGAGGAGGCGGACGAATTTCGCCTTTGTCCGCCGGGGGACACGGAGCGCAGCAGGGCACCCCGTCGGCCCGAGCGCACCCCAGCGCCTCGCAACCAAAAAATCAACAGCCGCGAAACCGAGCCTTCCGCTTCTCGACAAACGCATGCACGCCCTCGGCGAAATCTTCCGTCAGCGTCGATGCGGCAAAGTTGTCCTGCTCGGCCTGCAACTGCTCGACCAGCGACCGATTCCCCGATTCGTTGAGCAGCCGCTTGGTCTTCGCATAAGCGGCAGTAGGCCCTGCTGCAAGTCGTTGCGCCAGATCCAGCGTTTCCGTCTCCAACGCATCGACCGGCACGACGCGATTGACGAGGCCCAACTCCAGCGCACGCCGGGCATCGAAGCGGTCGCCGAGCAGCGCGATTTCCATCGCCTGCTTGAGGCCGACCAGCCGCGGCAGGCCCCAGGTGGCGCCGCCATCAGGACTGGTGCCGAGATGGCAATAGGCGAGCGTGAAGTAGGCGTTGTCGGCGGCAACGGCAAGATCGCAGGCGTTCATGAGCGACAGCCCGAAGCCCGCGACCGCCCCCTGCACCGCCGCGACCACCGGCTTCTCCATGCGCCGCAGCCGGACGACCGCATCGTGCACCATCCCGATGATCGCCTCGAAGTCGGCGAGCCGCTCTTGTTCGGGCATCTTGAGCATCGCATCGAAGCTCTTGATGTCGCCGCCGGCCATGAAATGAGGGCCGGCGCCGCGCACCACGACGGCGCGCACCGACGCGTCGGCTTCGACACGCTCGGCGGCGTCGCGCAAGGCGCGCGCCATCTCGTGGTTCAGCGCGTTGAGCGCCTGCGGACGATTCAGCGTGATCGTCGCGACGGCGTCGCGAACCTCGAGCAGGATGGCGTCGCTCATGCGCCCGCGAGCTTGGCGAAGGCGGCCGTCACTTCCGGCGGCGCCTGCACCAGTTCGATCAGCACGCCTTCGCCGGCGATCGGGAACTCGTCGCTGGCCTTGGGATGCAGGAAGCAGATGTCGAAGCCGGCGGCGCCCTTGCGGATGCCGCCCGGCGCGAAGCGCACGCCTTGCGCGGTCAGCCACTCGACGGCCTTGGGCAGATCGTCGATCCAGAGGCCAACGTGGTTGAGGGGCGTGGCGTGCACGGCCGGCTTCTTCTCGGGGTCGAGCGGCTGCATGAGGTCGACTTCCACCTTGAACGGGCCGCTCCCCATGGCGGCGATGTCCTCGTCGACGTTTTCGCGCTCGCTGACGAAGTTGCCGGTGATCTCGAGCCCCAGCATGTCGATCCACAGCTTGCGCAGCCGCAGCTTGTCGGGGCCGCCGATGGCGATCTGCTGGATGCCCAGCACTTTGAACGGTCTAGTCATTATTTCTATTCCCTCTGGCCAACAAAAAGATTCCGACGGCGATCATGGGCAGGCTCAGCCACTGCCCCATGCTGACGGCGTACGAAAAGCCGAAGATGCCTTCGTCCGGCTGGCGGAAATATTCCGCGAGGAAACGGAAGGCGCCGTAGCCGATCAGGAACACCGCCGACACCGCCGCGGTGGGACGCGGCCGGCGCGAATACCACCAGAGCAGCACGAACAGCAGCAGGCCTTCGCCGGCAGCCTGGTAGAGCGGCGAGGGATGACGGGGCTGGTTGTCCACCTGCGGGAACACCATGGCCCAGGGCAGGCTGGCGTCCGCGACGCGCCCCCACAGCTCGCCGTTGATGAAGTTGCCCAGCCGCCCCGCCATGAGGCCGAGCGGCACCAGCGGCGCGACGAAGTCGCTGACCTCGAAGAAGCTCTTGCCGTGCTTGCGTCCCCAGAGCCAGAGCGCCACCAGCACGCCGAGGAAACCGCCGTGGAAGCTCATGCCGCCCTTCCACACCGCGACGATCTCGAGCGGATGCGAGAAGTAGTAACCGGGTTCGTAGAACAGCACCTGGCCAAGCCGGCCGCCAACGATGACGCCAAACACGCCCCAGGTCAGCAGGTCGTCGACGTCTTCCGGCGTGAACCGATGCCAGGGTTGCAGGCGCGCGCGCCGCTTTCCCAGCGCCAGGAACGCGACGAAGCCGACGAGATACATGATGCCGTACCACCGCACGGCGAGCGGGCCCAGATGGAAGGCGACGGGATCGAATTGCGGATGGACGAGCATGGTGGCGCGTATTCTACCGGGCGCAACCGCTCGCCCCGGCGCGCCTCAGATGGACAGCGAGAGCGCCTCGACGCTCGCCTGCTCCTTTTCCCTTTCGCTGTCGTAGCGCGAACGCATCATGGCCCAGTGGTCCACCGAGGTGGACAGGGGAAGCGTCTGGCGCAGCAGCTCGAGCAGGTCGGGCAACTCGCGCACGGCCACGCAATGCTCGACGTGCCCGATCTCGATGACGACGAGGAAGGCGTACTCGGCCCCCTTGGGCTCGGCGCAGCGCTCGTCGCGGTTGAAGACGTCCACGCAGCAGGAGGCCAGCCGCCGGTCGCCCACCGACAGCCGCGCGTACGAGGAGAAGCCGGCGTGTTTCCTCCGCTCTTCGGCTTCCTCGATCCCCGGGCTGTCGAGGAAGTCCTCGATCTTGCGCCAGCCGCCCGCGACGTCGAACGACCACATCGCCGCCATTCGTCCTTCCTCCTTGATGCCCGCGCCCGCTGCACGGATATTTGCCACTCTATTGCGATCGCGGGCGCGCGGCAACCCTGCGTTCGGCGCGCACGCCGCGAACTTGGAATCACGGACCGGCGTACTAGACTCTTCTCGGAGGGGGAGCGTTTCCAGCCTGGCTGGACGGAGGTGACATGGACGCCGATCTCATCTGGGGAATCACCTTCACGCTGGCCGTCATCGGCGTCTGCGGCATGTGGTTCTACCGCTGCGGGCATGCCGACAAGAACCGCCACATCCGGCGCTTCGCGCAGCGCAGTCTGTTGTACGCCGGCCTCGGCTTCCTGCTCGGCCTGGCGTTCCTGACTTCGGATCTCGGCAGCCCGCCGATGGGGCTGATCGCATTCACCGCCTGCTGCGGACTGCTGCTCTACGCGGCCGGGTGGGCGCTGGTCGTCTCCGACGATCAGTCCACGGTGCTCGTCAATCTCACCGGGAGGGCGCTGCTGCTCACCGGCCCGCAGCTGGCGCCGTTCTATACGCTGCCGGCCCCGCAGGAAGACCCGCTCAATCGGCTTCCGCCGGTATTCCCGCGCACCTGCTACATCGTGAGCCCCGCGCTCGGCCGGATCGGCGCCGACGCCGGGCGCACCGACATCTTCACGGTGGATGCGGCGAGCGCGACGGACCTCGGCGACGCCGGGCTGCTGGTGCGCCGCCTGATTCCGGCCGTGCGCCTGCCTGAGCCCGTGGCGGGCGGCGTCTGAGTCAGTCGGCGGCGAAGCCGATCACCGCGTCGAGCACCTCGGCCCAGCGGGTGAAGCTGTGGTTGCCGCCGGCCAGCACGGTCTGGCGGGCGCCGCGGTAGCGCTCGACCGCCTGGCGGTAGTCGAGGGTTTCATCGCCGGTTTCCACCAGCAGCCAGAAGTTCTCGGGGTGCGCGAGTTCGCGGACATCGAGCGCGCGCAACTCCTCGATATGCTGCGGGGTGAAATCGAACTCCTCGCCGGTGTAGAGGTTGGCGTGGCGACCGACGTAGTCGGCGAGCTGGAGATGCGCAACCACGGCCGGGTTCACCAGCACGGCCCTGAAACCGTGGCGCTGCGCGAGATACGTGGCGTAGTAGCCGCCGAGCGACGAGCCGACCAGCATCACCGGCTTCGTCGCCGTGGCGATGATCGACTCGGCCAGCGCGATTGCCTCGCGCGGCGACGGCGGCAGTTGCGGGCAAACGAAGGCATCGCCGAGCCCGCGCTCGGTCATGCGCTGCTTGAGCGCCTGCGCCTTGTGGGACTGGGGCGAACTGGTGAAGCCATGCAGGTACAGCAGGGTGCCGGTCACGGCGTCCAGTCGACCCAGCCGAAGTGGGCGGTGGCCAGCACGACGATGCCGAAGGCGATGCGGTACCAGGCGAACACCGTGAAGTCGTGGCTCGAGATGTAGCGCAGCAGCCAGCGCACGCACAGGAAGGCGGAGACGAAGGCGGAGACGAAGCCGACCGTCCATAGGCCGAGGTCCTCGGTCGTCAGCAGCGCGCGCTCCTTGTAGAGCAGGTAGGCGGTGGCGGCGAGCAGCGTCGGGATGGCGAGGAAGAACGAGAACTCGGTCGCGGCGCGGCGCGACAGGCCGACGAACAGGCCGCCGATGATCGTGGCGCCCGAGCGCGACGTGCCCGGAATCAGTGCGAAGGCCTGGCAGAGACCAAGCTTCAAGGCATCGAGCGCGGTAAGGTCGTCGACGTCGTCCACGCGCACGCGATGCTTGCGCTTCTCGGCCCACAGGATGACGAAAGCGCCGACGATGAAGGCGAGCGCCACCGGCACGGGCTTGAACAGGTGCGCCTCGATGGCCTTCTTGAACAACAGCCCGAGGATCGCGAGCGGCAGGAAGGCGATGAAAAGGTTCACCGCGAAGCGCTGCGCCCGGATGTCGCTCGGCAGGCCGGCCAGCACGCGGCCGATCCGGCTGCGGTATTCCCAGCAGACGGCGAGGATGGCGCCCGACTGGATCACGATCTCGAACAACTTGCCGCGTTCGTCGTTAAAATGCAGCAAATCCCCAGCGAGAATAAGGTGACCTGTGCTGGAGACCGGCAGGAACTCCGTCAACCCCTCGACGATGCCCAGAATCAACGCATGAATGAGGGGGATCAGGTCCATGACGAATGGAGGCGACTCGTTGAGAGGCGGGCGAGTGTAGCATGGCAAAAAAGATCTCCGTAGCGCAGCTCAAGCCCGGAATGTACGTCTGCGATCTGGGCGCCGACTGGATGGATCATCCCTTCCTGCGCAACCAATTTGCCGTCAAGGACGAGGCGACGATCCGCAAGATCGTCGAGAGCGGCATCCACGAGTTGTACATCGATCCGGCCCAGGGCCTCGACGTCGCCGACGCCCCGACCGAGCACGAAGTGCGGCAGGAGATCGAAGCCGAGATGCTGCGCGTGGCCGAAGAGCCGGTGCAAGTGCGCCGCGTCAGCACGCGCGAGGAACTCGGCCGCGCCAAGGTGGTGCACGGCGAAGCCAACAAGATCATCCACAACATCATGAACGACGTGCGCCTCGGCAAGCAGGTGCAGGTCGAGGCGGTGGAGCCGGTCGTCGAGCAGATGACCGAGTCGATCCTGCGCAACTCGGGCGCGCTGCTCTCGCTCTGCCGCGTCAAGAACAAGGACGACTACACCTTCCAGCACTCCGTTTCGGTCTGCGCGCTGCTGGTCGCCTTCTGCCGCGCGGCGGCACTCGACGCCCGCACCATCCATCTGGCCGGCGTCGGCGGGCTGCTGCACGACATCGGCAAGGTCCATGTGCCGACCAGCCTGCTCAACAAGCCGGCGCGCTACACCGAGGACGAGTTCCTGCAGATGAAGAACCACGTGGTCGAGAGCAAGAAGATCCTCGATCAGACCGAGGGCATCAGCGAGATTTCCGTGCAGGTGGCCTACGAGCATCACGAGCGCCACGACGGCTCCGGCTATGCGCAGGGGCTCAAGGGCGAGCAGATTTCTCTGATGGGCCGCATGGCGGCGATCTGCGACGTCTACGACGCCATCACATCGGACCGCGTGTACCACAAGGGCCTGGCGCCCCACGAAGCGCTGCGCAAGATCTTCGAGTGGAGCAAGTTCCACTTCGATCCGCAGCTGGTGCAGCAGTTCATGCGCGCCACCGGCATCTATCCGGTCGGCACCATGGTCATGCTCGAGTCAGGCCGCATCGGCGTCGTGCTCGAGCAGTCGGAGGTCAGCCTGCTGCGGCCGCTGGTGCGAGTGTTCTACGACAGCAAGCGCATGCACTACATCCAGCCGCTCGAAGTCGACCTCGCCAGGCCGGAAGGCCACGGCGGCGCCGACAAGATCATCGGCCACGAGACGCCCGAGAAGTGGGGCATCAAGCTGGAGCAGTTCCTCTAGTAGCAGTCTCGAGCGCGGCGAGCCACGCCAGCGCCTGGTCGCGGTTCTCGCCGCACATCTCGACCGAGGGTTGCAATCCCGAGCAGCACGCCGGGCGCTGCGCGCTGCCGAAGATCGCGCAGCGGAAGTCCCCGGTGAGATGAACACAGGGCACGCCGGCGGGCTTGCCGAGCGTGCTGATCGAGGGCGCGATGCAGCAGGCGCCGCAGCCCGGGCGGCATTCCATGCTCACGCCTTGCGGTAGATCTCCGCGCCGCTGCCGACGAACTCGGCCGCCTTCTCCTTCATGCCTTCGGCGATCGCTTCGCTCTCCGCCACGCCATGGCTGGCGGCGTAGTCGCGCACGTCCTGGGTGATCTTCATCGAGCAGAAGTTGGGGCCGCACATCGAGCAGAAGTGCGCGACCTTGGCGCCGTGCTGCGGTAACGTCTCGTCGTGGAACTCGCGCGCCTTGTCGGGATCGAGGCCGAGGTTGAACTGGTCTTCCCAGCGGAACTCGAAGCGCGCCTTGGAGAGCGCGTTGTCGCGCGCCTGCGCCCCCGGGTGGCCCTTGGCGAGGTCGGCGGCGTGGGCGGCGATCTTGTAGG
Source organism: Ignavibacteria bacterium (assembly GCA_050259835.1). Classification (GTDB taxonomy): domain Bacteria; phylum Pseudomonadota; class Gammaproteobacteria; order Burkholderiales; family Rhodocyclaceae; genus Nitricoxidireducens. The sequence goes on along the minus strand of JBLNBJ010000038.1, from coordinate 3,308 downwards.
CCATGATGCCGTCCTTGACGTCGTCCTTGTCGGGCAAGCCAAGGTGTTCCTTGGGCGTGACGTAGCAGAGCATCGCCGTGCCGTACCAGCCGATCATCGCCGCGCCGATGGCGCTGGTGATGTGGTCGTAGCCCGGGGCGATGTCGGTGGTGAGCGGACCGAGCGTGTAGAAGGGCGCCTCGTGGCACCACTTCAATTGCAGGTCCATGTTCTCCTTGATCATGTGCATCGGCACGTGGCCGGGGCCTTCGATCATCACCTGCACGTCGTGCTTCCAGGCGACCTGCGTGAGTTCGCCGAGCGTCTGCAGCTCGCCGAGCTGCGCGGCGTCGTTGGCGTCGTAGATCGAGCCGGGACGCAGGCCGTCGCCGAGGCTGAAGCCGACGTCGTAGGCCTTCATGATTTCGCAGATTTCCTCGAAGTGCGTGTAGAGGAAATTCTCCTTGTGGTGCGCGAGGCACCACTTGGCGAGGATCGAGCCGCCGCGGCTGACGATGCCCGTCATGCGCTTGGCCGTCATCGGCACGTAGCGCAGCAGCACGCCGGCGTGGATGGTGAAGTAGTCGACGCCCTGCTCGGCCTGCTCGATCAGCGTGTCGCGGAAGATCTCCCAGGTGAGGTCTTCGGCCTTGCCGTTGACCTTTTCCAGCGCCTGGTAGATCGGCACCGTGCCGATCGGCACCGGCGAGTTGCGCACGATCCATTCGCGCGTCTCGTGAATGTTCTTGCCGGTGGACAAATCCATCACCGTGTCGCCGCCCCAGCGGATCGACCAGGTCATCTTGTCGACTTCCTCCTGGATGGACGAGACCAGCGGGCTGTTGCCGATGTTGCAGTTGATCTTCACCAGGAAGTTGCGGCCGATGATCATCGGCTCGGCTTCCGGATGGTTGATGTTGGCCGGAATGATGGCGCGGCCGCGCGCGATCTCGTCGCGCACGAACTCGGGCGTGATCACCTTCGGAATCGCGGCGCCGAAGGATTCGCCCTTGTGCTGGGTCTTCAGCAGTTCAGAAAGCCCCTCGAGCTTCTGGTTCTCGCGGATGGCGACGAATTCCATCTCGGGGGTGACGATGCCCTTCTTGGCATAGTGCATCTGCGTGACGTTGGCGCCCGGCTTGGCGCGGCGCGGACGGCGCTGCAGGTCGAAGCGCAGGCCGGACAGGGTGGCGTCGGCTTCGCGGCTACGGCCGTAGTCGGAAGACAGGCTCGGCAGTTCCTCGGTGTCGCCGCGCTCCTCGATCCACTTGGCACGCAGGGCCGGCAAGCCGGCGCGGATATCGATCTTGGCGGCGGGATCGGTGTACGGCCCCGAGCAGTCGTAGACGCAGATGGAAGGGTTCGGCTCGTTGCCGGTCGGCGTCTGGCTGATTTCGCGCATGGGCACGCGGATGTCGGGGCGCGACCCGGTCACGTAGATCTTGCGGGAACTGGGCAGCGGGGCGACCGCCGCGGCGTCGACGTGGGCGCGCCCGGCGACGAATTTGTCTTTTGCATTCATGGGGAAAACTCCTTTTGCGCCTCGCCGGGCGCATGTACGACCCCCGAACGTACTGGAAAGGCGACGGCAATGCAACCCGCGACGCGGAAGGGCCTAAAGTCGGACGCCGCCGCGCCGTTATGTCGACAACCTAGAAAAAGGCAGCTGCCACCTATAACCAGGAATCCAAGATGCGCGCGTCGCAGACCAAATCTTTGTTCGCCCTCGCGGCGACACTCGGCGCTTGCGCTGCCAGCGCCGGCAATTGGGACCCGGTGGTCTCGTTCAAGGGCCAGAGCATCGAACTCGATCGGGCGCGCATCGGCCTTATCGCGGACGGCCGCGCCACCGCGTGGAGCCGACTGGCGCTGCAGCAGGAGCTCATCGACGAGACCGGCATGCGCTACACGGCGATCGAGGCGCTCAACCGCTACGATTGCGAGAAGCACAGCTTCGCCACCCTGAAGCGCGTCTATCGCCGGGACGGCAAGAACGTCCGCACCGAGAACGTGGGCGTACCGCGCGAGATGCCGGCGGAACCGGGCAGCAGCGACGACAAGCTGCTGGCAGCCGTCTGCAAGGCCGCCGTCGCCCTGGCGCCGGCGGATGGCGGCGTGCCCGTGGTCGACGCCAAGCCCACCATCGTCTATGCCGACGTCCGTTCGGCCGAGGCCGCCGCCAAGCCGGCAGAGGCGAAGCCGGGAGACAAGGCGGACGCCAAGACCGAGGACAAGCCCGCCGACAAGGCGGATAGCAAGCCGGCCGAGCGGAAGCGCTACATCGACATCCCGAAGATCGACAAGTCGAAGGTCGAGGATCCCAACGCCAAGCCCGGCGACGCCAAGGAAGCGGCCAAGCCGGCCAAGCCCGAGAAGGAGAAGCCGGCGCCCAAGACGGCCGAGCGTCCGGTGGACCGCTCCGCCACGTCGTACCGGGCGGAACTCGAGCGCCAATATGCCGGTTCCGGCCCGCACCGCGCGCCGGCCAAGCCCAAGCCTGCCGAACCCGTCTACAAGGACATTCCCTGGAGCTACGAGGGCGAAGGCGGCCCGGCCAACTGGGCCAAGCTGCGCCCCGAATACGCCGGCTGTGCGGCCGGCAAGCGCCAGTCGCCCATCGACATCCGCGAGACCGTGCGCGTCGACCTCGAGCCGATCAAGTTCAACTACAAGCCCTCCCGCTTCGTCATCGTCGACACCGGCCACACGATCGAGGTCAATGTCGAGGAGGGCAACACCATGCAGGTGATGGAGCGCACCTACGAACTGCGCCAGTTCCATTTCCACAAGCCGGCCGAGGAGCGGATCAACGGGCGCACCTACGACATGACGGTCCACTTCGTGCATCGCGACGAGGCCGGCCGCGTGGCCGTGATAGCCGTGCCGCTCGAGAAGGGCAGCGAGAACCCGCTGATCCAGGCCGTCTGGAACAATCTGCCGCTCGACAAGAACCAGGAAGTGTCGCCCTCGGCGCCGATGGACCCGGCGCTGCTGCTGCCCCCGCCCGACCGCCGCGCCTACTTCACCTACATGGGCTCTCTGACGACGCCGCCTTGCACGGAAGACGTGCTGTGGATGGTGTTCAAGCAGCCGATGCAGGTCTCGCCGCAGCAGATCGGCGTGTTCTCGCATCTCTACCTGAACAACGCGCGGCCGGTGCAGCCGAGCAATGGGCGGTTGATCAAGGAGAATAGGTAACTGCCGAGCTTGTGGCCGCCAAGAGTGTGCCTTCGGCCCGCCGAGGGCGACGGGTGGTCGTCGCCGCTCCGTGTCCCCCGGCGGACAAGATCGATAAGGCGTCCGCCTCCTCCTTTACCTACGCGTCGACG
>JBLNBJ010000037.1:0-39925 GCA_050259835.1 Ignavibacteria bacterium | reverse complement strand
GAGCTGCATGTCGGGCTCCTTGCGCAGCACGGTTTCTACGAGGCGGCGATTGCTGGTATTGTCCTCGACGTAGAGGACGACTCGCCGGCCGGCTTGCTCCGCGTCGTCCGCCGGCGCGGTGTCTGCGGCAGGCGCCGCTCGCAGGCCGATGCGGAATACCGTGGCTTCGCCATCCGCCCAGGTCTCGAGGGAAGCGCCGAGGGCGGCCGCGGCGGTGCGCGCCTGGGCGAACCGGTCGCCGGCCAGGGCGAGGCGTCCCCGCACCGTGATCGAGAGCGTCACGCGGGCGTCGTCCTCATCGGCCTCGAGGCGGATCGCGGCGCCGTGCGCCGCTTCCCGCGCGGCGTCGGCCAGCAGTCCGGCCAGCAGGTCTTCCGCCCGTGCGGCGTCGGTCAGCGCGCGCAGGCCGGCGCGGGCTGCGATGGCGGGCATTGCGACGTCCGCCCGGGCAGCGGCCCGGCGCAGCAGCGCGCCGACATCGGCGGGCGCGAAGCAGACGGCGCTCACCGGCGGCCCCGCATGGCCGGCCGGCCGACATGCGCTTCCTGCGCCGGCACCCTCGCGTATACTGGCGCCCGGCACACTGAAGCGGTCTTCATGGTTCGAGTCCTCGTTCTCAAGCCTGCACCCCGGTCGCCGACACCGTTGAATTTGGTTAACATAGAGCCCGTCGAATGACAAATGCATTGTTTTCGGCGGCGACAATCCACAGTATGACTCACCAGGAGGTGACACATGGCTTCGGTCAATAAGGTAATTCTCATCGGCAACCTGGGGGCGGACCCGGAGGTTCGCTACATGCCCAGCGGCGAGGCCGTGGTCAATCTGCGCCTGGCGACGACCGACACCTGGAAGGACAAGGACGGCAACAAGCAGGAGGCCACCGAGTGGCATCGCGTCTCCTTCTTCGGCCGCCAGGCCGAAGTTTGCGGCCAGTACCTCAAGAAGGGCAGCCAGATCTACGTCGAGGGATCGATCCGCACGCGCAAGTACCAGGACAAGGACGGCCAGGAGAAGTACGCGACGGAAATCCGCGGCGACCGCATGCAGATGCTCGGCTCGCGCCAGGGCGCGGGGGGGGGCGACGCGCCGCAGCGCGAAAGCTACGGCAGCCGCGGCGGCAGCGATCGCGGCCAGGGCAAGCCGGCCGCGCAGCAACAAAGCGGCGGCGGCAACTTCAACGACTTCGACGACGATATTCCGTTCTGATTCCGGGCGGCGCGGCGCCCGCGGACGGGCGATCAGCCGCGCCGGGCGCCCGCTTTGAGCGGCAGCTGGAAGTTGCCGATAGCCGGAAGATTCCTCGGCGCCTCGCCCTAGCGGCTGGCGCCCATCGTGCCGGGAAAGCTTGCCGGTACCTTCCGATCGGCATGTTCGCCGGCCCCGAAGTTAACGCGCCTCGAGAACTCCCGGCCGTCTCCCCAGATTTCCTTCACCAGCATTCCGTTGCGGGACGGCAGCGGATGGAACGGGTCGTTCCAGAACGCGCGCTGCTCGGTGAACGGACTCGGGTAGTCGAAATCGATGACCGGCGCGCCGAGTCCCGACAGGAATTCCTTGAATCTCTGTTGTTCGCCGTCGCGACCCAGCGCCCTCGTCTTGATCTGGGCGTCGACATGGGTTGGCGGGATGACGAAGACCAGCTTCGTTCCCTGCGATCGGCAGTCGTCCGCCACTTCCTTGAGGCGTCTGGCGATATCCGTGGGATATGAATAGCGGTGGAGCAGCTGTGGGATTTCGCTGGTGATGACGAAGTTCCAGTAGGCATCAGGGCTGGCGGCCGGCTGTTCGATCTTGACCGGCTCTCGCGCCAATGCGGCGTATCCGGCCATCATCGCGGAGTAGACGACCAGACGGTTCGAGACATACAGCAGCCAGTTTTCCTGGATGGGCGGAACGTCGGCGACCCGGTTCAACGCCTGGAATTCGTTGAAGTTGATCAGGCCTACGCCCAGATACACGGCATCGAGGTGCGTGGCCTTCCGGGCGATCCAGTAAGTGTCGATGGCCTCCGGAAGCGTGCCGCCTCCGTATGCGAAATTGAAGTACTCCTGGCCCGTGCTGGAGTGGATCTCGTCCATGTCGAACGAATCCATTCTCGAGTCGCCGAGAACAATGCGGGAAACGGGCCTGCGCTTGAACTTCAGCACCTTCCAGAGCGCGTAATGCAACTTGCCGGCGGTCTCTTCCTTCACCGTATCCCCGATCATCCGCGGGACGAACGCCGGGAAATCGAAGTAGTTGAACGGATCGATCGCGACGACCGACAGGAACAGCAGCACGAACGGTGCGCAGAAAAGGCTGGCCCTAAGGAAGAATCGACCTGGCATGGATCAAAACCGAACGTACACGAACGTGGTGACGCTGTTGAATGCGCCAAGGAAAACGATCGAGGCGCCGACCGCATAGTAGGAGGCCCAGCGGACATACGCGGGCAGGCGCGTCAGGGCATGGCGCACCGGTTCTTGTTTTCCGAGGAAGTCCACGGCCTCAATCGCCGCGATGCCGAGAACGGCGATGAGGAGTTCCACCTTGACCACCGGCAATCCGGCGATGAGCGTCTTGAAGGCGGCAAGGCGGAAGCCGTGTTCCGCCAGAAACGCCAGATCGGGAAGGATGCCCGTAACGACGTTCTTCCAGATGACGGCTGCGTCGGCCACGGTATGCGCCCGGAAGAGGACGTCGACGAACGCCAGGAAGACGAAGGTCATGATCCATGCCAGGGCGCCGTAAGCGCGCTTCGGCAGGAAGTCGCGAACCCGCCGCCTCAGCTTCGTGGTGAGGAATTCGGCGGAGAGCGCGCAGGCGTGGGCGAGCCCGAACAGCAGGAACGTGAGGCCGGTGCCATGCCAGATCGCGCTGACCAGGAAGGTCGCCAGCAGCGCAACGACGGTTCCGGCACCCCGCCAGCTACGCAGCAATCCGGACAGGGGGATGAAGATATAGTCGAAGAACCAGGACATCAGGGAGATGTGCCATCGCCGCCAATAGTCCGAAACGGAGCGTGCCGCGTACGGGCGATTGAAGTTCCACGTCAGGTCATAGCCCAGTATCTTGGCGGTTCCGACGGCGATGTCCGAGTAGCCGCGGAAGTCGTAGTAGATCTGGAACATGTAGAGCACGCATATCAGCGCCAGCGGGATGCCCGAAAACGCGGCGGGATTCTCGAACGCATGATCGACGATCGGCGCGAGCCGGTCGGCCACGACGATCTTCAGGAAGTAGCCCCAGCCGATGATTTTGAGCCCGTCGACCACCCTGCCGTAGTCGAATTCCTTGCCGTCCGCGATCTGCGGGCCGAACTTGGCGGCGCGTTCGACCGGCCCGGAAACGAGTTTGGGAAAGAAACTCACGAAGACCAGGAAGTCCACGAAAGCGAGCCCCTTGCTGATGCGGCCGATGTACAGGTCGACCAGGTAACCCAATATTGAAAACGTATAGAACGAAACGCCGACCGGCAATCCCTGGTCGAAGCCGGGCAAGCCCAGGGCCGCCAGCAGCGAGCCGAGGTGCTGATACTTGAAGAGGACCAGCGGACTGATCGTCAGCCCGATGGCCCAGAGAAGCACCCCGGGCTTCGGCGACTCCTGAAGCTTCTGCCCGCAGAGAAATCCAGCCAGGGAGACGAAAACGATGGTCGCTGCCGCCGTCTTGCCGGCGAAGACGCAGACCGCGATGCCCGCGACAAGCAGCAGGGGCCGCTGGTATTGCCTAAGCGAGAAATAGACGCCGCAGAACGCAACGAAGCTGACGATGAACCAGACGGAAGTGAACATCTATTGCAACCGGCTCCCCGCTATTTCTGATGCTTCTGAACCAGGGCGCAAAGGTCGCCGACATTGTTCATCATGACGATTTCACCGAGCTTGAACTTGACCTTAAAGTGTTTCTCGACGCCAAGAATCAAGTTCATATGCATCAGCGAATCCCAACCCTCGACGTCCTTGGCGGTCGTCGCGGCCGAGATCTCGAGTCGGTCGTTATGGAAGAATTCCCGGAACACCGCGACCAGCTGGTCCATGATTTCGGACTCGGAAAGCATTGCATCCTCCTGAGAGACTTCAAGAAATGGAGCGCTCCATGAGCAGCCTTCCGGACGAAGGGAGGATCGACGCCAGGTCCTGGCTCGAGGTCCACCGCTCCATGACGGGAAGAAAGCCGGCCTTCAGATACACGGCCTTGGCTGCTGCGTTTGTCGCGCTCAGAATTACCTGGGCTTTGGGGGTGTCGGCTTCCGAACGCATCGATTCGATGTGGCCGACGATCAACTTCCTGGCGATTCCGCGTCCCCGGAAGGTCTCGGGCACGTAGACGAATTCTATCTGCATGGCGCCCGGCTCGCGCACGATGGCCAGTTCCTTCATGGGTTCCTGGTAACGTCTGGCGGCCACGACGGAGTGCTCCGGCAGCGAGCCAAACAGGACGGCGGATTTTAATATGGCGCTCGGGGCCCCGCCGACGCCTTCGACCCATCCGGCGCAGGCGCCGACAGGAACGGAATCGAGTTCAGCGACGAGAAAGCCGGAAAGGCAGAACTCGTGACCCGCGACATCCTCGGCCAGCACCCCCCGCAGGACGGCCTCGAATTCCTCGAGCCCGAGGTCGAACAGGCCGCAGTAGCTGAGGATGGAGGTTCCGGAACGGTCCGATTCGCAGATGGCCTCGATCAGGAATTCCGTGTCGCCGGGAGCGGCGCGGCGGATCGTGAGCGCGTCCATCATCGACCGAGAAGCGCCCTGAGGGCGCCGGAATCAATCTTTCCGTTCGGATTCAGCGGCAGTCTTTCGATGACCGAAGCGCCGTTGGGAACCATGTAGTGCGGGATGCGCTGGCGAAGCTGTTCCATTCCCGGGTCGAGCTTCCCGTCGTAACCCTCGATGAACAGGTGCAGTTCCGTGATGCCGGAATCGTTGGTGTAGGGAAGCACGACGCAGATGGAGTTGCCGAATGCGGCACGCGCATGGAATTCGATCTCGCCCAACTCGATGCGGAAGCCTTGAATCTTCACCTGCTTGTCCAGCCGGCCCCTGAAGTAATAGTTGCCGTCCCGCTCGAGCGTCGCCAGGTCGCCCGTCCGGTAGTGCCGGATCGGCCCCTCCTTGCATTGCAGCTCGAAGAAGGACGTGGCGTTGCGAGCCGGGTCGTTCCAGTAGCCGGGCGTCAACTGAGGCCCGGCGAGGCACAGTTCGCCGACGATCGATTCGTCCGCAACCTTTCCCTCCCCGTCGACAATGACCGCCCGGTTGTTGCCGAAGGGCCGGCCGATCGACACGACGCCGTTCTGAGCGGCCCTCGGATGCGCGTCCCGCTGCCACTCATGCACGAGGGCGAAGACGGTTGCCTCCGTGGGGCCGTAGAAATTGAAGATCCGGGAGTTCGGCGTGCACTTCGCCCATTCGGCCGCCACGTCGTCGTGCAGCGCCTCGCCGCATAGCATCGAGTGGCGCAGGTCGGGGAGTTCGATCTCGTCGAAGTAGGGCCGCAGGTAGTTCAACGTGGACGGAACCATCGGCGCGACGGTGAGCTTCTCGCCCACCAGAAGGCGGTAGATCTCGGTGAATTTGATCTTGTCCGGCGAAGTGGCAAAGACGCATGAGCCGAAGCAGAACGGCACCAGATAGCTGGCGATCGAAAAGTCGAAGGTGAGATCGAAGCTCTGCAGCACCCTGTCTTGCTCAGAGAAATCGGCCCCGGTCGCGGGCAGCGCTTCAGTGAATTCATTGAGGTTGCCTCGAGTGATCGCTACGCCCTTCGGTTCCCCGGTACTGCCCGAGGTGAACAGGACGTAAGCGATCGCGGACGGGGGGGGGTAGCTGAAATCCGTGCACGGCGCGTCGTCGAGCGACGACGTCGAAACGACGTTCAGGCTGTCGAAATCCGCCTTCAGGGATGCGCATTGTTCGTCGCTGGGCGCGAGCACGACCGACAAGCCCGCGCTGCGGATGATCTGCGAGTTGCGTTCCTTGGGGTGCGTTGGATTGATGGGGACAAAGCCCTTCCCCGCCCGCAGGATCGCCAGGACCGAGGCATAGGTGTCCAGCGCATCGGCGGCAAAGACCCCGACCAACGAATCGTCAGGTGCAATGGCGTCTATCAGGCGATGAATCGCGAATGCCCGTGCGGCGAGTTGCGAATAGGTGTATCGGCGACCTCCGACACAAAGAGCCAATCGATCCCCGAAAGATTGGAAACTTCTGTCGATCCGGCTTGAAACGTCTTCCATGCGCAAATTTTCCGAAAAATGAAGGCACGTCGGGAAGAGCGCCTGGTCGGAGGCAAAGTCTTCCCGTCATCGGGGGCTTTTCTATTCTGTCAGAAGTCGAGTGTCGAGAGGCTCTGGGAGCGCCGCCCGAACGGCACGCGGCGTGTCGGGGGAGCGCATTTGGAGCAGGTTTGTCGATTTGGCGGCATCATTGGCGCGCAATCTTACCCCGTGTCGCCGGCCGGAAACGACCGAGCCGCTTCCCGCAAGCGGGGCGACATTCACCCGATGGTCCGAATCTCATCCATGAAAATTCACCAACTGCCTCTCGGGGCGCGCTTCGAGTTCGAAGGCGAGGAATACGTCAAGACCGGTCCGCTGTTCGGCACCGGTCCCCGCGGCCCGCGCTTGATTCCCAAGTACGCCGTGCTCAGGTCGCTGGAACCGACCGCGGCGGCGCCTGAGCCGGCGCGCGAACACCCGCTCGCCCGTGCTCGGGTGCTCCAGGCCTTCGACGCCTTCTGCGCGCGTTGCCGCACGCTGGTTCCGGACGAGCGCGGCGCGGCGCTTGAAGAGGCCCGTCGGGCCTTCCTGGATGCCCTCGGCTGAAGCCTTGGCGGCAATTCCCATACTCTGTCGAAGGGCGTAATATCAGCGTTAGTTCTTCGTCAAATGTCCCTTTCACGTTGGAGGAATTACAGATGGCCGAAAGCAAAATCTCCCGCCGTGCCCTGTTGAAGAGCGGCGCTGCCGCCCTCGCGGCGATTCCCGTCCTTGCCGTGAGCGGCCGCGCCTTCGCCGCCGTCAATGCCGGGTTGCGAGCGAGCATGAAGTACCAGGACACGCCGAAGGACGGCAAGGATTGCGAAGGCTGCGGCCAGTTCGTCCCCGGCAAGCCGCTGGGCGGGTGCAAGATCTTCCCCGGCGACAACGAGATTTCCCCGAAGGGCTGGTGCGTGGCCTGGGTCGCCAAGTAAGCAATCGGCCCACGAAAAAAGGCGCCCGCGGGCGCCTTTTTTGTTTTGCGCCTCTCGCCTAGAGGCGCCGGATCTTCTCGACCAGCGCGGTGGTCGAGCGCTCATGGATGAAGGGGATCGAATGCACGCGTCCGCCCCAGCCCGTGACTTCCGCGTAGCCGACGATCTTTTCGACCGGCCAGTCGCCGCCCTTCACCAGGACGTCGGGGCGCGCCTCGAGGATGCGGGCGAGCGGGGTGTCCTCGTCGAACCAGGTGACGAGCGACGCGCATTCGAGCGACGCGAGCACCGCCATGCGGTCGGCGAGCCGGTTGATCGGACGGTCGTCGCCCTTGCCCAGGCGCTTCACCGAGGCATCCGTGTTGGCGGCGATCAGCAGGCTGGCACCCAGCGCGCGCGCCTGCGCGAGGTAGGTGACGTGGCCCCGATGCAGGATGTCGAAGCAGCCGTTGGTGAACACCAGCGGCCGCGGCAACTGGGCAACCCGCGCGCGCAGGTCGGCCGGGTCGCAGAGCTTGGCCTCGAAGGCCGGCGCGCCGTAGTCCATTGCGGCTACTTCTTGGCGGCGTCCTGCTGGGCGCGGCTGTCGATCTTGGCGGCCTGGTCGTCCGGAATGATCTCGAACACGCGCACCACCTTGAGCACGCCGCCGGTGGTGCGGGCGATCTCAACGGCATCGTTGGCCTCGCGCTGCGTCACGATGCCGAGCAGATAAACCGTGCCGGCCTCGGTGACGACCTTGACGTGGTTGGCGGCAAACTTGTTCGCATCGACGAAGCGCGCCTTGACCTTGGAAGTGATGTAGCTGTCGTTGCTGCGCGCGCCGAAGGAGCTCGGCCCCGACACCAGCAACTCGTTCGTGATGGCCTTGACGTTCGGCACGCTCGTCGCGATGCGCTCGGCTTCCGCGCGCGCCGCGTCGGTGGGCACCTCGCCGGTGAGCAGCACGGCGCGATCGTAGCTGGTCACGTTGACATGGGCCTTGTCGCCGAACTTCTCGTTGATGCGATTCGCGGTGCGTGTCTCGATGGCCTCGTCGGCGATGTAGGTCTCGGTCGGCCGGCGGTCGGCGAAAACCAGCACGCCCGCACCGGCGCCCACGGCGGCGGCCGGGACGCATCCGGTCAGCGGGGCCGTCAGTCCGATGCTGGCGGCGACGAGCATGGCGGCCTTCGCGGCTTTGCGGATATTCATGCGTTTTCTCCCTCGGGAAGACTATTCGGGCAATTATGCGACTTTAGTCGCCGCGCGCCGCGGCCGAATGCCTGAATTGGCCGGCTAAATCAGGACAAATACTTCGATCAGCAGGCGGCGCCAGGGGTTCCGCTCGGCGGTGAGCCGGGCGATGCGGCCGGCCACCCGGCCGCCGCGGTCCATCTCATCGGCGACGGCGCGATTCTGCGCGCGCGGAAGGTAGCCGAGCTTGACGCCGCGCCACTCCACGCGCACCGCATGCGGGTCGTGCTCGTTGTCGCGTTCCCGCACGAGTTCGAGCTTGTCGCCTTCGCGCATCTGCGCCCAGAGCGCTTCGCCGGCGTAGTACTGGAAGCCGGCCAGGGGCGAGCTCTGCACGAGGATCTTCACCGTCTGCGCGTGCGCTGCGGCGGCGAGCAGCATCAGCAGCAGGCTAAGCCGGACGGCATGCATCCTTCAGCCATTCGAGCCGGCCGTCCTGGATCAGCACGCAATCGAAGCGGCATGGCCGCTCGCCGTGGCGCGCCAGCCAATGACGCGCGGCCAGGACGAGGCGCGCCTGCTTGGCCGCCGTGATGCTGGCGGCCGCTCCGCCGTAGGCGCTGCCTTGCCGTGTGCGGACCTCGACGAAGACTGCGGCGTCCGCGTCGCGGCAAACGAGATCGATCTCGCCGCCGCGCACGCGGAAGTTGCGCTCGACCACGCGCAGGCCGTGTGAGGAAAGAAAATCGGCGGCGCGCTGCTCGCCCGCCGCGCCGGTCGCTTGCCTGGAGGTCATGGGACTGCAAGAATGCCGCATATGGAAACGCATGATACGACAACGTCATTGCTGGTGGTGGCGACGCCGCTCGGCAACCTCGACGACATCACCTTGCGCGCGCTCGACGCGCTACGCCAAGCCGAGGTGATCGCCTGTGAAGACACGCGCCACACGCGGCAGCTTTGCGAGCGCCACGGCATCCGCGCGCAACTCTTCGCGCTGCACGAGCACAACGAGAACCAGGCGGCCCAGAAGCTGGTGGCGCTGCTGGGCGAAGGCAAGCGCGTCGCGCTGGTCTCGGACGCCGGCACGCCGGGGATCTCCGACCCCGGTGCCCGCGCCGTGGCGGCCGTACGTGCGGCCGGCTTCCGCGTCGTGCCCCTGCCGGGTCCGAGCGCGGCCGTAACGGCCTTGTCGGCCGCGGGCCTGCCGGATGCGCGTTTCTTGTTCGCCGGCTTCCTGCCGACGAAACCGGCAGCGCGGCGCGCAGAACTGGAAAAGCTGGGCGCCGTGCCGGCGGCGCTGGTGTTCTACGAGGCGCCGCATCGCGTCGAGGAGACGGTCGCCGATCTCGTCGCCGTGCTCGAGCCGGCACGCACCCTGGTCGTCGCGCGAGAACTGACCAAGCTGTTCGAACAGATCGCCGCCATGCCGCTGGCAGAGGCGCCGGCCTGGTTCGCGGCGGACGAGAATCGGCGCCGCGGCGAGTTCGTGCTGATCGTTTCCGGGCCGCCGCCGCGCAGCGGGCTCGATGCGGAAACCGAACGGGTGCTGGCGCTGCTGCTGGCCGAACTGCCGGTCAAGCAGGCGGCCAAGTTGGCGGCGGCCATCACCGGGGCGGCGAAGAACGACCTCTACCAACGCGCGCTGGAACTCAGGGCATAATTCGAAGAAAACCGCAGGCGGCGCCATGCCGACCGACAGAACATGACCCAGCAATTCACCCTTTCCCGTCCGGACGACTGGCACCTGCATCTGCGCGACGGCGCGGCGCTGGCGGCCGTGATCGGCGACAGCGCCCGCCGCTTCGGCCGCGCCATCGTCATGCCCAACCTGAAGCCGCCCGTGACAACGGTGGAGCAGGCGGCGGCCTACCGCGCGCGCATCCGGGCGGCGCTGCCGGCCGGCAGCCGCTTTGAGCCGCTGATGACGCTCTACCTGACCGACAACACGGCGCCGGCCGAGATCGACAAGGCGGCCGCAAGCGGCTTCGTGCATGCCGTGAAGCTCTACCCGGCCGGCGCGACCACCAATTCCGATGCCGGCGTCACCGACCTTGCGCGCTGCCGCGAGACCCTGGCGCGCATGGAGGCGCGCGGGCTGCCGCTGCTGGTGCACGGCGAGGCCACCGATCCCGCCGTCGATGTGTTCGATCGCGAGGCCGTGTTCGTCGAGCGCGTGGCGACGCCGCTGCTGAAGGACTTCCCCGGTCTCAAGCTGGTGTTCGAGCACGTCACGACAAAGGAGGGCGTGGACTTCGTGCGCGAGGCGGGCGCCAACGTCGCGGCGACCATCACCGCGCACCATCTCCTGATGAATCGCAACGCCATCTTTACCGGCGGCATCCGTCCGCACCATTACTGCCTGCCGGTGCTGAAGCGCGAGTTGCATCGCCAGGCCCTGGTCGCCGCGGCGACCTCCGGCAGCCCGAAATTCTTCCTCGGCACCGACTCCGCGCCGCATGCGCGCCGCACCAAGGAGACGAGTTGCGGCTGCGCCGGCTGCTACACGGCCCATGCCGGCATCGAGCTGTATGCCGAGGCGTTCGAGGCGGCAGGCGCTCTCGACAGGCTCGAGGGCTTCGCCTCGTTCTACGGGGCCGACTTCTACGGCCTGCCGCGCAACGTCGACCGCATCACGCTGGTGAAGGAAGACTGGACGGCGCCCGAGTCGCTGCCTTACGTGGCGGGCGACACCCTGGTGCCGCTGCGCGCGGGGGAGACCATCGCATGGAAGCTGCAAGCGGAGGAACAGGCATGAGACTGCGCAAGGGATGGCTCGTCGCCGGCCTGGCGGCGCTGTTGGCGGGCTGCGGCAGCAGCGACACGGCCTCGCTGGTCATCGATGGTCCGGAGACGGCGCTTACGCTCGAGCGCATCAAGCCCTACGTCTGGAGCGGCGAGTGGGAAGTCCAACTGGTGGTGCGGCGCTTTCCGGAATGCCAGCGTCGCCACAACCTGGGTGCTGCGTCGGGCAGCGGTACCTACAAGATGGAACTGTTCTCGCCCGCGCCCGGCGCCTTCATCATCAAGCAGGGCCAGCACTGGTACGTGACGGAACTCAAGAGCTGCAACCTGCAGGCGTTCAAGTCGCCGCCGCCCGAGCCCGGCACCCCGGTGGGCGCCTTCGTCGAGCGGGACGGCGCGCTGCGCTTCGAGAAGGCACCTGCCGCGGCGGCGCCTTCCGCGCCGCCGCCGGCCGCGGCCGCCTCCTAGCGGCCGGGACGGCGGGCGCCCCGGCGCTTCAGCCGTCGGCGTTGATCTTCGCGATCAGTTCCTTCAGCACCGCGTCGGCGCGGTCGTTCTCGATCTGACAGGTGCCCGCGGCCTGATGGCCGCCGCCGCCGTACTTCAGCATGAGTTCGCCGACGTTGGTGTTCGAGCCGCGGTCGAAGATCGACTTGCCGGTCGCGAACACGGTGTTCTGCTGCTTGACGCCCCACAGCGCGTGGATCGAGATGTTGCACTGGGGGAACAGCGCGTAGATCACGAAGCGGTTGCCGGCGTAGATGGTTTCCTCGCCGCGCAGGTCGAGCACCACGAGGTTCTTGTGCACCGTGGCGCAGCGCTTGATCTGCTCCTTGAACTTCTCCTCGTGCTCGAAGTAGAGGCTGGCGCGCTCGACGACGTCCGGCAGCTTGAGGATGTCGTCGATCGAGTGGTTCTTGCAGTAGTCGATCAAGTCCATCATCAGGTTGTAGTTGGAGATGCGGAACTCGCGGAAGCGGCCCAGGCCGGTGCGCGCGTCCATCAGGAAGTTCATCAGCACCCAGCCCTTGGGATGCAGCACCTCGTCCATCGTGAATTGCGCCGAGTCGCCCTTGTCGACGGCTTCCATCATCTCGTTCCATTCGGCCGGGAACTGGTTCCTGCCGCCGAAGTGCTCATAGACGACGCGCGCCGCGGACGGCGCATCGGGATAGATGATGTGGTTGGGCCGCTCGCCCGGGTTGCGGAAGGTCTCCGACAGGTGATGGTCGAAGGCGAGGTGCACGCCGGGCACGAAAGGCAGGTTGGTCGTGATGTCGCTGTCGCCGATCTCGATCTTGCCGTCCTGCATGTCCTTCGGATGGACGAACTTGATGTCGTCGATCATGTCGAGATGCTTTAGAAGCACGGCGCAAACGAGGCCGTCGAAGTCACTGCGCGTGACCAGGCGGTACTTGCTCATGGGGAACCTCCTTGGTGGGTGCTGCCGTCGCGCGCCTGTCGGCGCCGCGCTATCCGGCCGCGGGCAGCATATCACGGGGGTGCTAAGATGCGCGCGGAAGTCCGCCAGGCAGCCGCTGGGCGCGCAAGCGCCTGGAGGAAAGTCCGGGCCCCATAGAGCAGGATGCCGGCTAACGGCCGGGCGCCGTGAGGCGACGGAAAGTGCAACAGAAAGATACCGCCTACGTCCGCAAGGACCGGTAAGGGTGAAATGGTGAGGTAAGAGCTCACCGCGCGGCTGGCAACAGTCCGCGGCACGGCAAACCCCATCCGGGGCAAGGCCAAATAGGGGAGCTATGGCGCTGCTCGCGTCGCTCCCGGGTAGGCTGCTAGAGGCCGTCGGCAACGGCGGTCCCAGAGGAATGGCTGCCCTCGACAGAACCCGGCTTATCGGCGGACTTCCACCATTTCCTCCTCCTCCGGGCCCGGGCTCGGAAGGGCCGGGTCCGCGACGCAGACGCGGTTGCGGCCCGTCGCCTTCGCCAGATAGAGGGCGCGATCCGCCGCGCCCAGCAGTTCGGCCACCCCAATGCGGGCGTCCGGCGCGAGGGTGGCGACGCCCATGCTGACGGTAAACGACACCGTCTCCGCCTGCGGCCCGTGCGAAGCAAGGCGCAGTGTCTCGATGCTTCGGCGCGTCGCTTCGGCGACGTCGAAGGCGCCCCTGGCCGAGGCGCCCACCAGCACCATCGCAAATTCCTCGCCGCCATAGCGGGCCGCGAAGTCGCCCGGGCGGCGCAGGTGTTCGCCCAGCGCCCCGGCGATTTCGATCAGGCAGCGATCGCCGAAGGGATGGCCGTAGCGGTCGTTGAGCTCCTTGAAGCGGTCGACGTCGACCATGACCAGCGACAGGGGCAGGCCCTGGCGCCGGGCCCTCGCCAACTCGAGCGGCAACTGCTCGTTGAAGTAGGCGCGATTGAACGCGCCCGTCAGCCCGTCCTCCACCGATGCGCGATAAAGGGCCTCGTTGGCGCGCGCCAGCAACGGATAGAGCTGATGCACTTCCCATAGCAGAGCCGCCAGCAAGATCCCGGCGGAGACGGGGTGGGCGGCCTGCGCCGCATACCACTCGAAGGTCTGGCGTGCGCTGGCCGAGAGCCAGAGGCTCATGCCGAGAAACTCCGCGAACATCGACACGCCCAGCCAGAGGAAGAACACGTTGCGCGACCAGGCGGCCGCAGCCAGCGCCAGCGCGTTGATGCTCCACAGCAGGGCGCCTAGAGGGCTCGTCGTCAGCGAGCCGTAGTCGCCGCTGAGGATCGGCAGCGGCAGCATTTCCCAGTGGCGCACTGCGAACCAGTTGGCCACCGCCACGGCGATGAAGGGCGCGCAGAAGATGACGAGCGCGGCGAAAGGTACGTATTCCCGGGCCACCACGCGCTCCCCGCGGATGCGGTGGACGGCGACGGCCGCCAGGACCAGCGCGGGGAAGGCCACGTAGGTGAATGCGGTGAGCCAGGTGGTGGCCCGGCTCGCGAAGCCGACCAGGACCTCGTTGGTGAAGGCGCCGGGGAACGACATCAGCCACATGAGCGCCGAGCAGGCCTGCAGCCCGAAAGCGGCGGCGACCAGGCCGACCGCGGGCTGGCGGAAGATGAAGAAATGCACCAGCAGCAGGTAGCCGACGAGGCCATCCACGATGATCGCGGCGACCGAGGTGGTGGGAACGAAGCTCGGCATGACGATCACCGGCGCGTTGCCGTAGGTGGCGACGGCGACGGCCAGCAGCGCCAGTCCCGCCACCACGGCGGCTGCCCACATCCAGGCGCCGGCGGATGCCCGGGTGGTGAGGATGTCGATGGGCTCGGCGGAGTGCCAGACGTCCGATTGGCACTCCGGATTCGATGAGGCCGGCATGCGCAGCGCACCGCGGTATGGGATGCCCCGAATCTAGCGGTGGCAGGCGGCCGGCAACAACTGTCGGCGGCCCGCGACAGCCGCGCGTTCATGCTCGCCCCCGCCCGACGACGGGTCGGCGGTCGGCGCGTGGCGTGCGTACGTACGGGGGTCTCCCACCGCGGCACACGGCGTTAGCTCTTAATAAAGCACTTTCACTTCCAATTTTCGTTCATTGATTTGAAAGGATAAATTTTTCAGCAAGCGTGACCGAAAGCCGCTCTAAGTCCTTGTCGCGTCAAGAAAAAAGCCGAAATTCTGCTTGACCCTCCGAAAAAGATGTCTTAAAGTGGGAATAGGTGGTGATTTGTGGGAAACGAGTCTTTCCCGCAGCGCCGAAGACGAGGGGGAGACGGGTGTTTCAAGGGGCAACAGCGCTGAACCTGGATGCGAAGGGCCGGATGGCGGTGCCGTCTCGGCATCGCGACGCGCTCGTCGTCGCCAGCGCCGGCCGCCTGGTCCTCACCACCCACCCGCATCGCTGCCTGCTGCTCTATCCGGAGGCCGCGTGGGCGCCCATCCGCGACAAGATCCTGGCTGCGCCCAGCTTCGATCCCCGTTCCGCCGCCGCCAAGCGCGTGCTGGTCGGCAATGCGCGCGACGAGGAAATGGACGCCGCCGGGCGCCTGCTGATCGCGCCCGAATTGCGCGACTACGCCGCGCTGGAAAAGCAAATCTGGCTGGTCGGCATGGGCACCCATTTCGAGATCTGGTCGGATGCCGGCTGGAAGGCCCAGCATGAGGCGGCCTTCGATGCGCTGTCGGCCAACGAGCCGCCGCCGGGATTCGAGGGCATTTCGCTGTGACCGCCGCGGACGCCCACGTCAGCGTGCTGCTGACGGAGGCGGTCGCAGCGCTGAACGTGAGGCAGGACGGAACCTACGTCGACGCGACCTTCGGGCGCGGCGGCCACAGCCGGCAAATTCTGGCCAGGCTAGGAGCGCAGGGCCGGCTGATCGCGCTGGATCGCGATCCCACCGCCGTGGCGGCCGGCCGGCAGATCGCCGATGCGCGCCTTACGCTGGTGCACGCCGCCTTCGGCAAGCTGGACGAGGTGCTCGGCGGCCTTGGCGTGGCGAAGGTGGATGGCGTGCTGCTGGACATCGGCGTCTCGTCGCCGCAACTGGATACGCCCGAGAGGGGCATGAGTTTTCGTTTCGATGCGCCGCTGGACATGCGCATGGACACGACGCAAGGGGAGACCGCGGCGGATTTTCTGGCGCGGGCGGATCAACGTGAAATCGAAAGGGTGGTCAGAGACTATGGCGAAGAACGGTTTGCTCATGCGATTGCAAAGGCGGTTGTTGCTGCTCGGGGCGAATGCCGTATTTCAACCACACGACAGCTTGCCGCGCTCGTGGAGAAAGCCGTGCTCACGCGGGAACCGGGCCAGCATCCGGCGACGCGCAGCTTTCAGGCTCTACGGATTCACGTCAATCGGGAGCTTGAGGAGCTGTCGCTAGTCCTGCCCCAGTGCGTCGGGCGGCTGGCCAGCGGAGGCCGCCTCGTCGTCATCAGTTTTCACTCGCTGGAGGACCGGATCGTCAAACGCTTCATGCGCGACGCATCGCAACCGCCGAAGATGCCCAAAAAGCTGCCGGTCCGGGCGGCGGAGCTGCCGCCGCCGAAATTGAAGCTCGTGGGCAAGCCCGTATTCCCGTCGGAAGCCGAGACGGCCGCCAATCCCAGGGCGCGCAGCGCGGTGATGCGCGTGGCGGAGGCGCTCTAGCCGATGGCGCGGGTCAACACCGCCCTGATGCTCGTCGCGGTCGGCTGCGCGCTGTCCACGGTCTCGTCCAATCACCAGGCGCGCAAGCTGTTCACCGAACTCGAACGGGAACAGAACCGCATGCGCGAACTCGAAGTCGAGTGGGGCCAGCTACAGCTCGAGCAGAGCACCTGGGCCGCCCATGCCCGCGTCGCGAAAATCGCGCGTGAGAAGCTGGGGATGAAGACTCCGGCGCCCGGGCAGATCGTCGCGGTCGAGGGCGGCAAATGAGCCTCTTCCCCCCACCCCCCTTCCAGGGGGCGACTTTGGCTCGCTGCGCTCGGAGGCCCTTGGCTGCGCCTCCTTGGGGCGGCCTGGCGGAGGCGCCATGAAATTCGTCAAGTTCGCCAGCAGCCCGGTTCTGTCGCATCCGATGCCGGCGTGGCGCATGCGCTTCGTGCTGTTCGGGTTGCTGCTCGGCTTCGGGGCGCTGGTCGGGCGCTCGCTTTACCTGCAGGTCTTCCAGAACGACTTCCTGCGCCAGAAGGGCGAATCGCGCTACGAGCGCACCATCGAGATCACCGCGACGCGCGGCCGCATCGTCGACCGCCACGGCGACGTGCTGGCGGTTTCCACGCCGGTGAAGTCGGTCTGGGCGATCCCGGAAGACGCCAAGCTCAGTCCCCACCAAGCGCGCCAGCTGGCCCAGTTGCTTGAGATGGACGTGCGCGAGCTCAACGCCAAGCTCGCCTCCGAGCGCGACTTCGTCTTCGTCAAGCGCCAGCTGCCGCCCGACGTCGCGGAGAAGGTGGCCGCGCTGCACCTGCCGGGCATCCACGAACAGGTCGAATACCGCCGCTTCTACCCGGGCGGCGACGTCGTCGCCCACATGCTGGGCTTCACCGGCGTAGACGACAAAGGCCAGGAGGGCGTGGAACTGGCGCTCAACGAGCAACTCGCCGGCAAGGCGGGCTCGCGGCGCGTCATCAAGGACCGCCGCGGCGAGATCGTCGAGGACGTCGAGTCGATCCGCAAGCCGCAGGACGGCAAGGACGTCGTCCTCGCGCTCGACAACAAGATCCAGTACCTCGCCTACACCCATCTCAAGCAGGCGATCGCCGACAACCGCGCCAAGGCCGGCAGCGTCGTGGTGCTCGACGTCAAGACCGGCGAAGTGCTGGCCTTGATGAACTGGCCCACCTACAACCCGAACAACCGCACGCGCCTGGTCGGCGCGCAGCTGCGCAACCGCGCCTTCACCGACACTTTCGAGCCCGGCTCGACGATGAAGCCGTTTACCGCCGGCCTGGCGCTCGAGTCGGGCCGCTACCGCTTCGACACCCAGATCCAGACGGCGCCGGGCAAGTTGAGCATCGGCCCGGCGACCATCCACGACGCGCACGTGAGCGGGCTGCTCACCGTGGCGCAGGTGATCCAGAAATCCTCCAACGTCGGTATTTCCAAGATCGCCTTGTCGCTGCCGACGCAGGACCTGTGGGGCATGTATTCGAACCTCGGCTTCGGCAGTCCCCTCAAGCTGGGCTTCCCGGGCGAGGTCGGCGGCCGGCTGCGGCCGGCCAAGAGCTGGCTGCCGATCGAGCAGGCGACGATGTCCTACGGCCACGGCATCTCGGTGACGCTGATCCAGCTGGCGCGCGCGTATATGGCGTTCGCGCGCGACGGCGACCTGGTGCCGCTCTCGCTTACGCGCGTCGACGTGCCGCCGCTGGCCGGCAAGACGGTGTTCTCGACTGAAACGGCGCATCAGGTGCGCGCCATGCTGGAGATGGTGGTGCAGCCGGGCGGCACCGCGCCGAAGGCGCACATTCCCGGTTACCGCGTGGCCGGTAAGACGGGCACCGCCCACAAGATCGAAAGCGGGGCGTATGCCGACAAGTACGTCGCGTCCTTCGTCGGCTTCGCGCCGGTGTCGGACCCGCGCCTGGTGGTCGCCGTGATGATCGACGAGCCTTCGGGCAAGAGCTATTACGGCGGCGACGTCGCGGCACCCGTGTTTGCGCGGGTCATGGAAGGCAGCCTGCGCACGCTCGGCGTGCCGACCGACGCACCGCTGAAGCCGCTCAACGTGGCGGATGCGCCTTTCGTGCGGGAAGCAATGTGAGAGCCGCAGCCATGGCCATCCTGGAGCACCTCGAACGGCAGGGCGTGCGCGCTGCGCAGCTGTGCATAGATTCGCGCGTCGTGGCGCCCGGCGACGTCTTCCTGGCGCTGAAGGGCTACCGCAGCGACGGCCGCGCCTACATCGCCCAGGCGATCGAGCGCGGCGCCGCCGCCGTGCTCTACGAAGCAGGCGACGTCGCGCCCATCGCCGTGCCCCACCTGCCCGTCACCCGGCTCGACCGGCTGGCGGGGGAGATCGCGCACCTCGTCTACGGGCGGCCGTCGGAAAAGCTCTGGCTCGCCGGCGTGACGGGCACCAACGGCAAGACTTCGGTGTCGCAATGGATCGCCCAGGCCATGAATGCGCTGGGCCGCAAGTGCGCGGTCATCGGCACGCTGGGCAGCGGCTTTCCCGGGACCCTGACGGAAAGCGCGAACACGACGCCGGATGCCGTCTCGCTGCACCGGCAACTCGCTCAGTTCTCGGCGCAGGGCGCGGCGGCCTGCGCGATGGAAGTCTCGTCGATCGGGCTGGACCAGGGCCGCACCAACGGCGCGCTGTTCAAGGTGGCGGTATTCACCAACCTCACGCGCGACCACCTCGATTACCACGGCGACTTCGACGCCTACGGCGAGGCCAAGGAACGCCTGTTCACCCTGCCCGGCCTCGAGGCCGCCGTGATCAATCTCGACGACCCGTTCGGCGAGCGCCTCGCCGAGCAGGTGAGTGCCCGCGTGCGCACCATCGGCTACACGCTGGCCGGGCGCACCGGGGCGACTGAAGTGCTCGCCGGCGAGCATCTCGCCATGACGCCGACCGGCATCAGCTTCAAGGTCGACGGCGTCACCATCGAGGCGCCCGTGGTCGGGCGCTTCAACGCCTCGAACCTGCTCGCGGTCATCGGCGCGCTGCTCGCCGGCGGCGCGCCCTTCGGCGACATCGCGCGCGCCCTGCGCGACATTGCGCCGCCGCCGGGCCGCATGCAGTGTCTCGGCGGCCGCGGCCAGCCGCTCGTCGTCGTCGACTACGCCCACACGCCGGATGCGTTGGAACAGGCGCTGCGGGCGCTGCGCGAAACCGCCGTCGCGCGCGGCGGCAAGCTCGTCTGCGTATTCGGCTGCGGCGGCGACCGCGACGCCGGCAAGCGTCCGCTGATGGGCGCCGTGGCCGAGCAGTTCGCCGATGCCGTGGTGCTGACCAACGACAACCCGCGCAGCGAGGATCCCGAGGCGATCCTCGCCGCGATTACGAGCGGCATGAAGTCGGAACCCGAGGTGGCGCCGGACCGCGCCGCCGCCATCCGCCAGACCGTACTCTGGGCCGACGCCGCCGACGTCGTGCTGCTGGCCGGCAAGGGGCACGAGCCCTACCAGGAAATCGCGGGCGTGCGCCAGCCGTTCTCCGACGCCGAGCAGGCGAACGCCGCACTGGGAGCCAGATCATGATGCCGCTGTCCGAAGCCGCGCGCGTGCTCGGCGCCCGCCTCACCGGGGCCGATGCGCAATTCAGCGGCGTCTCGACCGACTCGCGTTCCCTCGCGCCGGGCGAACTGTTCGTGGCGCTGAAGGGCGACAAGTTCGACGGTCACGATTACGTGGCGGACGTGATCGCCAGGGGCGCCGCGGGCGCGCTGGTCGCCGAGGACTGGGCGCAGGCCCACGGTGCCGGCCTGCCGCTGGTGGCGGTGCCCGACACGCGCGAAGCGCTCGGCCGGCTGGCCGCCGACTGGCGGCGCCGCTTCGAGATTCCCGTCGTCGGGATCACCGGCAGCAACGGCAAGACGACGGTCAAGGAGATGACCGCCGCCATCCTCGCGGCCGAGCATGGCGCCGACAATCGTCTGGCGACGGCCGGCAACCTGAACAACGACATCGGCCTGCCGCTCACGCTGCTGCGCCTGCGCGCGCACCACCGCGCCGCGGTCATCGAGATCGGCATGAACCATCCGGGCGAGACCGCGACGCTGGCGGCCATTTGCGCGCCGACGGTGGCAATCATCAACAACGCCCAGCGCGAGCACCAGGAATTCATGAAAAGCGTCGCCGCCGTCGCCGAGGAGCACGGCGCGGTGATCGCCGCGCTGTCCGACGCGGGTGTCGCCGTGCTCAACTCCGACGACGAGTTCGCCGACTACTGGCGCCGACTGGCCGGCCGCCGGGCGGTGTGGGACTTCGGCCTCGACTTCCCGGCTGCGGTCACGGCGGGCTGCCGTGTCGAACGCGACGGCATCGGGCTCGACATCGCGAGCCCCAAGGGCCGCACCGCGGCCCGGCTGGCGGTCATCGGGCTGCACAACGTGCGCAACGCGCTGGCCGCCACGGCGGCCGCGCTGGCCGCCGGCGCGAGTCTCGACGCGGTGCGCCGCGGCCTCGAGGCTTTCCGCCCGGTGAAGGGCCGGCTCCAGCTCAAGGCCGGCCTGGCCGGCGCCACGGTCATCGACGACACCTACAATGCGAACCCGGACTCCGTCGGCGCCGCCATCGACGTGCTCGCCTCCTTCCCGGGACGGCGCGTGCTGGTGCTGGGCGACATGGGCGAGGTGGGCGACAAGGCCGGCCAATACCACGACGAGGTCGGCGGGCACGCCAAGAGCATGGGCATCGAGCGCCTGCTGGCGCTGGGCGACCATGCCGCCGCCGCGGTACACAATTTCGGCGAAGGCGCCGATCATTTCGGCCGGGTCGAAGACCTGATCGCGGCCCTGCGTCCCGAACTGCGCGCCGGCGTCACGGTGCTGGTGAAGGGGTCGCGCTTCATGCGCATGGAGCGCGTCGTGCAGGCCGTCACCGAACAAGAGGAACCCTGAATGCTGCTCGAACTCGCGCAATGGCTGGCCAAGGACATCCGCGCCTTCAACGTCTTCAACTACATCACGTTGCGCGCGGTGCTGGCGACGATGACGGCGCTGACCATCTCCTTCGTCGCCGGCCCCGCCTTCATCCGCTGGCTGACGCTGAAGAAGATCGGCCAGTCGGTGCGCACCGACGGTCCGCAGACCCACCTCACCAAGTCCGGCACGCCGACCATGGGCGGCGGCCTGATCCTGATCTCGCTGGGCGTCTCGACGCTGCTGTGGGCCGATCTCACCAACCGCTTCGTCTGGATCATCCTGATCGTGACGCTGGGTTTCGGCGCGGTCGGCTGGGTCGACGACTGGCGCAAGGTCGTCTATCGCAATCCCGACGGCCTCTCGGCGCGGTCGAAGTTCTTCTGGCAGTCGCTGATCGGCGTGCTGGCCGCGATCTACATCGCGTTCTCGATCTCGGCGCCCAACAACGAGAAGGTCGCGCAGCTATTCTTCCAATGGGTCGCCAGCGGCTTCACGCTCGAGCTGCCGTCGAAGGCCGACTTGATCGTGCCCTTCTTCAAGAGCGTGTCCTACCCGGTGGGCATCTTCGGCTTCATGGCGCTGACCTACCTCGTCATCGTCGGCACCAGCAATGCGGTGAACCTGACCGACGGCCTCGACGGCCTGGCCATCATGCCGACCGTGCTGGTCGGCGCGGCGCTCGGCATCTTTGCCTACGTGGCCGGCAACGCCGTCTATTCCAAGTACCTGCTGCTGCCCTACATTCCCGGCGCCGGCGAGCTGACGGTGTTCTGCGGCGCCATGGCGGGCGCGGGCCTCGGCTTCCTCTGGTTCAACGCCTATCCGGCCGAGGTGTTCATGGGCGACGTCGGCGCGCTCTCGCTCGGCGCGGCGCTCGGCGCGGTGGCGGTGGTGGCGCGCCAGGAGATCGTGCTGTTCATCATGGGCGGCGTGTTCGTCGCCGAGACGCTCTCGGTGATGCTGCAGGTCAGCTGGTTCAAGTACACGAAGAAGCGCTACGGGCAGGGCCGGCGCATCCTGCGCATGGCGCCGCTGCACCATCACTTTGAGCAGTCGGGCTGGAAGGAAACCCAGGTGGTGGTGCGCTTCTGGATCATAACCATCCTGCTGGTGCTGTTCGGCCTGTCGACCTTGAAGATCCGCTGATGCAACTGACGGGCAAGCACGTGCTGGTTCTCGGCCTCGGCGAATCGGGGCTGGCGATGGCGAAGTGGTGCGCGCGCCAGGGGGCGCGCGTGCGCGTCGCCGACACGCGCGCCGAACCGCCGTTCAAGGCCGAGTTGCTGCGCAGCGTGCCGGGAACGCAGTTCGTCGCCGGCGAGTTCGACAAGAAGCTGCTCGAGGGCATCGACCTGCTGGCGCTGTCGCCCGGACTTTCCGGCGGGCTGATGGTGGTCATCCACGCGCGCGCACAAGGCATCCCGGTGGTCGGCGAGATCGAGCTGTTCGCCTGGGCGCTGACGGAACTCGACCAGCGCGGCGCCGGACCCCAATATGCGCGCGTGCTGGCGATCACGGGCACCAACGGCAAGACGACGACGACTGCGCTGACCGGCCATCTCTGCCGCGCCGCGGGCCATCTCACCGGCGTGGCGGGCAACATCTCGCCGGCGGCGCTGACGGCGCTGATGGCTTGCCTCGACGCCGGCAAGCTGCCCAAGGTCTGGGTGCTCGAATTGTCGAGCTTCCAGCTGGAGACGCTCGAGTCGCTGGACGCGGACGCCGCGACGGTGCTCAACGTCAGCGACGACCATCTCGACCGCTACATCGACCTCGACGAATATGCGTCGGCCAAGGCGCGCATCTTTCTGGCCAGCGGTGAACGCGCCGGCGTGCAGGTGCTCAACCGCCAGGACGAGCGCGTCAAGCGCATGGCGATCCCCGGCCGCAAGCTGATCACCTTCGGCCTCGATGCGCCGCACGACGTGAACGACTTCGGCCTGCGCGAGAACCGCGGCGAGCCGTGGATCGTGCGCGGCGACAGCTTCCTGCTGCCGGTGAGCCAGTTGCCGATCGCCGGGCTGCACAATGCTGCCAACGCGATGGCGGCGCTGGCCTTATGCGCGGCGATCGATCTTGCGCCGGTGTCCCTGCTGCCGGCGCTGCGCGAATTCAAGGGCCTGCGCCATCGCGTCGAGAAGATCGCCGAGATCGACGGCGTCGGCTGGTACGACGACTCGAAGGGCACGAACGTGGGCGCCACCGAGGCCGCGCTGACCGGGATGGGCCGCAAGGTCGTGGTGATCCTCGGCGGCGACGGCAAGGGACAGGATTTCTCGCCTCTCAAGCAAGCCGTCGCCCGCCACGCGCGCGCGGCGGTGCTGATCGGCCGCGACGGCCCGCGCCTCGGCGAGGCCATCGCCGGCGCCGGCGTGCCGGTGCTGGCGGCCGCGAGCCTCGAGGAAGCCGTCGAGCGTGCCGCCGGCGTCGCCCAGCGCGGCGACGCGGTGCTGCTGTCGCCGGCCTGCGCAAGCTTCGACATGTTCCGCAACTACGAGCACCGCGCCGACGTCTTCGCGGCGGCGGTGCGCAAGCTGCCGGGAGCCGCGGCGTGACGGCGGCCGTGTTCTCGTCCGTGCGCCGCAATTCGGCGGCGGTGGCGCCGCCCGAACAACTCGATCCCTGGCTGCTGTGGCCGGCGCTCGGCCTGCTGATGTTCGGCCTGGTGATGGTCTATTCGGCGTCCATCGCCACGGCCGAGGGCAGCAAGTTCACGGCCTACCAGCCGACCTATTTCCTGGTGCGCCATGCAATCTTCCTCGCCGTGGGCTTGGTCGCCGGGATCGTCGCTTTCCAGATTCCGCTGCGCTTCTGGCAGCAGGCGGCGCCCTGGGCCTTCATCGCCTGCGTGGTGCTGCTCGTCATCGTGCTGATCCCGCATGTCGGCCGGTCGGTGAACGGCGCGCAGCGCTGGGTGCCGCTCGGGCCGATCAACCTGCAGCCTTCCGAGCTGATGAAGCTCTTCGCCGTGCTCTATGCGGCCGACTACACGACGCGCAAGCTGGCCGACATGGATAGCTTCCGCCGCGGCTTCCTGCCGATGGCGGGGGTGATCATCTCGGTCGGCTTCCTGCTGCTGCGCGAGCCGGACTTCGGCGCCTTCGTCGTGGTGGCGGCGATCGCCTTCGGCATCGTCTTCCTCGGCGGCGTCAATGCGCGCATCTTCGCGCTGCTGGCCGTGGTGGCGCTGGTCGGTTTCGTGCTGCTGGTCTGGCTGTCGCCCTACCGGCGCGAGCGCGTGCTGGGCTTCATGGATCCCTGGCAGGACGCCTTCGGCAAGGGCTACCAGCTTTCGCACGCGCTGATCGCCTTCGGCCGCGGCGAATGGTTCGGCGTCGGGCTCGGCGCTTCCGTCGAGAAGCTGTTCTATCTGCCCGAGGCCCATACCGACTTCCTGCTCGCCGTGATCGCGGAGGAACTGGGCTTCACCGGCGTGCTGTGCGTGGTGGCGCTGTTCGCCATCCTGGTGCAGCGCGCCTTCGCCATCGGACGCCAGGCTTTGACGCTCGATCGGCTCTACTCGGGCCTGGTCGCGCAGGGCATCGGCATCTGGTTCGGCGTGCAGTCCTTCATCAACATGGGCGTCAACATGGGGCTGCTGCCGACCAAGGGCCTGACTCTGCCGCTCATGAGCTTCGGCGGCTCAGGCATCGTCGCCAATTGCCTGGCCCTCGCGCTACTGCTGCGGGTGGACTGGGAAAATCGCAGCCTCATGCGGGGAGAGTCCGTATGAGGCTGCGATTTCGGCGGAGGCTAACGTGAGCGCAGCGAACGTTAAGCCGCGAAGCGGCGGCCGGAGACAAAATCGCAGCCTCATGCGAGGGGAATCCGTATGAGGACCCTCATGGTCATGGCGGGCGGCACGGGCGGACACATCATGCCGGGGCTGGCGGTCGCCGATCATTTCCGCCGCCACGGCTGGCGCGTGGTCTGGATGGGCAACCCGGACGGCATGGAGGCGCGCCTAGTGCCGCCGCAGGGTTACGAGACGGCCTGGGTCAGATTCACGGCGCTGCGCGGCAAGGGCTTCGTGAGGAAGCTCTTGCTGCCCTTCACCCTGTTGCGCGGGTTTCATCAGGCGCTGCGCGAGATCGAGCGCGTGAAGCCCGACGTGGTGCTCGGCATGGGCGGGTTCATCACCTTCCCGGGCGGCATGATGGCTTCGTGGAAGAACGTGCCGCTGGCGCTGCACGAGCAGAACTCGGTGGCGGGTCTCGCGAATCGCGTGCTGGCCAAGGTCGCGGATCGCATCCTCACCGGCTTCCCGGACGTGCTTCCCGGCGGCGCCTGGGCCGGCAATCCGGTGCGCCGCGAGATTGCGGAACTGCCGACGCCCGGCTCCCGCTACGGCGAGCGCCAGGGGCCGCTGCGCATCCTGGTTGTCGGCGGCAGCCTCGGCGCGCAGGCGCTGAACGAGGCGCTGCCCAAGGCTTTGGCGATGATCCCGGAGGCGGAGCGTCCCGAGGTCGTGCATCAATCGGGCGAAAAGCATCTGGCGAAGCTGCAGGCCGGCTATGCGGCTGCGGGTGTCAAGGCGAACTGCGTCGCCTTCATCCAGGACATGGCCGGCGCCTACGGCTGGGCGGATCTGGTGATCTGCCGCGCCGGCGCGCTGACGATCGCCGAGCTCGCTGCGGCAGGCGTGGCGAGCATCCTGGTGCCTTTCCCGCATGCGGTGGACGACCACCAGACCGGCAATGCGCGCTTCCTCGCCAACGCCGGCGCGGCCATCCTGTTGCCGCAGAAGGATCTTTCGCCGGAGCGGCTCGCGCGGGTGCGCGAGATGAGCCGGGAACAATTGCTGCAGATGGCCGAAAAGGCGCGCGCGCTGGCCAAGCCCGACGCGACGGCCGCGGTGGCGCAGGCCTGCATGGCGCTGGCGCGCGGAAATCAGGGAGTCTGAAATGAAACACAAGGTCAAGCGCATCCACTTCGTCGGCATCGGGGGCTCGGGCATGAGCGGCATCGCGGAGGTGCTCGCCAACCAGGGCTTCGAGATCAGCGGCTCGGATCTGGCCGAGAGCGCCACGACGCGTCGGCTCGCCGGTGCCGGCATCCGCGTCTGCATCGGCCATGCGGCCGAGAACGCCGCGACGGCGGACGCCGTGGTGGTGTCGACCGCGGTGCGCGAAGACAACCCGGAAGTGGTGGCCGCGCGCGAGCGCCGCATTCCCGTGGTGCCGCGCGCCCAGATGCTGGCCGAGTTGATGCGCCTCAAGCAGGGCATCGCGATCGCCGGCACGCACGGCAAGACCACCACCACCAGCCTGGTCGCCAGCTGCCTGGCGGAGGGCAAGATCGATCCGACCTTCGTCATCGGCGGGCGGCTCAACTCGGCCGGCGCCAATGCGCGCCTGGGCAGCGGAGAGTTCCTCGTCGCCGAAGCCGACGAGTCCGACGCCTCCTTCCTGTTCCTGTCGCCCGTCATGTCCGTGGTCACGAATATCGACGCCGACCACATGGAGACCTACGGTCACGACTTCTCCAAGCTCAAGCAGGCTTTCGTGGACTTCCTCCATCGCCTGCCGTTCTATGGCGTCGCCGTGCTGTGCCTGGACGACCCGAACGTGCGGGAGATCCTGCCGCGCGTGGCCAAGCAGGTGGTCAGCTACGGCCTGGACGAGCAGGCCAACATCCGCGCCGAGAACATCGTCGCCGACGGCGGCCAGATGCGCTTCGATTGCGTGCGCCGCAACGGCACCACGTCGCGGCTGTCGGTGGTGCTCAACCTGCCGGGCATGCACAACGTGCTGAACGCGCTGGCGGCCATCGCGGTGGCCACGGAGGTGGGGGTCCCGGACGAGGCCATCATCCGGGCGCTGGCGGAGTTCAAGGGCGTCGGCCGGCGCTTCCAGCGCTACGGCGAGGTGAAATTGCCCGATGGCGGGCACTTCACCGTGATTGACGATTACGGCCACCATCCGGTGGAAATGGCGGCCACGCTGGCCGCGGCGCGCGGCGCCTTCCCGGGCCGGCGCATCGTGCTGGCCTTCCAGCCGCACCGCTACACGCGCACCCGCGACTGCTTCGAGGACTTCGTGAAGGTGCTGTCGGGCGTCGACGCCCTGCTGCTCGCCGAAGTCTATGCGGCGGGCGAGGCGCCGATCGTCGCCGCGGACGGGCGCACGCTTGCCCGCGCCATCCGTCTAAAGGGGCAGGTGGAACCGATCTTCGTCGAGGACGTCGCACTCATGCCCGAAGCCATCCTGGCCGCAGCCAGGGACGGCGACGTGGTGATGACCATGGGGGCGGGCTCGATCGGCGCAGTGCCGGGAAAGTTGCTCAATGGCTGAACTCTTGCGGGGCGAATTCCGAATCAACGAGCCGATGGCCGGCCACGTGTCGTGGCGCGCCGGCGGTGCCGTGGCGCGCGCCTACTTCCCGGCCGACCTCGATGACCTGGCCGCCTTTTTCCAATGCACGCGCTTCGACGAGCCGCTGCTGGTCGTCGGCCTGGGCAGCAACCTGCTGGTTCGCGACGGCGGCTACGACGGCACGATGGTGTTCACCCAGGGCGCGCTCGACGGCTTGCGCATGGAACCGGATGGCAGCATCTACTGCGAGGCCGGCGTCGGCAGCCCGAAGCTTGCGCGTTTCTCGCTGGCCGAGGGGGCGGGCGTGGGCGGCGAGTTTCTGGCCGGCATTCCCGGCACGGTGGGCGGCGCGCTGGCGATGAACGCCGGTTGCCACGGCGGCGAGGCATGGAACTTCGTCGAGCGCGTGCTGATGCTGAACCGGCTCGGCGAGCGCATCGTGCGCACGCGCGAGGATTTCGAGGTGGGTTACCGCCACGTCGGGTTGAAGAAGCAGACCGACGAGATGTTCGCGGCGGCCTGGTTCCGCTTTCCGCCCGGCGACGTCGAGGCGGCGCGGGTGCGCATGCGCGAGATGCTCGACCGGCGCGCTGCGACACAGCCTCTGCAACTGCCGAATGCGGGCTCGGTGTTCCGCAATCCCCCCGGCGATCATGCCGCGCGACTCATCGAGGCGGCCGGTTTGAAGGGCGCCTCTGAAGGCGGCGCGCGCGTTTCCGAAAAGCATTCGAATTTCATCGTTAATCCGGACGGCAAGGCGACGGCCGCTGAGATAGAAACGCTTATTGGCCGCGTTCAGGCGTCGGTTTTGGAAAAGTTCGCGGTTCGGCTGAAGCGCGAAGTTCGCATCATTGGAGTAAGGCCTTGATGGGCAAGGGTTTGGGGAAGACGGCGGTGATGTTCGGCGGCGATTCCGCCGAGCGGCCCGTGTCGCTGAAGAGCGGCGCGGCC
Source organism: Ignavibacteria bacterium (assembly GCA_050259835.1). Classification (GTDB taxonomy): domain Bacteria; phylum Pseudomonadota; class Gammaproteobacteria; order Burkholderiales; family Rhodocyclaceae; genus Nitricoxidireducens. Next base: position 11,543 of record JBLNBJ010000037.1, on the reverse strand, counting down.
GTGCTGGCCGCATTGCAGCGCGCCGGCGTGGAAGCGCATGCCTTCGATCCGGCGCAGCGTCCGTTGACGGACTTGCGCGCCGAGGGCTTCGAGCGCGCCTTCATCGCGCTGCATGGCCGCGGCGGCGAGGACGGCACGCTGCAGGGCGCGCTCGACCTCATGAAGCTTCCCTACACCGGTAGCGGCGTGCTGGCCTCGGCGCTGGCGATGGACAAGTGGCGCTCGAAGCTGGTCTGGCAGGCGGCCGGTCTGCCGGTGCCGGAATACGAGCTGCTGACCGCCGACAGCGACTTCGCCGCGGTGGAGGCGCGCCTCGGCCTGCCGCTGTTCGTCAAGCCGGCCAACGAGGGCTCGAGCATCGGCGTCACCAAGGTCAAGGCGGCCGGCGGCCTGCGCGCGGCCTACGACGAAGCCGCGAAGCACGACAAGCTGGTCATCGCCGAGCGCTTCATGGCGGGCGGCGAATTCACCGTCGGGATCATTGGCGAACGGGCGTTGCCGGCGATCCGCATCGTGCCGGCGGCCGAGTTCTACGACTACGACGCCAAGTACCTGCGCGACGACACCGAGTACCGCATTCCGTCGGGCCTGTCGGAAGCCGCCGAGGCGGCGATGCAGGAAATGGCGTTGAAGGCGTTCACGGTGCTGGGCTGCCGCGGCTGGGCGCGCATCGACGTGATGCTCGACGCCGCCGGAAAGCAATATGTGCTGGAGGCCAACACGGCGCCCGGCATGACCGATCATTCGCTGGTGCCGATGGCGGCACGCGCGGCGGGCGTCTCGTTCGAGCAGCTCGTGGTCGATGTGCTGGGGATGGCGCGCTTTGGCTAAGGCGAAGAACGTGCGCAAGGCGCCGGCGGATGAAGATGCCGGCTTCTGGGACAAGCCCGTCCTGATGAACCTCGTCTCCGATTTCCTGATGGTCCTCGGCGGCGCCTCGCTGGCCTGGGCAGCAGCCATGGCGATGCAGCGCCTGCCGATCTTCCCGCTGCGCCAGCTGGTCGTCGCGACGCCGCTGGAACAGGTGGCGCGCGGCCAGATCGAGCAGACGGCGCGCACGGCATTGAACGGCAATTTCTTCACCGTGAATCTCGACGCCGTGCGCGGCGCCTTCGAGCAGCTGCCCTGGGTGCGCAAGGCTTCGGTGCGGCGCCGGTGGCCGGATGCGATCGAGCTGTCGCTCGAGGAGCACGTGGCCGCGGCGCGCTGGCAGCGCGCCAGCGGCGAGCCGGCGCTGGTCAACACCCACGGCGAGATCTTCGCGGCTGCGCTGCCCGGCGAACAGGCCTTGCCGGCCTTCGCGGGCCCGGAAGGCTCCTCCGCGAGCGTGCTCGACCACTACCGGGCGTTCAAGCAGACGCTGGCGCCGCTCGAGCGGCGTCCCGTGATGGTGGCGCTCACTGCGCGCCAGGCCTGGGAGGTCAAGCTTGACGACGGCGTCGTGGTCGAACTCGGCCGCGACCAGAACAACCAGCCGGTGACGGACCGCATGGCCCGCTTCGCCGCCTATTACCCGGGCGCCCGCCAGAAGCTGGGCACCATCGCCGGTGTCATCGACATGCGCTATCCGAACGGGTTCGCGCTGCGGCCGGTGCACAAGAGCTGAACATGAGCAAGGAAGCCAAACGCGATCTCCTCGTCGGCCTCGACATCGGAACCTCGAAGATCGTCGCCGTCGTTGCCCAATTGGACGACGAAGGCAAGCTCGCCATCCTGGGGCTGGGCAGCCAGGAGTCGAGCGGTCTCAAGAAGGGCATGGTCATCAATATCGAGGCGACGGTGAATGCGATCTCGCGCGCCGTCCAGGAAGTCGAGCTGATGGCCGGATGCAAGGTGCGCGAGGTGTACACCGGCATCGCCGGCGCGCATATCAAGAGCAAGGATTCGAACGGCATGGCGGTGGTGCGCGAAAAGGAGGTGTCGCAATACGACATCGAGCGCGCCATCGAGGCCGCCAACGCCACGCCCATCTCGGCGGACGACCAGATTCTGCACACGCTGGTGCAGGAGTTCATCGTCGACGGCCAGGACGGCGTCAAGGAACCGATCGGCATGGATGCGCGGCGGCTCGAGGTCAAGGTGCACCTCGTTACCGGCGCGGTCACCGCCGTGCAGAACATCGTCAAGTGTGTGCACCGCTGCGGCCTCGAGGTGGTCGACCTGGTGCTGCAGCCGCTCGCCTCCGGTTACGCCGTGCTGACCGAGGACGAAAAGGACGTCGGCGTCTGCCTGGTCGACATAGGCGGCGGCACGACCGACATCGCGGTGTTCACCCAGGGCGCCATCCGCCATACGGCTGTGATCCCCATCGCCGGCGACCAGATCACGTCCGACATCGGCATCGCGTTGCGTACGTCCACCCAGGATGCGGAGGAGATCAAGCTGCGCTACGGCGTCGCGCTCCAGCAGCTGGCCGATCCCGAGGAGATGATCGAAGTGCCCGGCGTCGGCGACCGCCCGGTCACCGAGCTGTCGCGCCAGACGCTGGCCGGCTTCATCCAGCCGCGCGTCGAGGAAATCTTCCAGAAGGTGCAGGAGGAACTGGTGCGCAGCGGCTACGAGCGCCTGCTGCGCGCCGGCATCGTCCTGACCGGCGGCTCGGCGGCGATGCCCGGCATGTGCCAGCTCGGCGAGGAGATCTTCCACAACACCGTGAAGCTCGGCGTGCCGCACTACGACGGCAACCTGCGCGACTTCGTGCGCAACCCGCGCTATTCGACGGCGATGGGTCTGCTGCTCGAAGGCGTGGCGCAGAAGGAGCGCGGCATGAAGGTGCCGCCGCCGACGACGTTCAAGCAGGTGCTGGCGCGCATGCGCGCCTGGTTCGGAAAGAATTTTTAGTGTTCAAGCGGCAGTTCTTAGAAGGAGGCGAGAATGTTTGAAATCATCGACAAGGGTCCCAACCCGACGATCATCAAGGTCGTCGGCGTGGGCGGTGCCGGCGGCAATGCCGTCGAGCACATGATCCGCGAGGGCGTGCAGGGCGTGGAGTTCATCTGCGCCAACACCGACGCGCAAGCGCTGCAGCTCTCGAGCGCCGGGGTGAAGATCCAGTTCGGACCGGGCCTGGGCGCCGGCGGCAAGCCGGAAAAGGCCCGCGAGCTCGCGACGTCTTCGCGCGACGCGATCGCCGAGGCGCTCGAGGGCGCGCACATGGTGTTCATCACCGCCGGCATGGGCGGCGGCACGGGCACCGGCGCGGCGCCGATCGTCGCCGAGGTGGCGCGCGAACTCGGCGTGCTGACGGTGGCGGTGGTCACCAAGCCGTTCGAGTTCGAAGGCAAGCGCTTGCGCCTGGCCGAAGAAGGCCTGCTCGAGCTCGGCCAGAACGTCGACTCGCTGATCGTCATCCTCAACGAGAAGCTGATGGAAGTGCTCGGCGAGGACGTGACCATGACCGACGCCTTCCGTTCGGCCGACAACGTGCTGAAGAACGCCGTCGGCGGCATCGCCGAGATCATCAACGTGCCGGGCCTGGTCAACGTCGACTTCGAGGACGTGCGCACGGTGATGGGCGAAATGGGCAAGGCGATGATGGGCTCGGCCATGGCCAGCGGCGTCGATCGCGCCCGCATCGCGGCCGAAGCCGCGGTTGCCAGCCCGCTGCTCGAGGGCATCGAACTGTCCGGCGCGCGCGGCGTGCTGGTCAATGTGACCGCCAGCCGCCAGCTCGGCATGAAGGAAGTCAAGGACGTCATGGCGACGATCCGCAACTACGCCTCGCCGGAAGCCACGATCATCTTCGGCACCGTGTTCGACGAGGGGATGGAAGACCAGTTGCGCGTCACCGTCGTGGCGACCGGCCTGGGCACTGCGGCTGCCCGCCGGAAGCCGAACCTCAAGCCCGAGCTCGTCCATGTCGCGGCGGAAGGCCAAGGCCTGCGCACGGGTACCGACAACCAGCCGGTGTTCGCCGACGCGGCGCCGGCCGCGACCGGTTCGCTCGACTTCGGCGGCACCTTCACCGGACGCGGCGCGCGCAACCAGGCGGTCGCCGCGATGGAAGCGAGCGGCGTCGACAAGTACGACATCCCGGCCTTCCTGCGCAAGCAGGCCGACTGAGCGGGACCCGTCGAGCGCGCCCCGGGAGAACTCGCCTCCTCCCGGGGCGTTGCTCGTCAACGGCCGCGTTTCGGGCCCCCAGTCGCCGCGCTATGCCGAAGGATTTGCCGTAAAATCGCCGCATTGCAGCAATTTCCCGCCCCGATGCTTCGTCAACGCACCCTCAAGTCCGTCATCCGCGCCACCGGCGTCGGCCTGCATTCCGGCGCCAAGGTGAAGCTCGTGCTGCGCCCGGCGCAGCCGGACACGGGCATCGTCTTCCGCCGCGTCGACCTCGATCCGCCGGTGGACCTCAAGGCCGATCCGTTCAGCGTCGGCGACACGCGCATGGCTTCTTGCCTGGAGCGCGACGGGGCCAAGCTGGGAACGGTCGAGCACCTGATGTCGGCGCTGGCCGGGCTGGGCATCGACAACGCCTACATCGACGTCGATGCGCCGGAAATTCCCATCATGGACGGTTCGGCTGCGCCTTTCGTTTTCCTGCTCCAGTCGGCAGGCATCGAGGAGCAGCCGGTCGCCAAGAAATTCCTGCGCGTCAGGAAGCCGGTCGAAGTCCGCGAAGGCGACAAGTGGGCGCGCCTCGAACCCTACGACGGCTTCAAGCTCAGCTTCTCGATCCTGTTCAACCACCCCGCGGTCGACCAGTCGGGGACCAGCGTCGAGGTGGACTTCGAGGACCAGTCCTACATCCGCGACATCTCCCGGGCGCGTACCTTCGGCTTCACGCAGGACGTCGAAGCGCTGCGTGAGCAGGGACTCGCTCTCGGCGGCAGCCTGGACAATGCGATCGTGATGGACGAATACCGGGTGCTCAACGCGGAGGGCCTGCGCCTGCCGGACGAGTTCGTGCGCCACAAGGTGCTCGATGCGGTCGGCGATCTTTACCTCGTCGGGCATCCGCTGCTGGCCGCCTTCACGGCCCACAAGTCGGGCCACGCCATGAACAACAAGCTGCTGCGGGCGCTGCTGGCGGACGCCGCCAACTGGGAATGGGTGAGCTACGAGCGCGCCGAGGAGGCGCCGGCCCGCATTGCCCAGCTCTACCCGGAACCGCAGTTCGCCTAGGAAGCCGCCATGTTGCTGCTCCGCATCGTCGGCGCGCTGGTGGTGATCGGCATCGGTTCGGGCATCGTCGCCTATCTCTTTACCGGCAATCGGCGCTTCCTGGCGATCGCGTGGCAGCTGACCAGGTACGCGCTGATCTTCGCCTTCGTCGTGCTCGCGCTGATGTTCCTCGAGCGGGTAATCGTACTTTAGCTGTGGTCGATCAGCTGCCGCAGGGCCCTGACTAAAGGCGAGTCCTTGGGCAATCGATCGGCCAGCGAAGTCAGTCCCTGCTTCGCGTGCTTTCCAAGCGGGGCATGGGTCGGATGGTTCCGACCAGAGGGGCGCGGCTCCCGGGGTTGCACCTTGATGTCTATTCCGGTAACCTCTGGCGCCGAGTTGGCAAAGGCTTTGCTGAGCGTAGGGACAATCTGGCGAAGTTTCGCGGCAACCGCACCGCTGTCAGCAAACACGACAAGCCTCCCCAACTTGAAATTGGCCACCCGCGCCCCCCGCATGAGCGGACGTGGAACGGCCGATTCGAATACCCGCTGCAGGCGCAGCAAGCGAGCAGCGTGATCGTTCAGGCGGGCCAGCCCGCCTTCGGCCTTCAGGCATTCATCAAGGCTGCGCGATCGCATCGCTGAACTCGGGAGGGAAAGAAGCATGCATATTATTCTCGTCTCAGACCGCTTGGCAACGGCGAAGACCGTCACCTTGACCGGCCGCCATCTCGCGCTGGCCGGCGCACTGATGGTCGCGCTGGTGCTTGGCCTGTCGACCCTCTTCTCCTACGTCACGGTTCGCCATGCCGCCGAAATCCGCCTGCCCTTCCTGCAGGATCTCGTGCGCGCGGTGAGCATCGAGGAGACGCAGAAGAGCCGCGAGTTCGTGCGCGAGAACCTGAACGCCATGGCCATTCGCCTGGGCCAGATGCAGGCCCAACTGATGCGGCTCGATTCGCTGAGCGAGCGCCTGTCCGCGCTGGCCGGCATCAAGGCGGGCGACAGCCGCGATCCGGTCAAGGATGGCCGCGGCGGTCCCCTGATCCGGCCCACGCCGCTCTCCGCCGAGGACCTCAGCAGCGCCCTGGAAGCGCTCTCGCGCCAAGTGGATGCCCGCAGCGACACGCTCTCCCGCCTGGAGTCGGTGCTGCTGGAAGACCGCATCAAGAAGAACCTGCTGCCGACGGGACTGCCCGTCGCCTCCCAGTGGAACGCCTCCGGCTTCGGCTGGCGCGTCGACCCCTTCACGGGCGAAGCGGCGATCCACGAAGGTGTGGACTTCACCGCCGAGGTCGGCACGTCGATCCGCGCTGCTGCCGCGGGCGTGGTGATCAACGTCGAACGTCATCCGCAATACGGCAACCTGATCGAGATCGACCATGGCAACGGGCTGACGACGCGCTATGCCCATGCGTCGAAGGTCTTCGTCAAGTCGGGCGCATTGGTACGCCGCGGCCAGAAGATCGCCGAAGTCGGCACGACGGGCCGCTCGACCGGTCCGCACCTGCATTTCGAGGTGCGCGTGAACGGCGTCGCGCAGAACCCGAATCGCTTCCTGCAGCAGGCGCAGAAGGACAGCGGAAGGCTGGCTGCACGCTAGTCCAGGCGGGGCGGGGAGGTTGACCCCGCATGTTAGAATGCGCGCTTTGCCTATTTAGGGCCGGGCGTCATGATCGGCAATATCCTCAAGAAAATCTTCGGCAGCCGCAACGATCGTCTGCTGCGCCAGTATGCGGGCGTCGTCGCGCGCATCAACGAGCTCGAAAAGGGCACGGCGGCCCTCACCGACGAGCAGCTGGCGGGCAAGACCGTCGAGTTCAAGCAGCGCGTGGCCAACGGCGAAAGCCTCGACGGCCTGCTGCCCGAGGCCTTCGCCGTCGTCCGTGAAGCCGGCAAGCGCGTGCTTGGCATGCGCCATTTCGACGTCCAGCTCATCGGCGGCATGGTGCTGCACCATGGCAAGATTTCCGAAATGCGCACCGGCGAGGGCAAGACCCTGGTCGGCACGCTGCCCGCCTACCTCAATGCGCTGTCGGGCAAGGGCGTCCACATCGTCACGGTGAACGACTACCTGGCGTCGCGCGACGCCGAGTGGATGGGCCGCCTGCATCGCTTCCTGGGCCTCACCGTCGGCGTGAATCTCTCGCAGATGGAACACGCGGCCAAGCAGGCCGCCTACGCCGCCGACATCACCTATGGCACCAACAACGAGTTCGGCTTCGACTACCTGCGCGACAACATGGTCTACGGGCGCGAGGAACGCGTCCAGCGCGGGCTTGCCTACGCGATCGTCGACGAGGTCGACTCGATCCTGATCGACGAGGCGCGCACGCCGCTGATCATTTCCGGCCAGGCCGAGGACCATACCGATCTCTACGTGCGCATGAACGCCGTCGCGCCGCTGCTCACCAAGGGCGAAGCGGCGAAGCAGGAAGGCGAATCGGACACCGGCGACTACACGGTCGACCTCAAAGCGCACACGGTTCTGCTGACTGAAGCGGGACACGAGAAGGCGGAGCAGATCCTGGCGCGCATGGGCTTGTTGCCCGAAGGCGCCAGCCTCTACGAGCCGGCCAACATCCTGCTGATCCACCACCTGTACGCGGCGCTGCGCGCCCACAACCTGTTCCATCGCGACCAGCAGTACGTCGTGCAGAACGGCGAAGTGGTGATCGTCGACGAATTCACCGGCCGCCTGATGTCGGGCCGCCGCTGGTCGGACGGCCTGCACCAGGCCGTCGAGGCGAAGGAGGGCGTGCAGATCCAGTCAGAAAACCAGACGCTGGCCTCGATCACCTTCCAGAACTACTTCCGCATGTACGGCAAGCTCGCCGGCATGACGGGCACGGCCGACACCGAGGCCTACGAGTTCCACCAGATCTACGGTCTCGAAACGGTCGTCATTCCGACCAACAAGCCGATGATCCGGCAGGACGCCAACGACCAGATTTACCGCACGGCGAACGAGAAGCACCACGCCATCATCGCCGACATCAAGGAGTGCCATGGGCGCGGCCAGCCGGTGCTGGTGGGCACGACGTCGATCGAGAACTCCGAACTGCTGTCCGATTTGCTGACCAAGGAAAAGCTGCCGCACCAGGTGCTCAACGCCAAGCAGCACGCCAAGGAGGCCGAGATCGTCGTGCAGGCCGGGCGTCCCGGCGTCATCACCATCGCCACCAACATGGCGGGCCGCGGCACCGACATCGTGCTGGGCGGCAGCATCGAGAAGCAGATCGATGCGGTTCGTCAGGACGAGTCGCTGGCGCAAGCCGACAAGGACCAGCGCATTGCGCAGATGCGCGCCGACTGGCAGAAGCTGCACGACCAGGTGCTGGCCGCCGGTGGCCTGCACATCATCGGCTCGGAACGCCACGAGTCGCGCCGCATCGACAACCAGCTGCGCGGCCGCGCCGGCCGCCAGGGCGACCCGGGCTCGTCGCGCTTCTACCTGTCGCTCGACGATCCGCTGCTCAAGATTTTCGCCGGCGAGCGCCTCAACGCCATCATGGTGCGCCTCAAGATGCCGGAGGGCGAGGCGATCGAACACCCGCTGGTCAGCCGTTCGCTCGAATCCGCGCAACGCAAGGTTGAGCAGCGCAACTTCGACATCCGCAAGCAGCTGCTCGAATACGACGACGTCGCCAACGATCAGCGCAAGGTGATCTACCTGCAGCGCAACGAACTGCTCGACACCGAGGACATCTCCGAGACCATCACTGCGATGCGCCAGGGCGTGGTGCACGATGCCTTCCGCCTGCACGTGCCGGCCGAAAGCGTCGAGGAGCAATGGGACATCCCGGCCCTGGAGACCGCGCTGGCTGCCGAGTTCCAGCTCAAGCTGCCGGTGGGCGAGTGGCTCAAGACGGAACCCAACCTCGACGAGCAGGACATCCTGCGCCGCATCCTCGATGCCGCCGACGCCGCCTACGTGGCGAAGGTCGAGCGCGTCGATCCCGATGCCTGGCGCGCCTTCGAGCGCAACGTGATGCTGCAGAGCCTGGATACGCACTGGCGCGAGCATCTCGCGGCGCTCGACCACCTGCGCCAGGGCATTCATCTGCGCGGCTATGCGCAGAAGAACCCCAAGCAGGAATACAAGCGCGAGGCCTTCGAGCTGTTCGAGGCCCTGCTCAACACCGTGCGTGCGGAAGTGACGCGCTTCCTGATGACCGTGGAGATCCGCTCGGAGGAACAGATCGAACAGGCGGAGCAGCACCAGCCGCAGGTCGAGAACGTCCAGTACCACCACGCCGACTACGACGAGGCGCTGGGCGCCTCCGAGGAGAAGGCGCAGCAGCCCGCGCGCGCGGCCGACAAGGTCGGCCGCAACGATCCCTGTCCGTGCGGCAGCGGCAAGAAGTACAAGCATTGCCACGGCAAGCTTGCCTGACGCCGGCATGGGTTATCCGTTGCGCACCATCCAGGAGGACGGCGAGAGCGTCGTCGTCCTCGACCAGACGCTGCTGCCGAACGAAACCGCTTTCGTTCGGCTGAGCAATCTCGAGGAGGCCGCCCACGCCATCCGCGTGATGCAGGTGCGCGGCGCGCCGCTGATCGGCGCCACCGCGGCTTACGGCGTTGCGCTTGGCCTGGCCGAAGCAGCGGACGATGCGCGCCTGGCGACGGTGCTCGAGGTTCTCGGCGCGACGCGGCCGACGGCGGTGAATCTCCACTGGGCGCTGGCGCGCATGAAACGTCGGCTGGCGCCGCTGCCGGCCGATGCGCGCCGTGCGGCGGCCTGGCAGGAAGCGCGCGCCATCGCGCGCGAGGACGAAGCCGCCAACGCCGCCATCGGCCGCAACGGCTTGCCCGTGCTGGCGGAAATCGCGGCACGCAAGGGCCGCGTGAACATGATGACCCATTGCAACGCCGGCTGGCTCGCCACCGTGGCGCACGGCACGGCGATCTCGCCGATCTACGCGGCGCAGGCGGCCGGCATCGAGGTCCATGTCTGGGTCTCCGAGACGCGCCCGCGCAACCAGGGCCTGCTGACCGCCTGGGAACTGCGCCAAGCCGGCATCCCGCATACGCTGATCGCCGACAACGCGGCGGGCCTGCTGATGATGCAAGGGAAGGTCGATGCCGTCATCGTCGGCGCCGATCGCATCGCAGCCAACGGCGACACGACCAACAAGGTGGGCACCTACCTGAAGGCGCTGGCGGCGAAAGCGCACGGCGTGCCGTTCTACGTCGCTGCACCGGTCTCGACCATCGATTTCGCCTGTGCCGACGGCGCCGGCATTCCCATCGAGGAACGCTCTGCTTCCGAGATGGGCGCGACGGCGAGCCCGATCGCCAACCCCGCCTTCGATGTAACCCCCGCGGCGCTCATCACCGGCATCGTCACCGAGCGCGACCTGCGCGCGCCCGGCACGCTGGCCGCCCTGAAGCCCTAGATCACCCGGTCGTTGCCGCCGTCCACGGGGATCTGCGCGCCGGTGGTCTTGGCGAACAGCGGCCCGCACAGTTCGGCCGCAAGTTCGGCGACGTCGCGGCTGGTCACTTCCGTCTTCAGCACATTATTGCGCTTGTACTCGTCGACCGTCAGGCCGTAGTGCTTGGCGCGCGAGGCCAGCACTTCTTCGGTCCAGATGCCCGTGTCGAACACGGCGTTCGGGTGCAGCGAGTTGATGCGGATGTTGTCGCCGCCCCACTCGAGCGCCGCGACGCGGGCGAGCTGGTTGAGTGCCGCCTTGGACGCCGAATAGGCCGCGGCGCCCGGGCCGGGCGCGGGCACGTTCTTCGAGCCGATGATCACCACGCGGCCGCCGCGCGGCGCCAACTTGAGGAACGGGTGGCATTCGCGCATCAGCACGAGGTTGGCGTCGAGGTTGATGCGCATTACCCGCTGCCAGTCGGCCGTCGGCAGACCTTCTATCCTGCAGCCGCCCGGGAAAATGCCGGCGTTGAGCACCAGCATGTCGAGGCCGCCGAAGGCTTCGACGCCTTGCGCGATCGCCGCCTTGAGTTGCGCCTCGTCGGCAACGTCGCACTGGATGCCGAGATAGTTGGCCTTGTCGAACAAGCCGACGATCGAAGCCTGCAGGTCGAGCGCCACTACGGCAGCGCCGCGTGCCATGAGCGCTTCGACGGCGGCCTTGCCGATGCCGGAGGCCGCGCCGGTCACCAGAGCGATCTCGCCCGCGAAGGCCGGCGGTTTGCCGCCCTTCTTGAGCTTGGCCTGTTCGAGGTCCCAGTACTCGACGTCGAAGATGTCGCGGGCGGGCAGGGCCCGATAGCCGCCGAGGGCCGTGGCGCCGAGGATGATGTCGACGGTGTGCGCGTAGATGTCGGAGACGATGCCTGCGTCCTGGGCCGTGCGCCCCACGGCGCACAGGCCGAACTCGGGATCGAGCGCCATGCGCGGGGCCGCGTCGAGCATGGTCTTGCGCTCCCTGGCCTGCGGCTCGTGCGCCGCGAAATAGGCGG
>JBLNBJ010000036.1:0-6932 GCA_050259835.1 Ignavibacteria bacterium | reverse complement strand
GTGCCCTGCTGCGTTCGGGGCCCCCCGCCTCACAATAAATTAAATTCCGCCCCCACCTCATTTCCCACCGCCCCGCCGGCCACCCCATCGGCCCGGCGCATCACCGCACGAGAGTCGAAGCGCCAAACCGGGCAGGGCGTCGAGCCGAGGGTGGCGGGTGGTCGTCGACGCGTAGGTAAAGGAGGAGGCGCCCGATTTTCGATCTTGGGCGCCGGGGGACACGGAGCGGCGACGACCACCCGTCGCCCTTGGCGGGCCGAAGGCACAGAGATCGCATGCCTCGCCCTTGGTGGTCGCAAGCCGGAGCTAGCGACCGGCAGGCTAGGAAGAAGAGCCCCCAGCTTCCTTCCACAACGCCCGCGCCAGCGCTTTCCAGACCTCGCCGCCGTGGGTGAACATCCCCTCGTCTGCGCTCTGCCGCATGACGGACAGCATCAGGTGGGCGAGGCCGAAGATCTCGATCTTGGCGAGCGCCTTGGCATCGCGGCCGTGGGCTTCCATCTTGACGCGGGCATCGTCGCGGTAGTCGAGGGCTTCGCGCGCCAGCGCGTGCACCTGGACGTCGTCGGTCCAGTCGATGCCGAGCACGAGACCGCGGCGCCTGATCTCGCGCTCTATTTCCTCGGCTTCGCGGATGTAGTTTTCGAAAGCGGGCATCAGGCTTTCTTGCGGGCTTTGGTTGCAGTCGACTGTAGCACCTTGGCCAGGTAGCGCCCGGTGTGGCTGGCCTTGTCGGCGGCCACGGTTTCCGGGGTGCCCGCGACGAGGATGCGGCCGCCGCCGTCGCCGCCTTCGGGGCCGAGGTCGACCAGCCAGTCGGCGGTCTTGATGACGTCGAGGTTGTGCTCGATGACCACCACGGTGTTGCCGTGGTCGCGCAGGCGGTGGAGCACCGTCAGCAGCATCTCGATGTCCTGGAAGTGCAGGCCGGTGGTCGGCTCGTCGAGGATGTAGAGCGTGCGGCCGGTGTCGCGCTTGGACAGCTCGAGCGCCAGCTTGACGCGCTGCGCCTCGCCGCCGGAGAGCGTGGTGGCCGACTGGCCGAGTGTGACGTAGGAGAGGCCCACGTCGATCAGCGTCTGCAGCTTCCGCGCCACGACGGGCACCGGGTCGAAGAACTCGCGCGCCTGCTCGACGGTCATCTGCAGCACTTCGTAGATGGTCTTGCCCTTGTAGCGGATCTCCAGCGTTTCGCGGTTGTAGCGCTTGCCGTGGCAGACGTCGCAGGGCACGTAGATGTCGGGCAGGAAGTGCATCTCCACCTTGATCATGCCGTCGCCCTGGCAGGCCTCGCAGCGGCCGCCCTTGACGTTGAAGGAGAAGCGGCCCGGTCCGTAGCCGCGCTCGCGCGCTTGCGGGACGCCGGCGAACAGCTCGCGGATGGGCGTCAGCACGCCGGTGTAGGTGGCCGGGTTGGAGCGCGGCGTGCGCCCGATCGGCGACTGGTCGACGTTGATGACCTTGTCGAAGAATTCGAGGCCGCGGATTTCCTCGTGCGGCGCCGGCTCGACGGACGAGCCGTAGAGATGGCGCGCCGCGGCGGCGTAGAGTGTGTCGTTGATCAGCGTGCTCTTGCCGGAGCCGGAAACGCCGGTGATGCAGGTGAACAGGCCGACGGGGATGTGCGCTTCGACGTCCTTGAGGTTGTTGCCGCTGGCGCCGATGACGGACAGTTGCCGCTCGGGATCCGGCGCGGTGCGCTTCTTCGGCACGGCGATGGCGCGGCGGCCCGAGAGGTAGGCGCCGGTCAGCGAGTGGGGATTGGCCTCGACTTGCTTCGGCGTGCCCTGGGCGACGATGCGCCCGCCGTGTTCGCCGGCGCCGGGGCCCATGTCGACGACGTAATCGGCCGTTTCGATGGCTTCCTCGTCGTGCTCGACGACGATCACCGTGTTGCCGAGGTCGCGCAGGTGCGCCAGCGTACCGAGCAGGCGCGCGTTGTCGCGCTGGTGCAGGCCGATGGAGGGCTCGTCGAGCACGTACATGACGCCGGTGAGGCCGGAGCCGATCTGCGAGGCCAGGCGGATGCGCTGCGCCTCGCCGCCCGAGAGCGTTTCCGCCGAGCGTTCGAGCGACAGGTAGTCGAGGCCGACGTCGATCAGGAAGGTCAGCCGCGTGGTGATTTCCTTGACGATCTTCTCCGCCACCTGCGCCTTGTGGCCGGTGAGCTTCAGCAAGTTGAAGAAGTCGCGGCAATTGATCAGCGAAAGGCCACTGACCTCGGGGACGGTCTTGTCGCCGATGAAGACGTGGCGCGCTTCCTTGCGCAGACGCGTGCCTTCGCATTCAGGGCAAGGCTTGGCGTTGAGGTACTTCGAGAGTTCCTCGCGCACCATCACCGAGTCGGTCTCGCGGTAGCGGCGCTCGAGGTTGGGGATGATGCCCTCGAAGCTGTGGCTGCGATCGAAGCGCGTGCCCTTCTCGTTGAGATACTTGAACTTGATCTGCTCCTTGCCGGAGCCGTAGAGCACGATCTTCTGGATTGCCGCCGGCAGTTCCTCGAAGGCCACGCCGGTGTCGAACTTGTAGTGCGACGCCAGCGATTCGAGCATCTGGAAGTAGAACTGGTTGCGCTTGTCCCAGCCGCGGATGGCGCCGGCGGCCAGCGACAGGTGCGGATAGGCGACCACGCGCGCCGGGTCGAAGAACTGGATGTTGCCCAGCCCGTCGCATTCCTGGCAGGCGCCCATCGGGTTGTTGAACGAGAACAGCCGCGGCTCCAACTCCTGCAGCGCGTAGCCGCAATGCGGGCATGCGAACTTGGCGGAGAACAGGTGTTCCTTGCCGGAATCCATCTCGACGGCGACGGCGCGGCCTTCGGCATGGCGCAGCGCGGTCTCGAAGGATTCGGCCAGCCGGCCGCGCATGTCTTCGCGCAGCTTGACGCGGTCGACCACGATGTCGACGAAGTGCTTGGTGCTCTTGGCGAGCTTGGGCAGGCTGTCGATGTCATAGACCTTGCCGTCGACGCGCAGGCGCACGAAGCCCTGGGCGCGCAGTTCGGAGAACAGCTCGAGCTGCTCGCCCTTGCGGTTGGCGACCACGGGCGCGAGGATCATCAGCTTGGTGTCTTCGGGCAGGGCCAGCACGGCGTCCACCATCTGCGAGACGCTCATGGCCTCGAGCGGGTTGCCGTGCTCCGGGCAATGCGGGGTGCCGGCGCGCGCATAGAGCAGGCGCAGGTAGTCGTGGATTTCCGTGACCGTGCCGACGGTCGAGCGCGGGTTGTGGCTGGTGGCCTTCTGCTCGATGGAAATCGCGGGCGAGAGGCCCTCGATCAAATCGACGTCGGGCTTCTCCATCAGCTGCAGGAACTGGCGCGCATAGGCCGACAGCGACTCGACGTAGCGGCGCTGGCCTTCGGCATAGAGGGTATCGAAGGCGAGCGAGCTCTTGCCCGAGCCGGACAGGCCCGTGATGACCGTCAACCTGTTCCGCGGCAGATCCAGGTTGATGTTCTTGAGGTTGTGCATCCGCGCGCCGCGGATCTTGATTTCGTCCATGCTTGCTATGGGGAGATCGAAAAAGGCAACCTGCTAATATACGCGGCCCCAGATTCGAGCGCCACCGAAACCATGCGTTCCCCGAGCAACGATCCGATGACCCGCGAGGAGCGGCGTGCCGGCGTGAGCCTGGCGGCCATCTTCGGGCTGCGCATGCTGGGGCTGTTCATGATCCTGCCGGTGTTCGCGGTGTTCGCGCGAACCCTGCCGGGCGGCGGCGACGCGATGCTGGTCGGCGTGGCGCTGGGCGCCTACGGCGCGACGCAGGCGCTGTTCCAGATTCCCTACGGGCTCGCTTCGGACCGCATCGGCCGCAAGCCGGTGATCGTCGCGGGCCTCCTGATCTTCGCCGCCGGCAGCTTCCTGGCCGCCGCCGCGCCGGACATCTGGTGGATGATCGCCGGTCGCGTGATCCAGGGCGCCGGCGCCATCTCGGCCGCGGTGACGGCTCTCGCCGCCGATCTCACGCGCGAGCAGCACCGCACCAAGACCATGGCCATGATCGGCTCGACCATCGGCCTGATGTTCGCGCTGTCGCTCGTCGCCGCGCCGCCGCTCTATGCGCTGGTCGGGATGGAGGGCATATTCATCCTTACCGGCGCGCTGGCGCTGGGCGCGATCGTCCTGCTGTGGCGCGCCGTGCCGACGCCGCCGGCGCCGGTGCAGGGTGCGCCGCTGCCGTTCTCGGCCGTGCTCAGGCACGGCCAGCTGGCGCGGCTCAACTTCGGCGTGCTCTCGCTGCACCTGATGCAGACGGCGCTGTGGGTCGTGGTGCCGCCGATCCTCGTCGCCAGCGGGCTGCCGCTGGGCGAGCACTGGAAGATCTACCTGCCGGCGGTGCTGGTCTCGTTCGCCGTGATGGTGCCGGCGATCATCGTCGCCGAGAAGTACGGCCGCATGAAGCAGGTCTTCATCGCGGCGATCGTGCTGCTGATCCTCGTCCAGGGCGGGCTTGCCATTGCGGACGGGCGATGGCAGGTCGGTATCCTGCTGATGCTGTTCTTCGTCGGCTTCAACGTCATGGAAGCCGTGCAGCCCTCGCTGATCTCGCGCGTCGCGCCGCCGTCGGCCAAGGGCGCGGCGATGGGCGTCTACAACACGACGCAATCGATCGGCCTGGCCCTGGGCGGTGCCCTGGGCGGCTGGCTGCTCAAGCACGTCGGCGCTGCCGCGGTGCATGGCTTCTGCGCCGTCGTCGGCACCCTCTGGCTGGCCCTGGCGGCGTCGATGGTGCCGCCGAGGCGCCCGGCCGCTTCCTCCCCGCACGCCTGACCCCGGCATGGCGAAGCCGCCGGCCCGTTCCCCCGAGGCGTCCGCGGCGAGCGTCGCGGAGTTCGATCGCGTGCGCGTCGCCGAGCGCCTGCACGACGATTTCCTGCAACTGGCGACCGGCATCGCGCTACGGGCGAAGGCGTTGGAAAAGGCCGTGACGCAAGCGGCGGCCAGCGCGCCCGGCGATGCGGCCGACATCGCGCGCGCCGCCAACGGCCTCACGCGCCGGATGCGCGGGCTGATCGCCGACCTGCGCGCCGCGCCGCTGGAGCGCGGCCTGCCGGCGGCGCTGCGCGACTTCGCGCTCGATCGGGCCGCCGAGGCGGGTATCGCCGTGCGGCTCGACTTGCGCGAGGTCGGCGCCGTCGATCGCGGCACCGCGCTGCAGCTCTACCGCATGGCGCAGGAAGTCCTGACGGCCGCCGTCCGGCATCGCGAGGCCAGGCACATCTCGCTCGCGCTGCGGACGATCCGCGCAGGCCTTGCCCTGCGCGTCGCCGACGATGGCTTTGCCCTGGACGACGAGCGCAGCGGCGCGGCCGCCGCCAGCCGCGCCTACCTGGAAATGCGCGCGCAGGCGCTCGGCGCGGCGCTGCGCGTGCGCAGTCCGACCCGCGGCGGCGCCTCGATTATCATAGTGGCATCCGGCGGGGCTCCCGCCGAACCGCGATAGGCCGTCCATGAACGCCAGCGTCACCAGTCCGAAGCCCGCGCGCTGCCGCGTCGCCATCGTCGACGATCATTCGATCGTGCGCGACGGCCTGCTGCGCCTGATGAGCTTCGAGGACGCCATGGAAGTGTGCTGGACCGCGGGCAATTTCGACGACGCCGTCGAGCATTTGCGCACCCAGGTGCCGGACGTCCTGGTGACCGACATCTCGCTGCCCACGCGTTCGGGGCTCGACCTCGTCAAGCACGTCAAGTCGCACTACCCGGACTGCCGCGTGCTGGTGCTGTCGGTGCATGACGAGGCGCTCTACGCCGACCGCGCCTTCCGCGCCGGCGCCGACGGCTACATCATGAAGGACGAGGCGTCCGAGAATATCGTGCGGGCCATCTACGGCATCCACAAGGGCGGCCTCTACATGAGCCCGACGATGCAGCGCCTGGTGCTGCACCACTTCGTCAACTCGGCCGGCGAGAGCCGCAAGTCGCGCCTGGCCTCGCTTACCGACCGCGAGTACGAGGTGCTGCGCATGATCGGCATGGGGTTATCGACCAAGCAGATCGCCGATCAGCTCAAGCGCAGCACCAAGACCATCGACACCCACCGCTTCAACCTCAAGGAAAAGCTCGGCATGGAGACCATGACCGAGCTGACGGTGTTCGCCGCGCAGTGGGTCGAGGGCGAATCGACGGCCGACGAGAAGTCGCTGCCGTAGGCCCGCGGGCCGCCTGCGGCGGCTTTCAGGTTCCCAGGGTCGGCCGAGCGTGTATTAGACGGCCCTAAGAATCCCACCTAGTCGAAATTCAGAAACCGCTTGAAGCCGTTTAGGGCCCGGCCCTATCGGCCCGGGACCTTCGTCCCCCTACGATGCGCTCCATCGATTCCTCTCTTGGGGCGCTTCAGACGTGGCGAAGATTCTGATCATCGACGACGACGTGACCGTGTGCAACCTGACCCGGGCCTACCTGGCCAAGGCGGGGCACGACACGGTCGTCGCGCCGGACGGCGTGGCCGGCCTCGTGGCGGCGCTCGACCATCGTCCCGACATGGTGCTGTGCGACGTCAATATGCCGAACCTCGACGGCTTCGGCCTGCTGGCCGCCCTGCGCGGCGACCACCGCACGGCCGACATCCCCTTCGTCTTCATCACCTCGGACGATGACCGCGACAGCCTGCGCAAGGCGATGCGCGGGGGGGCCGAGGACTACCTGATCAAGCCGGTCAAGCCGGGCGAACTCGAGGAGGTGGTGAGCGAGCGCCTGCGTCGCCGCGTCCAGCGCAACGCTGCCGTGACTGCGCCCGGCAGCGCGCCCGACGCGGAACTGGAATTGGCCGAGACCATCCGCTTCGGCGCCGGCTTCAGCCTCGAGGCCGGCACGGCGCCGCGCGAGAAGCGCGTCGCGACGGTGCTCTACTGCGACATCCGCGGCTTCACCACCTACTCGGAAATCCTCGAGCCGGCCGAAGTCGCCGAAATGCTGCACAAGTTC
>JBLNBJ010000035.1:0-7431 GCA_050259835.1 Ignavibacteria bacterium | reverse complement strand
AGACGCGCTCGATGCGCTCGATCACCGGACGGCCGGCGTAATACTTGAGGGCGATGTCGAGTTGCGCCTTGCCGGCGTTCTCGCGCACGGCGAAATCGTCGATATAGCCTTCGTCCTTGAGGACGTTGGCGATGGCAACTTTCAGCTTGGACGACGGCATGCTGACAGCCACTTTCTCGGCCATCTGCGCATTGCGGATGCGCGTCAGCATATCGGCGATCGGATCGGTCATGCTCATTGTTCGATCTCCTTACCAGCTGGCCTTGGTCATGCCCGGCACTTCGCCGCGCATGGCGTGGTCGCGCAGCTTCAGGCGACCCAGACCGAACTTGCGGAACACGCCACGCGGACGGCCGGTCAGCGCGCAGCGGTTACGCTGGCGCGAGGGGCTCGAATTGCGCGGCAGCTGCTGGAACTTCAGACGCGCTTCCATGCGCTCCTCGTCAGACAGCTTGGCGTCGTTGATGATGGCGATCAGTTCGGCGCGCTTGGCGGCATACTTCGCCACCATCTTGGCACGCTTCTTTTCGCGGTTGATCAAAGCAAGTTTCGCCATGGTTCCCTCAGTTCTTGAAGGGGAATTTGAAAGCAGCGAGCAGGGCCTTCGCTTCCGCGTCGGTCTTCGCCGTGGTGGTGATGCTGATGTTCATGCCCCGCAACGCATCGATCTTGTCGTACTCGATCTCGGGGAAAATGATTTGTTCCTTGACGCCGACGTTGTAGTTGCCGCGGCCATCGAAACCCTTGCCCGAGATGCCGCGGAAGTCGCGGACGCGCGGCATGGCAACGGTGATGAAGCGATCGAGGAACTCATACATGCGGGTGCCGCGAAGCGTCACCATGCAGCCGATCGGGTAGCCTTCGCGGATCTTGAAGCCGGCGATGGCCTTGCGGGCCTTGGTGACGACCGGCTTCTGGCCGGCGATCTTCGTCATGTCGCCAACGGCGTTGTCGAGGATCTTCTTGTCGCCAACGGCTTCGCCGACGCCCATGTTCAGCGTGATCTTGGTGATGCGCGGCACTTCCATGATCGACTTGTAGCCGAACTGGTCGCGAAGTTGCGCTACCACCTTCTCTTTGTAGAAATCTTGCAAGCGCGCCATGTTCGTCCCTTACGCGTCCACAACTTCGCCGTTCGACTTGAACACGCGCACCTTGCGGCCGTCGTCGAGCTTCTTGAAGCCAACGCGATCCGCCTTCTGGGTGGCGCCATTGAACAGCGCGATATTGGAAATATGGATCGGCATCTCTTTGTCGACGATGCCACCCGGCTGACCCTTCATCGGGTTCGGCTTGGTGTGCTTCTTGACGCGATTGATGCCTTCGACAACCACGTGCTCGGCATCGATGCGGCTCAGCACGACGCCGCGCTTGCCCTTGTCCTTGCCCGTGATGACGATGACGCCATCGCCCTTTCGAATCTTGTCCATGTCCGACCCCTTACAGAACTTCGGGCGCCAGGGAGACGATCTTCATGAACTTCTCGGTACGCAGTTCACGCGTAACGGGCCCGAAGATGCGGGTGCCGATCGGCTCCAGCTTGTTGTTGAGCAGCACGGCGGCATTGCCGTCGAACTTGACGAGCGAACCGTCGGCGCGGCGCACACCCTTGGCGGTGCGGACCACGACGGCGTTGTAGATCTCGCCCTTCTTGACGCGACCGCGCGGCGCTGCATCCTTGACGCTGACTTTGATGACGTCGCCGATGCCGGCATAACGGCGCTTGGATCCGCCGAGCACCTTGATGCACATGACGGAACGCGCACCGGTGTTATCGGCGACATCGAGCTTCGACTGCATTTGGATCATTGCTATTTCTCCAACTTAATCCGCTCGGAGCGGTCAGTCTTGGAACCCGTACGGGTCTATAAACCTACGCGCTTCCGGCGATTTTTTGCCCGGAAGCGGCAAAGAGGCGAGATGTTATTGTCTCGCCGCCCGCCTGTCAATACTTTTTACTGCTTTTTTGCCGAGGTCATTCAGACCGCGGCGAACTTCTCGACCACCTTGGTGACACGCCAGGCCTTGGTCTTCGAGATGGGCGCGCACTCCTCGATCTGCACCAGGTCGCCGGCGGCGGTCTCGAGACCTTCGACGTGCGCGTGGTACTTCTTGGAACGGGTCATCACCTTGCCGATCACCGGGTGCTTGACGCGGCGCTCGACCAGGACCGTGACGGTCTTGGCCATCTTGTCGCTGACGACGCGCCCCTGCAGGGTGCGCTTGTTCTTTTCAGTCGTGGTCGTCATTTCGCGGCCGCCTTCTCACGCTGGATAGTCTTGATGCGCGCGATGTCCTTGCGCACCTTGCCGATCTGGCTGGTGTTGCTCAGTTGCTGCGTGGCCACTTGCATGCGCAGCGAGAACTGCGCCTTGCGCAGGTCCAGCAACTCCTTGTTCAGGTCGGCGTCGTTCTTCTGCCTCAGTTCGCTAGCTTTCATATGTCACCCCAGTTGGCGCACGACGAACGTGGTCTCGATCGGCAGCTTGGCGGCGGCGAGCTTGAACGCCTCCCGCGCCAGCGCCTCATCCACGCCGTCCATTTCGTAGAGCACCTTGCCCGGCTGGATCTCGGCGACCCAGTACTCCGGAGAGCCCTTGCCGTTACCCATCCGCACTTCGGCGGGCTTCTTGGAGATCGGCTTGTCCGGGAAGATGCGGATCCAGATGCGGCCGCCGCGCTTGATGTGGCGCGTCATGGCACGACGGGCGGCTTCGATCTGGCGCGCCGTGAGGCGGCCACGACCGATGGCCTTGAGGCCGTATTCGCCGAAGCTCACCTTGGCGCCGCGCGTGGCGACGCCGGTGTTGCGGCCCTTCTGTTCCTTGCGGTATTTCCTGCGAGTCGGTTGCAGCATGGCGGATTACTCCTTCCCTTCCGTCTTGGCAGCGGCCGGCTTGCGCACGCGCTTGGCCGGCGCCTTGGCCTCGCCTTCGGGCTTGGCTTCAGGCTTGGCGGCTTCCTCGGCCTTGGGCGCAGCGGCCTTCTTCGGCGCAGCGCGCTTGGCGGCCGGCTTGGCGTCGCCTTCCGGCTTCGCGGTACGGCGCGGCGGCCGCTTCATTTCCTCGGCCGGTGCGGCTTCGGGTGCAACAGCGGCAAGCGGGTCGTTCTTGGCGACGCGCTCGCCCTTGAACACCCAGACCTTGATGCCGATGACGCCGTAGGTCGTCTTGGCTTCGGACGTGCCGTAGTCGATGTCGGCGCGCAGCGTGTGCAGCGGCACGCGGCCTTCGCGGTACCACTCGCGGCGCGCGATTTCGATGCCGTTCAGGCGGCCCGAGCTCATGATCTTGATGCCCTGGGCGCCGAGGCGCATGGCGTTCTGCATGGCGCGCTTCATGGCGCGGCGGAACATGATGCGCTTCTCGAGCTGCTGGGCGATCGAGTCGGCGATCAGCTGGGCATCGGTCTCGGGCTTGCGGATTTCCTCGATGTTGACATGCACCGGCACGCCCATGCGCTTCTGCAGATCCGTGCGCAGCTGCTCGATATCCTCGCCCTTCTTGCCGATGACGACGCCGGGGCGCGCGCTATACACCGTGACGCGGGCGTTCTTGGCCGGACGCTCGATGACGACACGGCCGACGGAGGCGTGCGCTAGCTTCTTCTTCAGGTAGTCGCGGACCTCGATGTCGCCCTTCAGCATCGCGGGGAATTGCTTGCTGTTGGCGTACCAGCGGGAACCCCAGTCGTGCGTGACCGCAAGGCGGAAACCGGTCGGATTGATCTTCTGTCCCATAAATGCTCCTTAGTCCCCGACGGTCACGAAGATGTGGCAGGTCGGCTTGCTGATGCGGTTGCCGCGGCCCTTGGCGCGCGCGGTGAAGCGCTTCAGCACTGCGCCCTTCTCGACATAGATGGTCTTGACCTTCAAGGCATCGATATCGGCGCCGTCGTTGTGCTCGGCGTTCGCGATGGCCGACTCGAGCACCTTCTTGATGATCGTGGCGCCCTTCTTCGGCGAGAAGGCGAGGATATTGAGGGCCTGATCGACGGGCTTGCCGCGGACCAGGTCGGCGACCAGGCGGCCCTTTTGGGCCGACAGGCGCACACCCTTCAGAATGGCGTTCGTTTCCATCGTCATTCCCTCACTTCTTCACCGCGGCTTTCTTGCCGGCGGTGTGTCCCTTGAACGTGCGCGTCAGCGCGAATTCGCCGAGCTTGTGGCCCACCATATTCTCGGAAACGTACACCGGAATATGCTGCTTGCCGTTATGCACGGCGATGGTGAGGCCGACGAAATCCGGCAGGACGGTGGAACGGCGCGACCAGGTCTTGATCGGACGCTTGTCGTTGGATGCCCGGGCGGCGTCCACCTTCTTGATGAGGTGGGCGTCAACAAAGGGGCCTTTCTTAACTGAACGAGCCATGGCTTACCTCTTACCTTTCGGCCGACGCTGCACGATCATGACGTTCGTGCGCTTGTTGTTGCGGGTGCGATAGCCCTTGGTCGGCTGGCCCCACGGGCTGACCGGCACGCGGCCCTCGCCCGTCTTGCCTTCGCCGCCGCCGTGCGGGTGATCGACCGGGTTCATGACGACGCCGCGAACCGTCGGACGCACGCCGCGCCACCGCATCGCACCGGCCTTGCCGATCTTGCGCAGGTTGTTTTCCTCGTTGCCGACTTCACCGATGGTGGCGCGGCACTCGATGTGGATGCGACGGATTTCGCCGGACCGAAGACGGACCTGAGCGTAGGCGCCTTCGCGCGCCAGCAGCTGCACGCCGGCACCGGCGGAACGCGCCATCTGCGCACCCTTGCCCGGCTGGATCTCGATGCAGTGAATCGTCGTACCGACGGGGATGTTGCGGATCGGCAGCGTGTTGCCGGCCTTGATCGGGGCTTCGGAGCCGCTGATCAGTTCCTGGCCGACGACCACACCCTTCGGCGCGATGATGTAGCGGCGCTCGCCGTCCTTGTACAGGAGCAGGGCGATGTGGGCGGTACGGTTCGGGTCGTACTCGAGGCGTTCGACCTTGGCGGGGATGCCGTCCTTGTCGCGCTTGAAGTCGATGACCCGGTACTGCTGCTTGTGACCGCCACCCTGGTGACGCGTGGTGATGTGGCCGTGGTTGTTGCGGCCGGCCTTCTTCGACTGGCTCTCGGTGAGCGCGTCGACCGGACGACCCTTGTGCAGGTTCGGATTGACGACCTTGACGACGCCGCGGCGACCCGCGGAAGTCGGCTTGACTTTAACGAGAGCCATTACGCTGCACTCCCTTCGGCAAAGTTGATTTCCTGGCCGGGCTTGAGGCTGACGAAGGCCTTCTTGACGTCACTGCGGCGGCCCATGGTGCGGCCAAAGCGCTTGACCTTGCCCTTCTGGACGGCGACCTGCACCGACTTCACTTCGACCTTGAACAGCAGCTCGACGGCAGCCTTGATCTCGGGCTTGGTGGCATCCGGCGCGACGATGAACACGACCTGCTCGTTCTTGTCGGCGATGAACGTCGCCTTTTCGGAGATCTGGGGCGCCAGCAGAATCTGCATCAGGCGCTCCTGGTTGAATTGTTGGGCGCTCATGCCAGCATCTCCTCGAACTTGGCGACGGCCGCCTTGGTCATCAGCACCTTGGGGAAGCGCACCAGCGAGACCGGATCGGCCTGGTGCGCTTCGAGCACCAGCACGTTCGGCAGGTTGCGCGCGGCCAGGGCCAGGTTGTCATCGACGCTGTCGGTGATCACCAGCACGGACTCGAGGCCCATGCCCTTCAGCTTGCTCGCGACCAGCTTGGTCTTCGGCGCATCGACGGCGAAGTTCTCGACCACCGCGAGGCGGTCTTCACGGGCCAGCTGCGACAGGATCGCGGCGAGGCCGGCGCGATACATCTTGCGGTTGACCTTCTGCGAGAAGTTCTCTTCCGGCTTGTTCGGGAAGATGCGGCCGCCTCCGCGCCACAGCGGCGAGGAGGTCATACCGGCGCGGGCGTTACCCGTGCCCTTCTGACGGAAAGGCTTCTTGGTGCTGTGGCGCACTTCGGCGCGCGTCAGCTGTGCGCGGTTGCCGGAGCGGGCGTTGGCTTGGTAGGCCACTACCAGCTGGTGAATCAGCGCTTCGTTGTAATCACGGCCGAAGAGCGCGTCGGACGCGGACAGGGTCGATGCCTGCTGACCCTTGTCATTGATGAGCTTGAGTTCCATGGCGATCAGGCTCCCTTCTTGGCAGCGGCCTTGATGGCCGGGGAGACGATGACGTCGCCGCCCTTTGCACCGGGCACCGCGCCCTTGACCAGCAGCAGCTGGCGGGCTTCATCGATGCGCACGATTTCCAGGTTCTGCGCGGTACGCTTGACGTCGCCGAGGTGGCCGGACATGCGCTTGCCGGGGAAAACGCGGCCCGGATCCTGTGCCATGCCGATAGAGCCGGGCGAGTTGTGCGAGACCGAGTTGCCGTGCGACGCGCGGTTCGACGAGAAGTGGTGCCGCTTGATGGCGCCGGCATAGCCCTTGCCGATCGTCGTGCCGGTGATGTCGACCACCTGACCCGGCTGGAAGATCGTCACCGAAACGACATCGCCGGCCTTGAGGCTGGCGAGTTGCTCGGCTTCGACGCGGAATTCCTTGAGGATGTGACCGGCTTCGACGCCGGCCTTGGCAAGGTGCCCCGCCGCGGGCTTGGAAACCCGGCTGGCGCGGCGCTTGCCGAAAGTCACCTGGACCGCGGCGTAGCCGTCGGTATCAGGCGTCTTGATTTGCGTAACGCGGTTGTTCGACACATCGAGCACCGTAACCGGAACGGTCGTACCGTCCTCGGCAAAGATGCGCGTCATGCCGACCTTGCGTCCGACAAGGCCTAGACTCATTTTTTTCTCCTAAACCCCGGCTACGATTGGCCGGGCCCAAAAGGTACAACTCGTTATAACGAAGGCCGCCGAAAAAGTTGGCGGCTTCCGGAATGCTTTACTGCAGCTTGATCTCGACGTCGACACCCGCGGGCAGGTCCAGCTTCATCAACGCGTCGACCGTCTTGTCGGTCGGATCGATGATGTCCATCAGGCGCAGGTGGGTGCGAATTTCAAACTGGTCGCGCGACGACTTGTTCACGTGCGGCGAACGCAGCACGTCGAAACGTTCGATGCGCGTCGGCAGCGGCACGGGGCCGCGCACGACGGCGCCGGTGCGCTTGGCCGTATCCACGATCTCGAGGGCCGACTGGTCGATCAGCTTGTAGTCGAACGCCTTGAGGCGGATGCGAATTTTCTGGTTTTGCATGGCCGAATCCTTAAAGAGCAGGGCTCGCCACCTTGCGAGAGGGGCAGCCAAAAACGAAGGGCGGGATTATGCCGCCCTTCGTCCGGTAAAGCAAGAACTTATTCGATGACCTTCGCGACCACGCCGGCGCCGACAGTGCGGCCGCCTTCGCGGATGGCGAAGCGCAGGCCTTCTTCCATGGCGATCGGGGCGATCAGCTTCACCGTCATCTGGATGTTG
>JBLNBJ010000034.1:0-13561 GCA_050259835.1 Ignavibacteria bacterium | reverse complement strand
CGCCGCCGAGGTCTTCGCCGATGTTGCGCAGCTTCTTGGTGCCGAAAATCAGCATGACGATCACCAACACGATCAGCCAGTGCCAGATGCTGAAACTACCCATCTCTGTCTCCTAATGTCTCGGCAGCATCGCGCCCAGAGGCTCCGGCCCGCCAAGGATGTGAACGTGCAGATGATACACCTCCTGCCGACCGATCCGTCCCGTGTTGACGATGAGACGGAAGCCTTCGTTCAGTCCCTGGCCGCGCGCCAGTTCGCCGGCTTTCGCCATGATCTTGCCGAGCACCGCCTGATGGCTCATGTCGGCCTCGTTGAGCGAGGCCATGTGCTGCTTCGGGATGATCATGAAGTGCACCGGGGCGTGCGGATTGATGTCGTGGAAGGCGAAGATGTCCTCGTCCTCGTACACCTTCTTGGAAGGAATCTCGCCCCGGGCGATCTTGCAGAAGATGCAGTCGCTCATGTCAGCCTCCGCCCGAAGCCGAACCGGTCTGCGGCCGGCTCTTCTTCTCGTCGATGCCGGAGATGCCTTCCCGCCGGCGGAACTCAACCATCACGTCGTCCACGCCGATGTCGAAGTGACTCATCAGCACCAGGCTGTGGAACCAGAGGTCGCACACTTCGCGCACCAGGTGCAGGCGGTCGCCGTCCTTGGCCGCCATGATGACCTCCGCGGCTTCCTCGGCGACCTTCTTGCAGATCGTGTCGGTGCCCTTGGCGTAGAGGCTGGCGACGTAGGAGGAATCGGGCGCGGCGCCCTTGCGTTGATCCAGCGTCTGCTGCACGCGGTGGATGACTTCGAGGTCGATCATTATTGGCTTCCTTCCCCCCGGTCCCCTTCCACCGGAAGGGGGTGACGGATGTTCGCGGGCTGCGCCGGCTCCGAGCCCTGGCTGAGCCTCCTTGGGACGGCTCGGCGGAGACTCACTTGTAGATTTCCTTCGGGTCCTTGAGGACGGGCTCCACGTCCTGCCACTTGCTGGCCTTCAGCAAATTGAAGAAGCAGCTGCGCCGGCCGGTGTGGCAGGCGATGCCGCCGATCTGCTCGATCTTCAGCAGGACCACGTCCTTGTCGCAGTCGGTGCGCATCTCGAGCACCTTCTGGAAATGCCCCGACTCCTCGCCCTTGTGCCACAGCTTGCGGCGCGAGCGCGACCAGTAGACCGCCTGCCCCGTCTCGGCGGTCTTCTCGAGCGCCTCGCGGTTCATCCAGGCGAACATCAGGACTTCGCCGGTCTGCGCGTCCTGCGCAATGGCCGGCACCAGACCCTGCTCGTCCCATTTGATTTCATTCAACCACTTGTTCGACATCAGAGCCTCACCTCGATTCCCTGCGCGCGCATGAATTCCTTGGCCTGGCGCACAGTATAGGCACCGTAATGGAAGATACTGGCCGCCAACACTGCGTCGGCCCGGCCTTGCGCAACGCCGTCTGCCAGGTGCTGGAGGTTGCCGACGCCGCCGCTGGCGATGACCGGGATGCTGACCGCGTCCGCCACCGCGCGCGTAAGCGCGAGATCGAAACCGTTCTTGGTGCCGTCGCGGTCCATGCTGGTCAGCAGGATCTCGCCCGCGCCGAGCGCCGTAACCTGCTTCGCCCATTCGATGGCGTCGAGCCCGACGTTCTTGCGCCCGCCGTGGGTGAACACTTCCCACTTGCCGGGGCTCGTCTGCTTCGCGTCGATGGCGACCACGATGCACTGCGCCCCGACCTTGGCGGACGCCTCGGCCACCAGGTCTGGATTGTTGACCGCCGCGGTGTTCATGCTGACCTTGTCGGCGCCGGCGTTTAGCAGTCGGCGCACGTCCTCGATCTTGCGCACGCCGCCGCCGACGGTCAGCGGGATGAAGACCTGCTCGGCGCAGGCTTCCACGATGTTCAGGATGATGTCGCGCTCGTCGGAGCTGGCGGTGATGTCGAGGAAAGTGATCTCGTCGGCGCCCTGCTCGTCGTAGCGGCGCGCCACTTCGACCGGATCGCCGGCGTCGCGCAGGCTGACGAAGTTCACGCCCTTGACCACGCGGCCGGCGCTGACGTCGAGGCAAGGAATGATGCGCTTGGCGAGCATGGGTGAGCGTCAGGCGGCGCTGAGCTTGTCGGCCTCGGTCTGGGCCTGCTTGAAATCCAGCTTGCCCTCGTAGATCGCGCGGCCGGTAATGGCGCCCATGATGCCTTCGTCCTCCACCGCGCACAGCGCCTTGATGTCGTTCAGGCAGGCAATGCCGCCGCTGGCGATGACGGGGATCTTGAGCGCCTGCGCGAGCTTGACGGTGGCGTCGATGTTCACGCCGCTCATCATGCCGTCGCGGCCGATGTCGGTGTAGATCACGGCTTCGACGCCGTAGTCCTCGAACTTCTTGGCGAGATCGACAACATCGTGCCCGGTCATCTTCGACCAGCCGTCGACGGCGACCTTGCCGTCCTTGGCGTCGAGGCCGACGATGATGTGGCCGGGAAACGCGCCGCAGGCGTCGTGAAGGAAGCCCGGGTTCTTCACCGCGGCGGTGCCGATGATGACGTAGCTGATGCCGTCGTCGAGGCAGCGCTCGATGGTGTCGAGGTCGCGGATGCCGCCGCCGAGCTGCACGGGGATCTCCTCACCGACTTCCTTGAGGATTGCCTTGATGGCCGGTTCGTTCTTCGGCTTGCCGGCGAAGGCCCCGTTGAGGTCGACCAGATGCAGGCGCTTGGCGCCCTGGTCGATCCAGTGCCGCGCCATGGCGGCCGGGTCTTCGGAGAAAACGGTGGCATCGTCCATGGCGCCTTGCTTGAGGCGCACGCAATGGCCGTCCTTCAGGTCGATTGCGGGGATCAGCAGCATGATGGGAGAAGTCCGAGAGTCAGCCGTTGGCCGGGATGGGAAACGCTACGCCGGGTTCCAGTCCATGAAATTCGCAAGCAGGCGCAACCCCGCCTGCGCGCTCTTTTCCGGGTGGAACTGGGTCGCGAAGATGTTAGCGCGGGCCACCGCGCTGGTAAAGCGGATGCCGTAGGCCGTCGAGCCCGCGATCGCCTCGGGCGAGGCCGGCTCCACGTAGTAGCTGTGCACGAAGTAGAAGCGGGCGCCATCGTCGATGCCGGCCCACACCGGGTGCGGCTCGGATTGCTCGACGTTGTTCCAGCCCATGTGCGGCACCTTGAGACCTTCGGCCGCCATGACTTCGTGCGGAAAACGACGCACGCGGCCGGGCAGGATGGACAAGCCGGCGACGTCGCCTTCTTCGCTGTGCTCGAACAGCATCTGCAGGCCGACGCAGATGCCGAGGAAAGGTTTGCTGCGGGCGGCCGCGACGACGGCCTCGTCGAGACCCCGCGCGCGCAACTCGCGCATGCAGTCGTGCATGGCGCCCTGGCCCGGCACGACGACGCGATCGGCAGCGCCGACGGCTGCCGGATCGGCAGTCACCAGCACTTTGGCGGCAGGAGCGACATGCTCGATGGCTTTCGCCACCGAACGCAAGTTGCCCATGCCGTAATCGACGACAGCAACGGTAGTCATGGCGGAGAAGCTTAGAGCGATCCCTTGGTCGAAGGCACGCCGCTGGCGCGCGGATCGGGTTCGACCGCCATGCGCAGCGCACGGCCGAAAGCCTTGAACACGGTCTCGGCCTGGTGATGGCTGTTGTCGCCGCGCAGGCCATCGACGTGCAGCGTGATGGCGGCGTGATTCACCAGCCCCTGGAAGAACTCGCGCACCAGGTCGACATCGAACTCGCCGATGGTCGGCCGCGTGAACGCGAGCTCGAACACGAGTCCCGGACGGCCGGAAAGGTCGACCACCACCCGCGACAGCGCCTCGTCGAGCGGCACGTAGGCATGGCCGTAGCGGCGCAGGCCCTTCTTGTCGCCGATGGCCTGTCCGAGCGCCTGGCCGAGGGTGATGCCGATATCCTCGACCGTGTGGTGCGCATCGATGTGGAGGTCGCCCTTCGCCTCGACCTCGAGGTCGATCAAGCCGTGGCGCGCAATCTGGTCCAGCATGTGGTCGAGAAACCCGACCCCGGTCGCGAGCTTGGACTTGCCGCTGCCGTCGAGATCGACTCGAACGCTGACTTGCGTCTCCAGCGTATTGCGTTGAACGAAGGCCTTGCGCATCCTCGTGATACTGCAGGTTGGTGGAAGGGGCATGATACCATCTCGCGCCAAGCCGTCATTACCGGATTCCCTTATGAGTCCATTCTGGAGTGCCGTCGTCCACGGCCTCACGCCCTACGTTCCCGGCGAACAGCCCAAGCTCGCCAACCTCGTCAAGCTCAACACCAACGAGAACCCTTACGGCCCCTCGCCGCGTGCCCTCGCCGCGATGGCGGCGGAGGTTGGCGACTCGCTGCGCCTCTACCCGGATCCCAATGCCGATCGTCTCAAGCAGGCGATCGCCAAGCGCTGCGGCGTGACACCGGGCGAGGTCTTCGTCGGCAACGGCTCGGACGAGGTGCTCGCCCATGTGTTCCTTGCCCTGCTCAAGCACGAGCAGCCGGTGCTGTTCCCCGACATCAGCTACAGCTTCTATCCCGTCTACTGCGGCCTCTACGGCATCCACTACGAGGCGGTGCCGCTCGACGACCAGTTCGCGATCCGGACGACCGATTACGCGCGCCCGAACGGCGGCATCATCTTCCCCAATCCCAACGCTCCGACGGGCCGCGCGCTGTCGCTGGTGGAGATCGAGCAATTGGTTCGCGACCATGCCGGGTCGGTGGTGGTCGTCGACGAGGCCTACGTCGACTTCGGCGCCGACAGCGCTGTCGGCCTGGTCGGGCGCTACCCGAACCTGCTGGTCGTCCAGACGCTGTCGAAGTCGCGCTCGCTGGCTGGGCTGCGCGTCGGTTTCGCCGTCGGCGACGCCGGCCTGATCGAGGCGCTGGAGCGCGTGAAAAACAGCTTCAACTCTTATCCGCTCGACCGCGTGGCGATCGCCGGCGCCGTTGCCGCGATCGAGGACGAGGAGCACTTCGAGGCGACGCGGCAGGCCGTCATCGCCAGCCGCGAGACATTGGTGAACGAATTGCGCGCGCTCGGCTTCGACGTCATCCCGTCATGCGCCAACTTCATTTTCGCGCGCCATCCGGAACAAGACGGCGGCGCACTGGCAGCGGCACTGCGCGAGCGCAGCATCATCGTCCGCCATTTCCGCCAACCGCGCATCGACCAATACCTGCGCATCACGGTGGGCACCGACGCCCAGTGCGCGACGCTGGTCTCCGCGCTGAAGGAAATTCTCGGCTGACGATCAGCCGAGGATGTTGCGGTAGGCGGCCAGGCCGCTGGCCGTCACGTAATCCAGCGCGGCCCCTTGCTTCCCGAGGGTAGCCTGCAGGCTGGACGCCTGCTGCTGCAGGGCGGTTTGCTGCGCGGCGAGCGTCTGCGCCCGGCTGCTGAGTCGGTTCACGCTGGTGCCCACGTTTCCGCTGCTCGCCAGTTCACGGTCCGCGGCAGTGTTCACTTGCTGTCCGAGGCTCGCCAGGGCCGCCTTCGTCTGGCTCGGATTCGACTGCAGCGCCTGCGCGAAGGCCTTGGTGTCCAGGGTCAACGTCCCGTTCTTGCCCAGGCTGATCCCCGCCTGCTTCAAATCCGACAGGCTGTTGCCCGCCGTCAGCGAACGCGAAAGATCAGCGCCGGCCGAACGCGCGCGTCCTTCGGATGCCAGTGCGCCGGGCTGCTTGGCGGACGCGTCGGTGGCTGCCGCGACCGTCTGGGACGCCTGGTTGTAGGCGGCGACGAAGGCTTGCGCGGCCTTCTGGACGTCGGCGTCGGTCGCGGTCTTGCTCTTCGCCGTACGCGTCAGCGTCCCCGCAGCCGTCTCGGCCCCGGCGAAGGCGCTCTTGATCTGGCCGTAGGCCGAAAGCTTGACGTTGGTCGACTGGAGTTCGCGCTCGACCCGCTGCGTGGCGGGTGCCATGAGCTTGCCGACGCTCGTGGCGGAGGATGTACCGCCCGCCTGGGCGAGTTGCCCAAGCTGCAATTGGGTGTTAACCAGGGTGCTGACGTCCATGGCGGCCTCCTATGTTCTCAACATAGCACGGACGGCCCGGCGCGCTCAGCCCTTGAGCCGCAATTCCGCCGCGCGCGCGTGGGCCGCCAGGCCTTCGCCATGCGCCAGCGTGGAGGCCACCGGGCCGAGCAACTGAGCGCCCGCTTCGGACACTTCGATCAGGCTGCTGCGCTTCTGGAAGTCGTAGACGCCGAGCGGCGAGGAGAAACGTGCACTGCGCGAAGTCGGCAGCACGTGGTTCGGGCCGGCGCAGTAGTCGCCGAGCGATTCTGACGCGTAGTGGCCGATGAAGATCGCGCCGGCATGGCGTATCTTTCCCACCAGCGCACGGGCGTCGGTGACCGCCAGCTCCAGGTGTTCCGGCGCGATGCGGTTGGCGATGACGCAGGCTTCGTCGAGGTCCGACACCTGAATCAGGGCGCCACGGCCGGACAGCGACGCGGCGATGGTCTCGCGCCGTGGCATCGTCGGCAGCAGCTTGCCGATGCTCTCGGCAACGCGTTCGATGAAGGCGGCGTCCGGGCACAGCAGAATCGACTGCGCCAGTTCGTCGTGCTCGGCCTGCGCGAACAGGTCCATCGCCACCCAGTCGGGATTGGCGGAGGCATCCGCGATGACGAGCACCTCCGACGGACCGGCCACCATGTCGATGCCGACGACACCGAAGACGCGGCGCTTGGCGCTGGCGACGTAGGCGTTGCCGGGACCGACGATCTTGTCGACCTGCGGGATGGTCTGGGTGCCGTAGGCCAGCGCGCCGACCGCCTGCGCGCCGCCGATGGTGAACACGCGATCGACGCCGGCAAGATGCGCGGCCGCGAGCACCAGCGCGTTGCGCTCGCCGCGCGGCGTCGGCACCACCATGATGAGTTCCTTGACGCCGGCCACCTTGGCGGGCAGCGCGTTCATCAGCACCGAACTCGGATAGGCCGCCTTGCCGCCGGGCACGTAGAGGCCGACGCGATCGAGCGGCGTCACCTTCTGGCCCAGCCGCGTGCCGTCGGCCTCGGTGTATTCCCAGGATTCGGCCTTCTGGCGCTCGTGATAGCTCTTCACGCGGGCCGCGGCGCGCTCGAGCGCGGACTTCTGCTCGGCCGGCAACGCCTCGAACGCCGCTTGCAGCACGTCGCGCGACAGTTCGAGCTGCGCCATCGACGTCACGGCGAGCTTGTCGAAGCGGCTGGTGTAGTCGATCACGGCGGCGTCGCCGAGGGTGCGGACATTGGCGAGGACTTCGGCGACCGTCCGCTCGATGGCTTCGTCGGTGGAGTTGTCGAACGCCAGCAGGGCATCGAGCGTCGCCAGGAATTCGGGTTCGCGGCTGGAAAGTCGTCGCATCATTGCACGGCCTTTGCGAAAGCTTCGATGACGGGCTGGATCAGCTCGCGCTTGGTCTTCAGCGCCGCCTGATTCACAACCAGACGTGAAGAGATCGGCATGATCTCCTCGACTTCCACCAGGTTGTTGGCGCGCAGCGTGCCGCCGCTGGAAACGAGATCGACGATGGCCTCGGCGAGACCGGCCAGCGGCGCGAGTTCCATCGAGCCATAGAGCTTGATGAGGTCCACGTGCACGCCCTTGGCCGCGAAATGCTCGCGCGCCGTCGCAATGTACTTGGTCGCCACGCGCAAGCGCGCGCCGCGGCGCACCGCGGCCGCATAGTCGAAGCCGGCCGGCACGGCGACCGACATGCGGCATTTGGCGATCTTGAGGTCGAGCGGCTGGTAGAGCCCGGCGCCGCCATGCTCGATCAGCACGTCCTTGCCGGCGATGCCGAGGTCGGCCGCGCCATACTGGACGTAGGTCGGCACGTCGGAGGCGCGCACGATCACGACGCGAACATCGTCGCGATTGGTGCCGATGATCAGCTTGCGCGAGGATTCCGGATTCTCGGACGGGACGATGCCGGCCGCGGCCAGCAGCGGCAAGGTCTCCTCGAAGATGCGGCCCTTGGAGAGGGCAATGGTGATTCCGTTCATGTGCCTATTTTACCCGGCTCACCCGCGCGCCCAGCGCCGCCAGCTTCTGCTCGAGCTTCTCGTACCCGCGGTCGAGGTGGTAGATGCGATCGACCAGCGTCTCGCCCTGGGCCACGAGGCCCGCGATCACCAGGCTCGCGGAGGCCCGCAGGTCGGTCGCCATTACGGTCGCGCCGTTGAGCCGGGGCACGCCCTGCACGATGGCGGTGTTGCCGTCGATCTTGATGTCGGCGCCGAGGCGGATGAGCTCGACCGCGTGCATGTAGCGGTTCTCGAAAATGGTTTCGCGGATCACCGCGGTGCCCTGAGCAACGGCGTTGATCGCCATAAACTGGGCCTGCATGTCGGTCGGAAACGCGGGATAGGGCGCCGTGCGGATCGACACCGCATTCAAGCGTGCCGGCGCCTTGAGGCGGATGGAATCGCGCGCGAGTTCGACGTCGCAGCCGGCGTCCATGAGCTTGTCAATCACGACATCGACGTAGGCCGACGACGTACCGGTCAAGCGCACGTCGCCGCCGGTGGCCGCCGCGGCGCACAGGAAAGTGCCGGTCTCGATGCGGTCCGGCATGATGCTGTGCTCGGCGCCGTGCAGGCGCTCGACGCCCACGATCCGGATCACGTCCGTGCCGGCCCCGGAAATGCGCGCGCCCATCGCCATCAGGCACTTGGCCAGGTCGACCACCTCGGGCTCGCGCGCAGCGTTCTCGATCACGGTCTCGCCCTGCGCGAGGCAGGCCGCCATCATCAGGTTCTCGGTGCCGGTGACGGTCACCATGTCGGTGAACAGCCTGGCGCCGCGCAGCCGCGGGGCCTTGGCCAGTACGTAGCCGTGCTCGACCGTGATCTCGGCGCCCATCGCCTGCAGGCCCTTGATGTGCTGGTCGACCGGCCGGGCACCGATGGCGCAGCCGCCGGGCAGGGAGACCTTGGCTTCGCCGGCCCGTGCGGCCAGCGGGCCGAGCACCAGCACCGAGGCGCGCATCGTTTTGACCAGTTCGTAGGGCGCCACCGGGTTGTCGAGGCCGCCGGCGTCGAGCGTGACCGTGTCGCCTTCGCGCTGCACCTTGACGCCCATCTGCGCCAGCAGCTTGAGCATGGTCGCGATGTCGTTGAGCTGCGGCACGTTGGTGAGGCGCAGCGGCTCGCTCGTCAGCAGGGCAGCGGTGAGCAGCGGCAGCGCCGCGTTCTTGGCGCCCGAGATGGCGACCTCGCCCCTGAGCGGCGTGCCTCCCTCGATCAGCAACTTATCCATTCTGTTTGTTCCATTCTTCCGGGGTGAGCGTCTTCATCGAAAGCGCGTGCAGTTCGCCGCTGTCGAAGCGCGCCTTGAGGATCGCATTGAGCTTCTGCTGGCGGGCGACGCGGGAGAGGCCCGCGAACTCGGCGCTCACGATGACGGCTTCGAAATGGTGCCCGTCGCCGTCCACGGCCAGGTGTTCGCAAGGCAGCTTTTCCGCGATCCAGTCGCGGATCTGGTTCGGATCGAGCATGTTTACATCCTCAGCTTGTAGCCGCGCCTCAGCAGGCCGAGGGTCAGTCCTGCCAGCGCAACGAAACAGGATACGCTCGCGGCGAGGCTGGTCCACGGCGACACGTCGGAAACGCCGTGGAAGCCGTAGCGAAAGCCGTCGATCAGGTAGAAGACCGGATTGAAGCGCGAGGCCTCCTGCCAGAAGGCCGGCAGCGAGTAGATCGAATAAAAGACGCCGGACAAGAAGGTCAGCGGCATGATGAGGAAGTTCTGGAAGGCCGCGAGCTGGTCGAACTTGTCGGCCCAGATGCCGGCGATGACGCCCAGCGTGCCGAGCGTGGCCCCGCCCAGTACGGCGAACGCCAGGATCCAGAGCGGCGCGGCGAAGCGCAGGTCGGCAAACCAGGCGGTCGTCACCAGCACGCCTATGCCGACCACCAGACCGCGCACGGCGGCGGCAAGCACGTAGGCCGACCAGAAGGCCTGGTAGGAGATCGGCGGCAGCAGCACGAACACGATGCTGCCCGTGACCTTCGACTGGATCAGCGACGAGGATGAGTTGGCGAAGGCGTTCTGCAGGATCGCCATCATCACCAGTCCCGGCACCAGGAAGGCGGAGTAGGGAACGTCGTGCACGCGCACATGCGCCTCCAGCACGTGCGAAAAGATCAGCAGGTAGAGCAACGCGGTCAGCACGGGCGCGGCGATGGTCTGGAAGCCGACCTTCCAGAAGCGCAGCAGCTCCTTGTAGAAGAGGGTCCAGAAACTCGTCATGCCTTCATCACCCGCACGAACACTTCTTCGAGGCTGAGCGACTCGCCGGCGAATCGCTGCAGCAGGTTGGACGTGGTATCCAGTGCGACGACGCGCCCCGCCTTCATCATGGCGATGCGGCCGCAGTGCTCTTCCGCCTCGTCGAGGTAGTGCGTCGTCAGCACGATGGTGTGGCCGTCGTCGTTGAGGCGCCGGATGAAGCGCCAAAGTCCCTGTCGCAATTCGACGTCCACACCCGCCGTCGGCTCGTCGAGGACAATCACCGGCGGCTTGTGCACCAGCGCCTGGGCCACCAGCACACGGCGTTTCATGCCGCCGGACAGGGCGCGCATGTTGGCGTTCGCTTTCGCCGTCAGATCGAGGCTCGCGAGGATCTCATCGATCCAGTCGTCGCGCTTGGCCGAGCGGCCGATACCGAAGTAGCCGGCCTGGAGCTCCAGTGTCTCGCGCACGCTGAAGAAGGGATCGAACACCAGTTCCTGCGGCACCACGCCGAGCTGGCGGCGCGACTGGCGGTATTCGGACTGGACGTCATGGCCCATCACGGCGATCTGGCCGCCGTCCGGCCGCACGAGTCCGGCCAGGGCGGAGATCAGCGTCGTCTTGCCGGCGCCGTTGGGGCCGAGCAGGCCGAAGAACTCGCCGCAGGCGATCTCGAGGTCGACGCCGTCGAGCGCGCGCACGGCGCCGAAATGCTTGGCGACTCCGGAAACGCGGATGGCGGGAACAGTCACGGCGCGCTCTTGCGCGCGCTAGACCGGCAGCAGCGCGCCAACGCCGTAGACGTCGGCGAGGCTGCGCAAGCTCTGCGGCAGATTGGCAATGCGAATGGTCTTGTTCTGCCGCTTGGCGGCGCGCTGCCAGCCGAACACGACGGCCAGCCCGGAGGAATCGACTTCGGTGACGCCGGAGA
Organism: Ignavibacteria bacterium; assembly: GCA_050259835.1. Lineage (GTDB taxonomy): Bacteria > Pseudomonadota > Gammaproteobacteria > Burkholderiales > Rhodocyclaceae > Nitricoxidireducens. The sequence continues at coordinate 2,428 of JBLNBJ010000034.1, read as the reverse complement.
GATCGAACACGGTGTCGGCGCGCGAGACCAGCCCCGTTCCCTCTGCCAGCAGACCAGCCGCAGCCGCGATGGTCATCGGGCCGGTGACTTCGATGCGGTCGCCGAGGTCGCGCATCGCCATGCTCAGGACTTCTTGGCGACCGTCGCCTCGCCCGACTTGTTCTTCGTCTGCAGCGACTTGATCAGGCCGTCGATGCCGCCCTGGTTCACCTCGGTGGCGAACGACTCGCGGTAGTTGATGATCAGGCTCACGCCCGCGACTTCGATGTCGTACACCTTCCAGCCCTTGTCCTGCTTCTCGAGGTAGTAGTCGAGCTGGATCGGCTTGCCGCCGGCGGGCTGCTTGATCTCGGTGCGAACCTTCACGTCCGTGTCAGCGGCCGCCATCTTGAACGGCTTGTAGTCGACGGACTGGTTCTTGTATTCGGTGAGCGCCTTGGAGTAGGTGCGGACCAGAAGCACGCGGAACTCGTCGGTCAGCGACTTCTGCTGCGCAGGCGTGGCCTGACGCCAATTGCGCGCGAGGGCCAGTTGCGCCATATGCGTGAAGTTGAAGTACGGCAGCACCTTGGTCTCGACGAGATCGATCGCTTTCTTGGTGTTGCCGTTCTGGATGTCCTTGTCCTTGCGGACGATGTCCAGCACTTCCTCGGTGACGCTCTTGATGAGCGCGTCCGGCGCAACTTCCTGGGCGTTCGCGCCGACGGCGAGGAGCATGCCCGCCGCGATACCAAGCAACCACTTCATTCGAATCTTCCTTTGCTGGAGGGGGTCAGTCTTCTTCCTTCTCACGCGGCGGATTGCCGTCGTAGACAAGGTTGCGGCGGCGCTGCAGATAGCCGTCGCGGATATAGGAATACTTGTCGAGCGCGGCTTCCTCGATGACCTTGTCGGCCGGCAGCAGATTCGCGCGATCGTTCTCGACGCGGATCGCCAGCAACGTGTTGCGCGTGGCGACATGCGAGTAATTGGCGACCGGGTCGGTCTTGACGTCGAGCACCAGGCCCACGGTGTCGCGCACATCGCGCGGACCGAAGAACGGCACAACGACGTAGGGGCCGGGACCGGCACCCCAGCGGCCGAAGGTCTGGCCGAAGTCCTCGTCGTGCTTCTCGAAGCCCATGTCGCTGGCGACGTCGATGAAGCCCAGGATGCCGATCGTGGTGTTGAGGGCGAAGCGGCCGGCATCCGATCCGGCGTCGCGCACCTTGCCTTGCAGCAGGTTGTTGACGGCGATGAAGACGTCGGCGATGTTGCCGAAGAAGTTGGTGACGCCGGTCTTCACCGGCTGCGGCAGCGCGTAGTCGTAGCCCTGCGCGACCGGCTTGATGACGACCTTGTCGAGGCCCTCGTTGAAGGCGAACATGGCGCGGTTGAAGCCCTCGATCGGGTCCTTCGGGTTTCCCGACGTTGCGCAGCCGCCAAGCAAGGCTGCCGCACCGACGACCGCCGCCAGCTGAGCGACGCTTTTCGCAAACGTTCTTCTTGCCACAAGACTTCCTTTCGCTTGACGACTACTTCTTGTCTTCCTGCGCCTTGTTGAACATGAACTGGCTGATCAGCTTTTCCAGCACCACCGCCGACTGGGTCTTCTTGACCATGTCGCCGTCCTTCAACATCGCCGTATCCCCGCCGACCTCGAAGCCGACGTACTGTTCGCCCAGAATGCCGGACGTGTTGATGGTCAGGATGGTGTCGCGCGGAAACTTGTAGCGCGAGTCCATCTTCATGGCGACCAACGCCCGATAGCTCTCCGGATCGAAGCGGATATCCGAAACGCGCCCCACGACCACGCCCGCGCTCTTGACCGGCGCACGGATTTTCAGGCCCCCGATGTTATCAAATTCGGCCTGGACCGTATATGTCTCGCCGACGTTGCTGGAGGCCAGATTGCCGACCTTGAGGGCCAAAAACAACAGGGCGGCAAGGCCGATGGCAACGAAGAATCCGACCCAAAGGTCAAGCGTAGCGCGGTTCATTAGGCACCTCGGAACATGAGAGCGGTAAGGACGAAGTCGGCGGCGAGGATCGCCAGCGACGAAGTGACGACGGTACGGGTGGTGGCGCCGGAAACGCCCTCGGCCGTGGGCTCGCAGTCATAGCCTTCGAAGACGGCGATCCAGCTGATGATGATGCCGAAAACGGCGCTCTTTATGACGCCATTGACAATATCTTCCCGAAAATCGACGGAAGCCTGCATCTGCGACCAGAACGATCCCTCGTCAACGCCGATCAGCTGGACGCCGACGAGGTAGCCGCCGAAGATGCCAAGCGCCGAGAAAAGCGCAGCCAGCAGCGGCATCGAGATGACGCCGGCCCAGAAGCGCGGCGCGACCACGCGGGCGATCGGATCGACGGCCATCATTTCCATGGCTGACAGCTGTTCAGTCGCCTTCATCAGACCGATCTCCGCGGTGATGGCCGAGCC
>JBLNBJ010000033.1:0-10490 GCA_050259835.1 Ignavibacteria bacterium | reverse complement strand
GCCAGTCCACGCGCAGCCTCGCGGAAATCCTCAACGTCCTGCTCGACGTGTCGAAGCTTGACGGGGGCATGGTCCAGCCGAATCCCGAAACCGTACCGGTGCGCGACCTGCTCACCACCATTGATGCCGAGTTTGCGCCGCTGGCGCTGGCGCGCGGACTGCGCTTCAAGCTCTTCTTCCCGCAGGGACCGCTGGCGCTCCATACCGACGCCAAGCTGCTGCACGGGCTGCTCAGGAACCTGATCGACAATGCCCTCAAGTACACGGAGCGCGGCGGCGTCCTCGTCGGCGTACGCCGCCGCCGCGGGCGCGTGCTGCTGCAGGTCTGGGATACCGGCATCGGCATAGCTCCCCAGCACCTGCGCGCCATCTTCGACGAGTACTTCCAGGTCAGCAATCCGCAGCGCGACAGCACCAAGGGGCTCGGACTCGGACTCGCAATCGTGCGGCGGATCGCGGCCATCCTGGGCGGTCGCATTGCCTGCCGTTCCCGCCCCGGCCAGGGCTCGGTGTTCGAACTCAGCCTGCCGCTCCCGCGCACCATCGAGGTCGCGCCGCATGCCGACGAATGCCATGATGCCGCCAGCGCTTCGCCGCTGAGCGGGCTTCGCGTCGCAGTCGTCGAGGACGACATCATGGCAGCCAGGGCCTTGGAGCTTTCGCTCGGCGCCTGCGGCATGGAAGTCGCAACCTGCGGCAGCGCCGAAGAAGCGCTGAAGGATCCGCGCATCCGCGCCGCGGACTTCTACATCGTCGACTACCGTCTGCCGGGTATCAACGGCGTGGAGTTCCTGGAAGCAATCCAGGCGCAGTGCGCGCAGCCCGTGCTGGCGACCCTGCTGACCGGAGAAGCTTTCGGGACACCGGCAACCGACCCGAAGTTCGGGGGTTGGAAGGTGCTCTTCAAGCCGGTGCATCTGGAAGCGCTGGTATCGGAAATCCGCCGCCAAGTTGCGGCCGCACGCCTGCCTGCGGACACTACCGGGCCCTAGCGCCCCGTGCAGTCCGCCACTGGGCACTAGGGACGCGGCACCAGATCCCAGGGAACGTCGCAACTCCTCAACGGACGGCCGAAGTCGTCGGTCGGCCAGTCGGTCCGCAATTCCTTGTCGACGCCGTCCCGCTCAGGCCGGGACTGCCTGGCGTCACGGCCAACCGGCGCGCGCGCTCCGCTTGCATCGCCCGCAGGCGGAGCGACGGGCGGCGATTTGTCCGCTTCTTGCGCCACCGCGTCGCAGAAGGCCGGCAGGATGCCGAAGAGGCACAGCGGAACGAGCAGACGGCATCGGGACAAGAACGATTTTCGGCTCGACATCGGGGAGCGGTGCGAAATGGTCTCGGCGAAGCATGGCCGCCGAACGCATATTAGTCAATCGGGGATTGCTTATATGCCGTGCGGCAACGGCTTACCGGGGAAGGGCCGCCCGGGAGGGGGTGTATAATCGCGCCATTGTCGGACGGGCGTTTGAGACGCCCTGCATCGCGCCGGTTGGCAGGCGCCCCCCGGATTCCTTCCGCCCTTCTGAACCTCGACCTCCATGCCTGACACCGCCTACTGCTACCACTGCGGGACGCATCATCCCAAGGCCGAAATGCGCCAGATCGAAACCAAGGGAGGCAAGCGCTGGCGCTGCATCAAGAGCATCGAAGCCACCAAGCAAGGCCGCGCGGAGCGCGAAGCCTTCGGCAAGCGAACGACGGCCATCAACAAGGCCGAGGCCCAAAGCAAGAAGGCCAGACTCACGCTCGCGATCGAGCGCTGAGGAGAGGTTTTCCGCCTAGAACAGGCTGGCGACGACGAAGCGGTCGCGTGCAGCCAGCTTCTCGAGGCCTTTCGACACTTCCATCGAAGCACCGCACTTCATGATGTGCGCGAGGAATGTCGTGAGCGCCAGGGCCAGCGCGTAGCCGGTCTCGCGCCACTCGGCGCGGAACTCCGAAAACGAGAGCGTCTTCGCGGACAACTTGCCGCTCTTCATCGGAACCAGGGTGACTTTGGCGCCATCGTTGCGGATGACGATGGCGGTGGTACGGCAGCGATTGACGACGACCATGTTTCCCCTTGCTGCGCCGTTGCGAACGCGTTAACCAACGGCACGCGGCGGGGAAACTTTAGGGCGCCGGCATGCCAGCGTTCGTCAGCACGCTAGCTGCGACGTCCGTGCTCGACCGCGAACACCGCGGCCTCGACGCGCGACGTGAGGTTGAGCTTCGCCAGGATGTGACGCACGTGCAGCTTCACCGTGTCGTGGCTGATGTCCAGGTCCCGCGCGATCGCCTTGTTGGACATGCCCTGCGCAAGGTAGTCGAGGATCTCGCGTTCGCGCGCGGTGAGTTGCTTGAGCGCTTCCGCCTTGTTGCTCGCCGCGCTGCCCCCGCCGCCCTGCAGCAGGTTCACGAGCTTAAGCGTCATCGAGGGCGCGACCACCGTCTCGCCGCGTACGGCACGCTGAACCGCGTCCACCACGTCGTCGGGCTCCATGTCCTTCAGCAGGTAGCCCTGCGCGCCCGCACGCATCGCGTCGGCAAGGTCGTCCTCCGCGTCCGAAACGGTGAGGATCAGGACCGGGCCGCGCCAGTCGCGGGCGCGGATGTGCCGCAGCAGGGCGATGCCGCCCGCGGGCGGCATGTTGAGGTCGGTGATGACGACGTCGGGCTTGGTCTCATCGAGCAGGCGCAGCGCGTCCTCCTCGTTGCCGGCGATGCCCGCGACGCGGATCTCGCCGCGCTGCTCGAGCAGTTCGGCGAGGCCCTTCCTGAACAGGGTGTGATCGTCGACCAGCAGTACTTTGATTTTTTCGCTCATGTCTTCGCCCGTATCGGCATCGCTGGAAACATCAGGCGCACGCGGAAGCCGCCCTGCGGCAGGTTGGCGACCTCGACGCGGCCGCCAATTTTACGCGCACGCTCCCGCATGATCGATAGGCCGAAATGGTCTCGCAACTGCGGATGCTCCTCGAAGCCGCCGGTCCGGTTGGCGATCGCAAAGAAGCCCTGACCGCCCTTGCCGTTGTCCTCGACGGTTGCGACGTAGTAGTCGCCGTCGCCTTCGATCAGCAGCCGCGCCCGCGTGGCGCCGGAGTGCTTGACGACATTGGCGAGCGCCTCCTGGATGATGTAGAAGACCTGCGCCTCCTGGTCGACCGACAAGCGCAGGTCTGCAACGCGGTTCTGGTAGTCGAGCGCGATGCCGGTGCGTCCCTCGAAGCCGTCGGCGAAGCCCTTCAGCGCATGCAGCAGGCCCATCGGATCCATGCGGTTGCGGAACTGGGCAAGCAGCGAGCGCAGCTGGGTGTAGGCCTCGTCGAGCGCCTGGCGCACGTCGCCGGTGTACTTGCCGGCACGTTCGTTCTCGCCCTCGGCCAGCGCGTCCTGCGCCAGGGCGAGCCGCATCTTCATGTAGGCAAGCGACTGGGCCAGCGAATCGTGGACCTCGGCCGCCATCATCTGGCGCTCGTTCATCAGCGTGATGCGCAGGTTCTCGCGCTTGAGCCGCGCGTTCTCGAGCGCCATGCCGAGGTGCTCGCCGACCGAGCGGAACAGCATCGCCACTTCTTCCGGCAACTCGAAGCACTCGGGCAGGAACAGGTTGTAGGTGCCCTGCAGCTGGCCGCCGTGCTGGAGCGGCACGACCACCATGGCGGCGCAGCCGGTGGAGAAATAGCCGTGCCCGGTATGCGCAGCGCATTGCTGGAGATCGATTTCGTAGTGCGTGCGGTCGTTGCGCACGGCGCTGCCGCAGAGGCCGCAGTCAACCGGCACCAGGCGCTCCTTCTCGACGAGGTCCGGCGGCAGCCCGCGCGCGCCGACGAGCCGCAGGTGCTTGCGGTCGGACGTCAGCACCCGGACGGCGCCGGCATCCGCGTGGGCGAGCTTGATCATGGTGCCGAGGAAACGGCCGAGCATCTCCTCGACGTCGTCCTCGTCGGCGAGGCTCGCGGAGACTTCCGAGATGATGGCGAGCGCCTGGAGCCGATAGCTCTCATCGACTTCGAGGTCGACGCCGCGTCCGTTTGTGTCCATCGCGCTCACCGCTTCATCAGGCGGGCACCGGCCAGGCGCCGCTGAAAATCTTGTCGGCCCACAGCAGGCAGGAGACGGTCTTGCCGTCGGTGATTTCGCCGTCGCGCACGGCGAGCAGCGCGTCGCTGAGCGTCAGCTCCATGATCTCCAGGATCTCGCCCTGATCGGGCGCGTGCCCGACGAAAGTCAGCCCATGCGCGAGGAATACCTCGATGCGCTCGTCCGAGTAGCCGATGCAGGTATGCAGCGTGCCCAGGTGGTGCCAGTTCTTGGCCTTGTAGCCCGTCTCCTCACGCAGCTCGCGCCGCGCCGTATCGAGCGGATGCTCGCCGGGGTCGATCTTGCCGGCCGGAAGTTCCAGAAACACGCGCCGCAGCGGATAACGGAACTGCCGCTCGAACAGCAGCTTGCCGTTGTCCAGCGTCGCAATCACGGCCACCGCGCCGGGATGCTGGATCCATTCGCGCACGCTTTCGCTGCCGTCCGGCAGGCGCACGCTGTCGCGGTGGACCTTCAGCAGCGCGCCGTCGAACACCTGCTCGGTGCTCAGCGTCTCTTCGTGAAACTCTTTGTCATCCATGTCGTTGTCAAGGTCTTCGGCGGGCTTGAACTTCGCCGCGCGGACGCAATCTTATATTAGCGGTTGTTGATACACCACCTGAGAGAGGAGAAAAGCATGTCCGCCTTCATCCCCGGCTTCAACGACGACGGCGTCGTCACCGTCAATCGCGTCTTCATCAAGCAAGGTTACACCATCGACGATCTCGAGGAGCGCGTGGCGATGCTTTGCGAGAACGTCAAGACCTACCATTCCGAGACCGGCTTCATCGGCGGGATGGTGCTGCTCAACAGCGGTGTGATTTCCAACGAGGGGAGCACGGTGGGACAGGCCGTGGCGAGTCCGGGCAAGGACCGGGAAGCCCTGATCGTCACTTGCTGGCGATCCTTCGAGGAGCACGAGGCCTCGCATCGGAGCCCGACCTTCCAGCCGCTGTTCCGTCGCGTGCTGGAGCTTTGCGAGAACGGCAACGAGGAGATCGCCTACCGCATGCTGTGGTCCGGCAAGGCCTACACGGCCGAGGAGGCGGCGGAGGCGCGCGCAGCCAAGGAGCGCTACGCGAAGGCAGCCTGACGCTGCCCTTGACGAGGGGCAAAGCCTGCGGCGCCTGTGCTCACAAGCGCCGCGGGCCGCGGCTGGTCCCTAGAACAGCAGGACCTTGATGCCGTTGAGAACCAGGGCAAGGGCGCCGACGCAGGCCCCCAGAGCCACTGTCAGCCCAACGATGCTGCAAACCACGCACTTCCCAGTATCGACAACTTCGTTCATGGCGAACCTCCAAGAGTACAGAAGACGGTTCTCTCCAATCCCATGTTCACAACGTGTTGTGCGATCAATATATCTGTCATGCTGCACCGCAGCGAACGACATTTTTTCATGTTATAGTTGAATTCGCATAATCTATCGCCAGCCACCTTGAACTCCTCACTGCCGCCTCTCAAAGCCCTTCGGGCCTTCGAGTCCGCCGCCCGGCACTTGAGCTTTCAAAAGGCGGCTGCCGAATTACACGTCACGCCCGCGGCCATCAGTCATCAGATCAAGTTGCTCGAAGAGCATCTGGGGGTCGCCCTGTTCCGTCGCCTCACCCGGCGAATCCAACTGACAGAATCCGGCCAGCAACTGCTGCCGGAACTGACCCAGGGCTTCGCGCACCTCTCGCGTGCCGTCGATCGCGTGCGCGCGCATCACGAACCCGCCGCCCTTTCGATCTGCGTGCCGCCGCTGTTTGCGTCCAAATGGCTGATGCCGCGTCTGCACAGCTTCGTGGCCGCGCACCCCGACGTCGAAATTCGCGTCTCGACCAGCATGCATCTGGTCGACCCGCGCAAGGACGGCCTCGTCGCCGCGGCGCGCGCCGACTTCGAGAAGGACGACGAGATCGACGTGGCGATCCGCTTCGGCAGCGGACGGTATCCGGGCTGCCGCGTGGACAAGCTGTTCGACGTCTCGTTCACGCCGCTATGCAGCCGCCGCCTGCTGGCGGCGCATCCCATGCGCGAACCGCTCGATCTCGCGCAGGTGCCGCTGCTGCACGACGACTTGCACCACGTGAGCGACGGCTGGGCCAATTGGGCGCTGTGGTTCGATGCGGCCGGCATTGAGAATCTGGCGCGCAGGCGCGGGCCGCATTTCAGCCAGCCGATCCTCGGGCTGGACGCGGCCGCCGACGGCACCGGCGTCGTCCTCGGCGCAAAGGAACTGGCGACCACGGACATCGAGGCTGGCCGCCTGGTTGCGCCCTTCCCGCTCGGCGTCGAGACGGGCGCCGCCTACTATATGGTCAGCTGCGAACAGACCGCCGACGATCCCGAGATCGCCGGCTTCCGGGCCTGGCTGTTGCGCGAGGCCCGGACGGCCGTCAGGAAGACGAAGACCGGCTAGCCGAAATTGCGGCGCCGGCGATCCACCACCGCGCCGCCGGCATCGAGCAGGTCAACCTCCAGCGGCATCTTGCCGACCGCATGCGTCGCGCACGACAGGCACGGATCGAAGGCGCGGATCGCGACCTCGATGTGGTTGAGCAGGCCTTCGGTGATTTCCCGTCCGCACAGGTACTGCCTGGCCACGTGCCGCACCGCCTCGTTCATCGCCTGGTTGTTGCTGGTCGTCGAGACGATCAGGTTGCAGAAGGTCACCATGTCCTTCTCGTCCACGCGATAGTGGTGGAACAGCGTGCCGCGCGGCGCCTCGATCACACCGACCGCTTCCTCCATCCGGTCGCCGCGCTCGGCCAGCAGGTCGGTGCCCAGGATGTCGGGATCGTCGAGCAGGTCGCGAATCGACTCGGCCGCATGCAACGCCTCGATGAGCCGCGCCCAGTGATAGAGCAGCGCCCCGTGCGCGGGCTGCGCGCCGCCGACGGCCACCAGATCACGGCGCTCGAGCTCCGCCAATTCGCTCGGGATCATGTCGCAGGTCTGCACCCGCGCCAGCGGCCCGACCTTGTACCAGCCCTCCTCGGGCCCCAGCGACTTGAGGTGGGGGAACTTCATGTAGCTCCACGGCTTCACTTCCTCCTGCAGCAGGTCGGCATAGCCGGCGTAGCTGGCGCCGTCGAACAGGATCTCCCCCTTGGCATTCTTGGCGCGCAGCGTGCCGTGATAGAGGTCGAGCGCCCCGCGCTCGTCGACCAGCGCCAGCATGTTCGAGCCGACGTCGGCAAAACCGTTGAAGAAGGCCGGATTCGTCCCGTGCAGCCGCTTCACGAGATGCACGGCGTCGCGGCACCAGCCGATCATGGTCGCGATGTCCTCGCGCAATTCGTCGCGCTCGGCGGACGACATTGCCTTGTTCATGCCGCCGGGAATCGCGACGGTGCCATGCACGCGCTTGCCGGCGACGATGCGTATCACCTCCTGCCCGTACTTGCGCAGCAGCACGCCCTGCTTGGCGATCTCCGGAAACGCCGCCGCCACCTGCACGATGTTCCGGCGCGTGTAATCGCTGTCGAAGCCAAGCAGCAGGTCGGGCGAGGCGAGATGGAAAAAGTGCACCGCATGGGACTGCAGCGTCTGGCCGAAGTGCAGCAGACGGCGCAGCTTTTCGGCCGTCGGCGTCAGGACGGGGGCCCCGACGATGATGTCCATCGCCTTGGCCGCCGCGAGGTGATGGCTGACCGGGCAGATGCCGCACAAGCGCTGCACCATGACCGGCACTTCCCAGAACGGCCGGCCTTCGATGAAGGTCTCGAAGCCGCGGAACTCGACGATGTGCAGCCGCACCTGGTGGACCTTGTTGTTCTCGTCCAGCAGGATCGTGACCTTGCCATGGCCCTCGACCCGGCTGACGGGATCGATCGCGACGCGGCGCAGCACCTGGGGATTGACAGCTGTTTCCAGTTCGAACATCGATGGCTCCATTCAGTCGAGACGCAGCAGCGGATGCTCGATGCGCGGCGTCCGCCCGGTGATGAGGTCAGTGAGGAACTTCCAGATGGCGTCGCCGGAGGGCGGGCAACCGGGCACGAAGTAATCGACACGGACGACCTCGTTGATCGGATGCACCTGCTCCAGCAGCAGCGGGAGTTCGGGATCGTTCGGCAGGGTGCCGAATTTCGCGCCCGGCATGTCGCAGTAGACGCGTTTGAGGCATTCGCGCACGTCGAGCTGGTTGCGCATGGCGGGCAGGCCGCCGTTCACCGCGCAGGCGCCCAGCGCCACGAGCACCTTGCAGTTCTGGCGCAGCTCACGCAGCACGTGCACGTTCTCGGCGTTGCAGACGGCGCCTTCGACGATGCCGATGTCGCAGGGACCGCATTCCTTGATGTCGGTGATCGGCGAGCGGTCGAACTCGACCAGTTCGACCAGTTCCAGCAGGCGCTCGTCGATGTCGAGGAAGGACATGTGGCAGCCGAAGCAACCGCCAAGGGAAGCGGTGGCGACGCGCAGCTTGCGGACCGGCAATTCGGACGGAAGATTCATGTTCAAGCCTCCCGGTTCGCCAGGCGGTCGACCTGGGCGCTGATGGGTTCCGCGTCGTAGAGCCGCTTGCCGATCGGCACGGCATAGCCGATGCGCTTCTTCAGCAGGGCGCCGACCGGGCAGATCTTCGCCGCGGCATCGTTGGCGGACAGGTCGCTGTCGCCGAGCATTCCGCTGGCCGAATTCACCGCCACGCGCGACTCGCGGCCGCGGCCGACGATGGTGAACACGTCCTTGCCATCCATTTCGCGGCTCGCGCGCACGCACAGCCCGCACATGATGCAGCGGTTGCGATCGAGCATCAGGTCGGGATGCGACGAATCGACCTCGCGCTCCGGATAGAAGTGATTGAAGTGCGGCGTCACCATCTCGAGTTCGTAGGCGAGCGCCTGCAGCTGGCAGTTGCCGCTCTTCTCGCAGCCGGGGCAGAAGTGATTGCCCTCGACGAACAGCATCTGCAGCAGCACGCGCCGCTTGCCGTTGAGTTCCGGGGTGTTGTTCTCGACCTCCTGCCCGGGCAGGGCGCGCAGCGTGCAGGCCGATCCGCTGCGCCCGTTGACCGTCACGGTGCACAGTTTGCAGCTGCCGTGCGGCGTGAACTGCGGATGGTGGCAGAGGTGCGGGATGAAGACGCCTGCCTCGAGCGCCGCCTGCAGGATGCTCTGGCCCGGCTCGAACGAGACCGGCTGCCCGTCGATGAAGAAGACGTTCGTGGCAGCGTTCATGCTTCCACTCCCAGATGAGCGTCGGCGTCGTCGCGCCCGGTGAGTTCCCGCGTCGGCGCAAGCGCCGCGTCGAGGTCGAAGGCAGGCTCGAAGTCGATTGTCTGCAGCCGCCGGTCGTAGGAAGGTCTGAACTTCTGCATGGTGTCGTGGATGGCGTTGCAGGCGGCCTGGCCGAGGCCGCAGTGGCTGCTGGTGCGCATGACGCCGTGCAGGCGCAGCAGTTCGTTCATCTCGTACTGGGTGCCGCGGCCGGCGGCGATCTTGTCCATCAGGTTGCGCGCCAGTGCCGTGCCAACGCGGCAGGGCGTGCAGAAGCCGCAGCTCTCATGGGCGAAGAAGTGGGCGAAGTTGCGCGCCACCTCGAACATGTCGCGATGCTTGCCGAACACCATGAAGGCGCCGGCCGTCGGCACGTCCTCGAAGGCGATGCGACGGCCGAACTCTCGATCGGACAGGCAGATGCCCGAGGCGCCGCTGATCTGCACCGCCATCGTGTCCTTGGCGCCGCAGTCCTCCAGCACCTGCGCCACGCGTACGCCGAAAGGATACTCATAGAGGCCGGGACGCTCGCAATCGCCGGAGACGGAAAGGATCTTGGTGCCGGTCGACTGCTTGGTGCCCAGGCCTTCGTACCAGGCGCCGCCGTGAACCGCGACTTCCAGCGTCTTGCACAGCGTCTCGACGTTGTTCACGACGGTCGGCTTGCCGTCATAGCCACAGGTAACCGGGAACGGCGGGCGGATGCGCGGGCGGCCGGCCTTGCCTTCCAGGGATTCGATCAGCGCGGTTTCCTCGCCGCAGATGTAGGCGCCGGCCCCGAGATGGATGTCGATCTCGAAATCGAAACCCTTCACCCCGCAGATGTCCTTGCCGAGCAGATTCGTCTGGCGCATGCGCTCCAGGCGCGCTTCGAGCACGGGAAGCAGGTAACGGTATTCGCCGCGCAGGTAGAGGAAACCCTTCTGCGCGCCGATGGTGTAGCCGGCGAGCACCATGCCCTCGAAGACGCGGTCCGAGTAAGACTGCAGCAGCACGCGGTCCTTGAAGGTGCCCGGTTCGCCCTCATCGGCGTTGCAGATGACGTAACGGGCGTCGCCCGGCGCATTGCGGCAGGCCTCCCACTTGACGCCGGTGGTGAAACCCGCGCCACCGCGACCGCGCAGGTTGGAGCGCTTCAACTCGGCCAGCATGCCTTGGGGGCCGCGCTCGATGGCTGCGCGCAAGCCGTCGCCGGGCGTCCAGATCGAGCCGAGCAGGATGTCG
>JBLNBJ010000032.1:0-3404 GCA_050259835.1 Ignavibacteria bacterium | reverse complement strand
GGCGTCGAGCCGAGGGTGGCGGGTGGTCGTCGACGCGTAGGTAAAGGAGGAGGCGGACGCCTTATCGATCTTGTCCGCCGGGGGACACGGAGCGGCGACGACCACCCGTCGCCCTCGGCGGGCCGGAGGCACGGGTTGCCTTCGGCGGTTGCTCGCGACGGTGCTTTCAGCGTCTTCGAGACTCCCCCATGAACGTCTCGTCCCCCTTCATCCACCGTCCGGTAGCAACGACGCTGCTGACCCTCGGCGTCGCCATCGCCGGCTTCATCGCCTTCACGCTGCTCCCGGTAGCGCCGCTGCCGCAGGTGGACTTCCCCACCATCTCGGTCAACGCCTCGCTGCCCGGCGCCAGCCCCGAGACCATGGCGTCCACCGTGGCGACGCCGCTCGAGCGCACGCTCGGCACCATCGCCGGCGTCACCGAGATCACCTCGTCCTCGTCGCTCGGCAACTCGCGCGTCACCCTGCAGTTCGACCTCTCGCGCAACATCGACGGCGCGGCGCGCGACGTGCAGGCGGCCCTCAATGCGGCACGCACGTTGCTGCCGACCGGCATGCCGAGCAACCCGACCTACCGCAAGGTGAACCCCGCGGATGCGCCCATCATGGTGCTGTCGCTGACCTCCGACACCATGTCGCGCGGCCAGATGTACGACGCCGCCTCGACCATCCTGGCGCAGAAAATCTCGCAGGTCGACGGCATCGGCCAGGTCACCGTCGGCGGCTCGTCGCTGCCGGCCGTGCGCGTCGAGCTGAACCCGCTGGCGCTCAACAAGCTGGGCCTTTCCGCCGACGACGTTCGCACCGCCATCGTCACCACCAACGTGAACCGCCCCAAGGGCTTCGTCGAGGACGACGCGCGCCACTGGCAGATCCTCGCCAACGACCAGGCCAAGCGCGCGGCCGACTACGTGCCGGTGGTCGTGGCCTACAAGAACGGCGCCGCGGTGCGCCTGGGCGACGTCGCCAGCGTCGAAGACTCGGTGCAGGACCTGCGCAACGCGGGCCTGGCCAACGGCCGGCCGGCCGTCATGATGATCCTCAACCGCCAGCCGGGCGCCAACATCATCGAGACGGTCGACCGCGTCAAGGCGCTGCTGCCTGCCCTGCGCGCTTCCATCCCCGGCGCCATCGACCTCGCGGTGGCGATGGAGCGCACGCCGACGATCCGCGCCTCGCTGCGCGAGGTCGAACGCACGCTGGCGATCTCCGTGGTGCTGGTCGTGCTGGTGGTGTTCGCCTTCCTGCGCGACGCGCGCGCCGCCGCCATCCCGAGCGTCACCGTGCCGGTGTCGCTGGTCGGCACCTTCGCCGCCATGTACCTGTTCGGCTACAGCCTCAACACGCTGTCCTTGATGGCGCTGACCATTGCCACCGGCTTCGTCGTGGACGACGCCGTGGTCGTGCTGGAGAACGTGTCGCGCCACATCGACGAAGGCATGCAGCCCTTCGCGGCGGCGATGGCCGGCGCGCGCGAAGTCGGCTTCACGGTGCTGTCGATGAGCCTTTCGCTGATCGCGGTGTTCATCCCGATCCTGCTGATGGGCGGCATCGTCGGGCGCCTGTTCCGCGAGTTCGCCGTCACGCTGTCGGCGGCGATCCTGATTTCGCTGGCGATGTCGCTGACCACCACGCCGATGATGTGCGCGCGGCTGCTGCGGCCGCGCGACAAGCAGCAGGCGCACGGCCGGCTCCACCGCGCCAGCGAGCGCGTCTTCGCCGCCGCCCTGCGCGGCTACGAAGTCTCGCTCGACTGGGCGCTCGGCCACGGGCGGCTGATGCTGCTGGTGCTGGCCGCCACCATCGGCTTCAACGTCTACCTGTACAACATCGTGCCCAAGGGCTTCTTCCCGCAGCAGGACGTCGGCCGCCTGTCGGGCATGATCCAGGCCGACCAGAGCATCTCGTTCCAGGCGATGCGCCAGAAGGTGGCCAACTTCGTCGAGATTGTCCGGTGCGATCCCGCCGTCGAAACCGTCGTCGCCTTCACCGGCGGCGGCCAGCGCAACTCGGGCTTCATGTTCGTTGCGCTCAAGCCGATCGCCGAGCGCAAGATCGCCGCCGACAAGGTCATCGCGCGCCTGCGCCCGCAACTCGCGCGCGAACCGGGCGCCAGCCTGTTCCTGCAGCCGCAGCAGGACGTGCGCATCGGCGGGCGGGCCTCGAATGCGCAATACCAATACACGCTGCAGGCGGACAACATCGACGAGCTGCGCGCCTGGGAGCCGCGCGTGCGCCAGGCAATGTCGCAACTGCCGCAACTCGCCGACGTCAACACCGACCAGCAGGACAAGGGCCTGCAGACGAGCCTGGTGATCGACCGCGACGCCGCGGCGCGGCTCGGCATCACGGTCGCCATGATCGATTCGACGCTCAACAACCTGTTCGGCCAGCGCCAGGTGTCGACGATCTACCACCCGCTCAACCAGTACCGCGTCGTGCTCGAGGCCGCGCCGCAGTACTGGCAGAGCCCGGAGATCCTGCGCCAGATCTTCGTCGTCGCGCCCGGCGGCCTGCAGGTGCCGCTCTCGGCCATCGCCCACTACGAGACCACTTCGACGCCGCTGGCGGTCAACCACCAGGGCCAGTTCGCCGCCTCGACGATCTCGTTCAACCTGCCGGTCGGCGTATCGCTCTCGGATGCCACGCGCGCCATCGACGACGCCATCCTGCGCCTCGGCGCGCCGACCTCGGTGCACGGCAGCTTCCAGGGCACGGCCAAGGCCTTCCAGGAATCGCTGTCCTCCCAACCGCTGCTGATCCTGCTCGCGCTGATCACCGTCTACCTGGTGCTCGGCATCCTCTACGAGAGCCTGATCCATCCGCTCACCATCCTCTCGACGCTGCCTTCGGCCGGCGTCGGCGCCATCCTGGCGCTGCTGATGTTCAACACCGAGTTCTCGATCATCGCGCTGATCGGCGTCATCCTGCTGATCGGCATCGTGAAGAAGAACGCCATCATGATGATCGACTTCGCGCTCGACGCCGAGCGCCGCGACGGCCTCGCCCCGCGCGCCGCCATCCGCCGCGCCTGCCTGCTGCGCTTCCGGCCCATCATGATGACGACCATGGCCGCGCTGTTCGGCGCCATCCCTCTCGCCCTTGGCTTCTCGGAAGGCGCCGAGTTTCGGCGTCCGCTCGGCATCTCGATTGTCGGGGGCCTGATCCTTAGTCAGTTGCTAACGCTGTACACCACGCCCGTCGTCTATCTCTATCTCGACCGGTTCCGGCTTTGGATGTTGGCGAGGCGGCGTGGCGGTGCGGCGGCACTTGTCGGGGAAGCTCGATGAATATGCGTTGCGTGACGGAGTGGGGCGCTCGGGCCGACGGGGTGCCCTGCTGCGCTCCGTGTCCCCCGGCCGACAAGAACGATAAACCGTCGGCCTCCTCCTTTACCTACGCGC
>JBLNBJ010000031.1:0-12532 GCA_050259835.1 Ignavibacteria bacterium | reverse complement strand
CGAGTCGTCCTCTACGTCGAGGACAATCCCAGCAATCGCCGCCTGGTCGAAACCGTGCTGCGCAAGGAGCACGACTTGCAGCTCGTCACGGCAACCGACGGCACCGCCGGCCTGGCGCTGGCGCGACGTTCCCCGCCGGCGGCCATCCTGACCGACATCAACATCCCGGGCCTCGACGGCTACGAATTGCTGCGCGCGCTGCGCAGCCGGCCGGAGACGTCCGCGATCCCCGTGCTCGCCATCTCGGCCGAGGCGATGCCGGCCGACGTCGAGCGCGCGCTTGCCGCAGGCTTCAGCGACTACGTCCGCAAGCCCTTCAAGCCGCAGGAACTGATCGCCGCGCTGCGGCGGGCACTCGCCTGAGGAATCCGGGCCGCGGCCTCACGCCGCGCTGCGGGCCTGCGGCAACTCCAGCCAGAACGCCGATCCCCGTCCCGGCGCGGTATCGACGCCCACGCCGCCGCCCATGAGTTCGGCCAGCCGCCTGGCCACCGCGAGGCCGATGCCGGCGCTGCCGCCCTGCGACGATCGCGCGTCCGCGGCTTCAAAAGGCATGAACAGGCGCTCGAGCCTCTCGGCCGAAATGCCCGGCCCGTCGTCCGCCACGCTGAAGCGGACGCGCCCGCCGCCGGCGCGGCAGGAGAGCCGGACGCTGCCGCCGCTGCGCCCGTGCTTGGCGGCGTTCGAGAGCAGGCCCGTCAGGATCTGGCGCAGGCGGTCGGCATCGGCGAGCACCTCGTTGCCGCGCGCGCATGCGGCGCAGACCGGCGCGGAACCGGCCGCCGCGCCGCCGGCTTCGCATTCGACGCGCGCCTCCATATGCCGCTGCCTGAACAGCGGTTCGACGCTGCGCAGCGCCTCGGACACGACCGGCCCGATCGGGACCGCCCGGATGGACAGTTCCGCATGGCCGCTCTCGAGGTTGGCGAAGTCGAGCAGGTCGTCGACCATCGTCAGCAGCTGCTCGCCGGCCTGGATGATCTCCTGCACGTAGTCGCGATGCTCGGCGTTCTGCAGCTCCTCCTGCAGCACGTGGGCGAAGCCGAGGATGGCGTTCATCGGCGTGCGGAATTCGTGGGTCATGCGCGACAGGAACGCGGCCTGGGCGGCGCCGGCGCGTTCGTCCTGCTGCTCCTGCGGCTTCGGGTCCGTCATTCGGCAAAATCTCCCCGGCTTGCGGCCGGCTGCGGGTTGGCGTCCTCGGTCATCGGCCGCAGCGCCTCGCGGGTCGCCGACAAGACGCGATCGAGTTCCGGCACCAGCCCGTTCACGGCGCCGGCATTGCTGTCGAAGGCCGCCAGCTTGAGCCGATACGCGATGCGCGCCAGCTCCTTGGCCCCAACGCCCGCCGCCGCACCCTTGAGCTTGTGCGCGACGGCGATGATCTTGGCGAAGTCGCCGCTTTCCGCCGCAACGGAAATCAGGTCGACGCGGGCGCCGGATTCGGCCAGGAATTCCTTCAGCAGTTCGCCCAGCTTGGCCGGTTCGCTGCGGAACACTTCCTCGAGGGTCTCGAGGGTCTCCATGTCGAGGTAGGGATCCTCGCGGCCCGCCGCGCTGCGCTGCTCGCGCGCCCATACCACCGAAGCCTCGATCACGCGACGCAGCGAGTCGGGCATGATGGGCTTCGAGACGTAGTCGTCCATGCCCGCCTCCAGGCAGCGTTCGCGGTCGCCGGGCGAAGCGTTTGCGGTCACGGCGACGATGCGCGGCCGCGCCGTCCCGAGCCGCTTGACGATCGCCCGCGTCGCCTGCAGCCCGTCCATCTCCGGCATCTGCATGTCCATGAACACGAGGTCGTAGCGCTTGCCGCGCAGCGCTTCGAGCGCTTCGAGCCCGTCCTCGGCGATATCTGCCACGATGCCGAGCTTGCCCAGCATGGTGGACATCAGCTTGCGATTGGTGACGTTGTCGTCGGCGACCAGCACGCGCCAGCGCCGCAGGATGCTCGCGTCCGGCGCCCCGGCAGGCAGGCCCGGCGCATCCAAAGCATCGGGCGGGGTGCCGCCCACCGCTTCCTCCAGCGCGCGCGCCAGCGCCCGCGTGCGCATCGGCTTGAGTATCCGCAGGGCGGCAGCGTCGCCGGCCGGCGTCGCCCCGGTGTGCGATCCCGCCGCCACCAGGATGACCGGAACCGCGCCGGCGCCGGCGCGTTCGCGAATCCCCAGTGCGGCCGGCCCGCCCGGGGCGGCCTCTTCATCGAGGACGACGACGTCCATGCCTTCGCGTTCGAGGCAAGCCGCCGCTTCCGCCGCAGAGGCCGCGGCGCGGACCTCCATGCCGAGCTCGGCGCAGCGGCGCGCCTGGAGCGCGCGATGGGCCGGATCGCCGTCGACGATCAGCACGCGCTTGGCGGCGAGCTGGGGCGATCCCGGCGGCATTGCCGCGTTGCCCTTCTTCAGCAGCGCCGTGAAACGGAACACCGAGCCGCGCCCCAACTCGCTCTCGGCCCAGATGCGGCCCGCCATCAAGGCCACCAGGCGCTCGCAGATCGCCAGGCCAAGACCGGTGCCGCCGAAGCGGCGTGTGATGGACGTGTCGGCCTGCGAGAACGCCCTGAACAGGCGGCCAAGGCCTTCCGCACTGATGCCGATGCCGCTGTCCTTGACGGCGAAGCGCACTTCGAGCCCTTCGGCGCTGAACGCGCCCGGCTCGACCGAAACATGCACGCCGCCCCTCTCGGTGAACTTCACGGCGTTGCTGAGTAGGTTGGTCAGCACCTGCCGCAGCCGCGCCGGATCGCCGCGCAGCCCGCGCGGCAGCCCGGCGTCGATCTCATAGCTCAGGCGGATGCCCCTCTCCCAAACCTTGACCGCGACGAGGTCGATGGCGTCCTCGATCAGTTCGACCAGGTCGAAGTCGATGTCCTCCAGCTCCACGCGCCCGGCCTCGATCTTGCCGTAGTCGAGGATGCTGTTCGTCACGCCGAGCATGGCGTCCGCGGCCAGCAGCATGGTCTGCGCGTATTCCTCCTGCTCGCGGTTGAGCGCCGTGCCGAGCAGCAGGCGGCTCATGCCGATGAGCGCGTTGAGCGGCGTGCGCAGCTCGTGCGTCATGGCGGCGAGGAACGCCGTCGGGCTGACGTCGTCTCGCGGCTGTTCCGGCGGAGGAGGAACCTCGTTCATGTTTCCGGCAGGATGGGCTACACCAGCCCGTATTCAAGCATGCCGCCGGCAATTCCGCCCGACTCGTCCTGCGCCGCCCCGCCCTGGGGCGAAGTCCCGAAAAGCGCCGCCAGGGAGAGGACGGGCACGGCCTCGCCGGCCTCGCGGAAGCAGGCCCGGGCGAAGCCCCGCCATACGGCGTCCGGCAGCGGCGCCGCGTTGGCGTCGTCGACTTCCGCGATGCGGGGGAATGCCAGGCAGCGCAAGGCACCGTGACGCCGCGCACCCGCCGCGTCCCGGTAGCGCACCACGGCGCAGAAGCCGGCGTCGCCCTGCGCCGGCGCGCCTTGCCACGCCGCGAGATCGAAGATAGGCAGCCAGTCGTCGTGCCAGCCGAGCAGGGCGTCGCAGTGGGCCGGCGCCAGCGGCACCGGCACGCTCGTCGGCGCCTGGAGCACTTCGACCATGTCGGCGAATGCGATGGCAGCGCAGCGGCCGGCCGCGTATTCGATCAGGATCGCGCGGGCGTCAGCCATCCTGGGGCTCCGACAGTCGCCGCGCACATGCCGCCAGCGCGCGGCCGCGGCAGAGGAAGGCGGGCTCGCCGCCGACGCGGGCCAGTGCAACGACCGGCGATTCTCCGGCCTGCATGCAGGGGCGCAGCGCTTCCACCGAGACGCGCCCGGCCGGCAGCACGGCGATCTCGTCGCAGGCCAGCGCCAATTCGCCGCCGGCGTCGTGGAGCACGACGATCTGGGCATTCGTTCTTGGCGCCAGCGCACGCAGCGATGCGGCCGGCGCCACGATCGGCACTTCGCGCCCGCCGCGCCGCAGGACCGCCGGCGACGCGTGGTCCGGCTCGGCCTGCTCGGCGCCGCGGATGTCGCGCACCTCGAGCGCGTCGACCAGCAGGCGCGTCTGCCCGAGGCGGATCGCCACGTAGCCGGGCGCGGAATCAAGCCGCTGCGGGTTCGGCATGGCTGCCCTGCTTCAGCGCCGCGCGCACGTGGTCGAGCAGCACCGCGTCGGAATACGGCTTGGTGAGATAGACATCGACGCCCGCCCGCTCGGCCTGCTGCCGATGCTTGGCCTGCGAGCGCGAGGTGATCATGATGATCGGCAGCCGGGCCGCGTCGGGCCGGCCGCGCAGGTGGGCCGTCAGCTCGAGCCCGTTCATGTCGGGCATCTCGAGGTCGGTCAGCACCGCCTCGGGGCGGAAGCGTTCGAACAGGGCGATGGCCTCGATGCCGTCGCGCGCCGTTTGCACCGAGAACCCGGCGTCTTCCAGCAGTTCAGCGAGCGCGCGACGCATGCTGAGCGAGTCGTCGACCACCAGCAGGCGCCGGGCCGACGGCGCCGCAACAGCGGCCGCGGCCCGGCCGGCGCCGAGCGCCGGCAGGTTCGCGCGCAGCAGCTCGGCGACGTCCAGCGCCGGCGCAACGGTGCCGTCGCCCATGATGGCGGCGCCCGATACGCCCGGCACGGCGCGCAGGTAGCGGCCGAGGTCCTTGACGATGAGTTCGCGGCCGTCCACCACGGCGTCGACCATGATCGCGGCAACCTTGTCGTCGACGCGCGCGAGCACGGCCGCCAGGCGCCGCAGCGCGGCTTCGTCCGGCTTGTCCGCCGCTGCGCCGACCAGTTGCGCGAGCGTCCAAACGGGATAGTGGCGGCCGCGGAAGGCGAGCTGCAACTCGTCGCCGATGCGCACGAAGTCTGCCGTCTCGGGCGCAATCGCGGACTCGACGGCGTGGCTGGAGATCGCATAGGACTGGTCTGCCGCCCGCACCACCAGCGCGTGCAGCGCGACCAGCGAGGCCGGCAGGCTGAGCTCGACCGTAGTGCCGCGGCCCGAGCCCGCGGAATGGATCTGCATGGCGCCCTTCATGGCCAGCACGCGATTGCGCACCACGTCGAGGCCGACGCCGCGGCCCGAAATCTCGCTGACATGGTCGCGCGTCGAGAAACCAGGCAGGCAGATGATGCGGGCCAGCTCGCCTTCATCGACCGCGCGCCCCTCCGGCAACAGGCCGCGCTCGACGGCGCGCGCGCGGATTGCGGCGTAGTCGAGACCGCGGCCGTCGTCGGTGCAGCGCACGACAATGGTCTGGCCGCGGCGCTCGAATGCCAGCCGGATGGTGCCTTCGGCGGGCTTGCCGAGCAGCGCGCGCTCGTCGGCCGGCTCGATGCCGTGGTCCACCGCATTGCGCAGCACGTGCAGCAGCGGATCGGCGAGACGGTTGAGAATCTCGCCGTCGATCATGGTGCCGTTGTCCTCGACGATCAGCCGCGCCTGGTGGCCGGTATCGTGGCAGGTCTGCCGCACGTTGCGCTGCAGCCGGGGCACCAGCATGCTGACTGGCGCCATGCGCATCGACATCGCCAGGTATTGCAAGTCGCGCTTGACGCGATCCTGCTCCACCGCCATCGTCGCGAGGTCGGTCAAGTCGTCCTCGAAACCTGCAGCCAGCGAGCGGGCGTCGGCGGTTTCCTCCATCAGCGCGCGGCTGACGGAATGAAGTTCGTTGTACTGCTCGAGCTCGAGCGGGTCGAAGCTCGCCGGCATGCCGGGCTTGCGTTCGCGCACCGCGGCGACGCCGCGGACGTCGACCACCTTCTCCAGCTCGAAGATGCGCTTCTGGACCGCGGCGTTCTGCGCCATCAGTTGCCGCGCGCGGCGGCCGGAATCCTTCAGCCGCGCCTGCAGGCTGCCGATCTTCATCGACAGTTCGCCGACCAGGCGGAACAGATCGTCGACGCGCTGCACCGGAACGCGCAGCGATTGCCCGGCGTCCGGAGCCGGCGCCGCCGGTGTGGCGGAAACGGCCGGCACGGCGGGAGGCGCAGGCGTCGGTCGAGGCGGCTCGCTGCGCGCGACCGCGGGCGGCGGGGCCGCGGCGAGGTCGGACAATTCGCCGCGATCCATGCGATTGGCCCAGTCGAGCAGCGCCTGCAGGACGGAAAGCGCCTGCCCGGGAGCCTCTTCCTGACCCAGCAGGGCGTACACCATCTGTTCGAGGCAGGCGGCGGCATCGAGCAGCACATCGGCCAGCGCCGCGGGAATCTCGCCCGGCCGGGCTTCGAGGAACTCGAGCAGATCCTCGGCGTGGTGGGCCACCTTGGTGATGCCGCGAATGCCGATGATGTTCGCCGAGCCCTTGAAGGTGTGCGCGATGCGCTTCGCCTGCGAGAAGTCCTCGGCGCTCGCCATGCGCGCCGCGATCTTCTGCATCAGCTCGCCAAGTTCGGCCGCCTGGAGCGGCGCCTCCTGCAGGAAGGCGTCGAGCAGCGAGGTATCGCAATCGGGCGCCAGCTCGAGCGAGACGTCGCTCTCGGCCGCCGTCGTCTCGCGCGCGGGAACCTCGGCCTCGTCGAAGGCCGCCTGCGGTTCGATCAGCAAGGCAGCGGCCAGCGCATCGGCTTCGCCGGCATCCGCCCCCGCCAGCCACGCGACCTGCGATGCCAGGGCGGCTGCCGCGTCGGCGCTGCGCACGTCGGCGAGGTAGGCGAGCACCAGGGCGAACCACTCGCCAAGCTTGCCTGCCAGCGCCGCCCGCGCCGCCTGATCGTCGAGCGGCAGCGCCGCCGTGGCGCCCAGCACCCGCGTGCAGGCTTCCTGCAGCCCGCCGAGGCCGAGCAATCCCGCGGTTTCGGCCAGGCGCGACAACTGCGTCACGCAGGCCTCGCGCGCCTCGTCGCGGGCCGCGTCGGCCGCGGCGGAATCTCCGAGCACGCCCGCCGCGTCCGCCAGCTCCGCGGCCATGCCGGCCGCTTCATCCCGCAGCGTGGCGATGAGATCGTCGATCTGCATTTGGACGGACCGGGAACGTCAGGCCGCGCGGCGCAGCGTGGCGGTCGCCGACGCCAGCTCGGCGACCTCTTCGGGCAGCGTGAACATCGAGATGGCGTTCAGCAGCTGGCGCGCCGTTTCGTCGAGCGCCAGGGTTTCCTCGGTCTGCCCGACGATGTGGTCGCGCGTCTGCCGGGCGCCGGCGCCGATGCGCTCGACCTGCTGGCGCAGCGACTGGGCGCTGCGCGTCTGCGTCTGGGCGTTCTCGGCGATTTGCTGGACCATCTCGGCAAGCTGCAGGGTGATGCGCTGGGTCTTTTCCATCTGCTCGCCGGCCTTGCGCGCGAGTTCGGACTCCGCCACCACCTGGCCGATGGTGCGGTTCACCGTCGCCACCGTGTCGTTGGTCTCGATCTGGATGTTGTTCACCAGCGTCGCGATCTGCGAGGTCGCGTTGCGCGAGGACTCCGCCAAGCGCTGCACTTCCTCGGCCACCACCGCGAAGCCGCGGCCAGCGTCGCCGGCGATCGCCGCCTGCATCGAAGCGTTCAGCGCCAGCACGTGCGTGCGCTCGGAGATCGTGTTGATCAGGTTGACGATGCCGCTGATCTCCTGCGAGCGCTCGCCGAGGCGCTTGATGCGCTTCTCCGTCTCGGCGATGGTCTCGCGGATGTCCTCCATGCCGCGCACGGCGTCGGACACGCGCTCGAGCGCCTCGTTGGTCGAGCTCGCCGCCTCGCCGGCGGAACGGTTGGTCTCGCCGGCCAGGGCCGCGAGCGCGTCGATCTGTTCCACCGTCTCGCCGATGCCCGACGTCATGTGGTCCACCGAGGTCAACTCGGCTTCCGCCACCTGCGACACGGCGCTGGCCTGGCGCTTCACCTTCTCCGAGGCGCCGCTGACGCGGTGGGCGGCGCGCGACACCTGGCCGAGCACCTTCGCCGTCTCCGCCGTGAGCTGGTTGATCGAGTCGGCCACGGTGCCGATGATGGTGGCGTCCACCTCGCAGCGCGTGGTGAGGTCGCGCTGGCTCAGCGTGTACACCGCCTTGAGCAGGTCCACCACCGAGTTGTTGAGGGTCTCGTTCTCCTGCTGCGCCTTGGCCAGCGCCTGGACGCGGTCGTCGAGCATCTCGTTGAGCGTCAGCGACAGCATGCCGAGTTCATCGGCGCCGAAGATGCGCGCCCGCACGTCGTAGCGGCCGGCCGAGATGTTGCGCACCGTCTCGAGCAGCTCGTTCACCGATTTCGTCATGCCGCGATACACCACCACGCCCAGCGCAGCAACCGCCAGCACGAGGAACGCCGCGAAGGCCAGCTCCATCGCGACGAGCTGCATGATCGCGTCGGCGCGCTCGGCCGCCACCTTCTCCAGCTCCGCCGCGTAGGCGTCCTCGACTTCCTTCAGCAGGTTCGCCTTGGTGGTCGCCAGGCGGAACCATTCTTCGCCCGACATCGTCGCCGGTGCGCCGGGGCCGGCCTGCAGCACATGCGCGACCGTATCGTCGGCCGCGGCGACGTCGCGGTTGGCGAACTTGCGCTGCAAGAGTTCCCTGCCGGCGGGCGAGGCGATTTCCTGCACGTAGGCCAGCAGGCGCGCCGCCTCCGCCGAGCGGGCTGCGAACGCCTGCAGCACCTCGGGCGCAAAGCGGCCGGCGCCGAAGCCGATGACGCCGATCGCGCGCACTTCGCCGGTCTTCTCCTTGGCGTCGACGAGGTTCACGTAGGCGCGCGCCACGTCTGCCACCTTGGCATCGACCTGCTCGCGCTCGTGCCGGATCTTCTGCTCGGCCGCAATCATGGCGTTGAGGCCCGCGTCGTAGGCCTTCATGATCTCGAGCGGCTGCAGCTTCATGTCGCCGATCTCGGCACGCTTGGCGATGGCCGCCTCGATCTGGTGCCGCGCCAGCTGCAGGGCCTCGAACGGACCGTCGCCGATCTTCGCCGCGTCGACGGCGTCCACCGCCGCACGGAAGTCCACCAGCCGCTTGTCGGTTGCTCCGCGCTGGGTGCGCAGCAGCTCGGCGGCGCGCGCCTCGCCCTTCTCGCTCAGGTAGAGCTGGGAAAGGCCGCGCTCGCGCTGCAACTCGTGGATCAGGCTGCCGGCCTTCACCATCAGCGCGGCGTCGCTCTCCACCACGCGCAGTTGGCCGACCTTGTAGTAGCCCTCGAAGGCCGTCTTGCCGATCATCAGGGCCAACGCGACGGTCGGAATGGCAAGCGCCACCGCCAGCTTGGCCTTGATGCTGATGTCGTTGAATCCAAAGTTGAGTGCCATGTCGGTTTCTCCTCAATAGGTCGCGCGGCCGGAAGCCAGCGCGGTCGCCAGCGCCTCCAGCAGTTGCTCGTGCTCGAACTCGAGCCAGATGTCGGCGCCGCGCGCGAAGGCGCCCGGCACGTAGGGTTGCAGGCGCTCGCCCACCAGCGGCGCAGGCACGCGCTCTTCCTCGGCGAACCGCAGCCGCTGCGGCGCACCGCTGATGATCGTGGCCACCGCCGCTTCGCCGTGGCCCAGCACGAGCAGCATCGGCCGGCCCGGGCCGGCCTCGGCGAGCCCGAAGAAGCCCGCCAGATCGACGACCGGCAACAGGTTGCCATGCAGATTGGCGACGCCGCGCACCCAGGCCGGCGTTCCGGGCAGGCGGTAGACCGGGCCCATCTCGGAAATCTCGCTCGACTGGTCGAAGCGCAGGAACAGGCGCAGGCCGCCGATCAGTACGCCCTGCCCGGCGTGGGCCGCGGCGCGGGCATCGGGCAGTGCCGCCGGCGCCGCGTCACCCTGCCCGCATTCCCCGGCCAGTGCCTGCGAGGGCGGCAACAAGCCGTCATCGAGCGCAGGCACAGCCGCGGGCTCGAACGCGAATTCGAGGTCGGCGAGGAAGCCGGTCGCATCGGGAACCGGCACCTCGGCCGGCAGGACGTCGAGCTCCATGAGGCGCCTAGACGACCTTCAACTGGTCGAGGATCTGGTCGGCGCTGTAGGGCTTGGTGACATAGCCCTTCGCCCCCAGCATCTGCGCCCAGACGCGATCGGCCTTCTGGTCCTTGGAGGTGACGAACACGACCGGGATCGCCTTGGTGGTCGGGTCGGCCTGCAGCGTGCGCGTGGCCTGGAAGCCGTCGACCTCCTTCATGTTCACGTCCATGAAGATCAGCGACGGCTGCTCGACCTTGGCCACCTTGATGGCCTGCTCGCCGCTCGTCGCCGTGATGACGTGGTAGCCGGCGTCGGAGACGATCTTCTCCAGGTTCATCAGGTCGGGTCGCGCGTCGTCGACCACCAGCACTTTCTTTGCAGCCATGTTCGATACCTCTCGTTGCTCGTTGATGGAAGGCGCGACCGTCAGGTCGCCGCCAGGACCTGCGCCCCGTCGACGGCGGCCGCCGCGGGAAGGAACTTCGCGATCACCGCCAACAACTTCTCTTCGTCGACGGGCTTGGTGAGATAGGCGTCGCAGCCGGCCATGGTTCCGCGGATCTTGTCGAACGGCGAGCTCTTGCTCGTCAGCATGACGACCGCGGTGCGCTTGGCCTCCGACTTCTTCGACTTGATGATCTTGCAGACCTGGTAGCCGTCCACGCCCGGCAGCACCACGTCGAGGAACACGCAGGTGTAGTGCTTCTCGCCGGTGAGGCCGATGGCGCGCTCGCCGGAGTCGGCGTAGTCGACATTGAAGCCGAAGGGCGCGAGGCGGCTTTCCATGAATTTGCGTACCGCCAGGCTGTCGTCGACCACCAGCACCCAGTCGGTGGGCTTCGGCTTGGCCGGCGGCGGCGGCTCGGCGGCGGAACGCACCGCCTGCTCGAAGTGCTGCAGCGTGCGCGTCCACATCAGCGGGCGCTCCATCGCCGGGTAGGCGGTGCCGTGCGAATGCGCGCCGACGAACAGGATCGGCGCCTTGCTCTTCTTGCCGATCGCGCGCACCAGCTCCGGACAGCGCGGATCGTCGGCATCGAGCAGGAACAGGTCGGGCGCGGCCGTGCCGCCGGGCTGGAAGGGCACGAAGCACGGATCGCGGCGCGCGGCGAGGCCGAAGATGCCGCCCAGCACCAGCTTTTCGGTCTGGCTGAAGCCGACCACCGCCACCTGGTACTTGCGCTTCGTCGCGGTATCGGAAGCGGTTCTCTCGTCTTGCATGATCGTGTCCGGATTCGGCGGTTAGAGGGAGGCATGCCGTTCGCCGAGGGCGGCGAGCGGCTGCGTCTTTGCGAAGGCAGCGGCCGGCCCAGCGGCGGCCAGGCCCCCCTGGCGCGGCAGGCGCAGGATGAAGCGGCGCAATTCGGTCGCGCTGGCGAAGCGCTCGGCCGGTTGCTTGGCCATCATGCGGTCGAGCAGTTCCTGGAAGGCGATCAGGGACACGGGCAGCGTCGGGATGGGCGCCGAAACATGCCGCAGCATCAGGTCGTCGATGTTGTCGGCCGTGTAGGGCTTGTCGCCGGTCAGCATCTCGTAGAACACGGCCCCAAGGCTGTAAATGTCGCTGCGCGCATCGACCTGGCCGCCGCGCACCTGCTCGGGGCTCAGGTAGAACGGCGTGCCCAGTACTTCGCCCTGGCGCGTCGCGGACAGGTCGACGTCGAGGATCTTCGAGATGCCGAAATCGACCAGCGCCAGCGAGCCGTCCTCGCGCAGCATCAGGTTGGCCGGCTTGAGGTCCCGGTGCACGATGCCCTGCGCGTGGATGGCCTCGAGCGCGGAGACCGCCTGCAGCAGGTAGTCGAGCGCCTGCGGCACCGGCAGTCCCTTGCCGATGTGGGCGCGCAGGTCTTCGCCGGGCAGGTATTCCATGGCGATGTAGGCGCTCGACTCGGTGAAGCCCTGGCGATGGATGCGGCCGACGTTGCGGTGGCGCACCTGCGACACCAGCGCGAACTCGTGCAGGAAGCGTTGCAGCGCATCGGGGTCGCCGCCTTCGACGATCGGCACGGTCTTGATCACCTGGAGCACGCCGTCCTGTTCGTCTTCGGCCAGATACACCGAGGACATGCCGCCCTCGCCGAGCTTCTTCAGCACGCGATAGCCGTCGATGTGCGGCAGGCCGTCGCCGGTTTCCGCTGGCTGCGCCGGCGCGCTGCGCGCCCGGATGGCGGCATTGTTGGCGACGACCGCGCGGCGCAGGTCGTGATAGAAGGCGAGCTTCTCGTCCCTGGCGTCCGCGCGCGGCTTGAGCCCGGTGACGCCCGTGACGTCGAGCGGCGCATTGCGGCCGCGCACCGTCACCGTCCGCGGCACCTCGCGCTCGAAGCGCTCGCCGGCCGCCTGCACGACGGCGTCGCTGGCGACGATGCTCCAGCCGAGTTCCTTGGTCATGTTCTGCAGGCGCGCCGCCACGTTGACCGTGTCGCCGACGATGGTCGGCACGCGCCGTTCGCTCGAGGCCTCGCAGACCACGACCTCGCCGGTATGCACGCCGACGCCGATGGCGAAAGGCGGCAGGCCGCGCCGCGCGAAGCGATGATCGATCCAGGCCTGGAAGCGCGTGGCGGCCAGCACCATCAGCAGGGCCGCGCGCAGCGCGCGGGCGCTGTGGTCGTTCTTGCCGTCGCTGCCGGGCTCGAACATCGCCAGCACGGCATCGCCGAGCATCTCGACAACCCAGCCCTCCTGGCGCAGCAAGGGCTCGCAGGCCTTGCTGAAG
>JBLNBJ010000030.1:0-10819 GCA_050259835.1 Ignavibacteria bacterium | reverse complement strand
GTACCAGCGTGTGAAGGTGGTTCACACGGAGTGCCGTTTCAGCCCAGCGGTCGAGAACCGGCTGATCAATGGGCACGGACGCTGGCTGGTCGGAGGACGGAGTAGTCATGCGGCCCAACGTAAAGTGGGACGCCTAAAAGTCGCGAAGCATTCCATCTTGGTGTTCCTATAGAAGGTTCGATCCGGCATATTCTAAATGCATTTCAACGGGCTATCGGAATTTAGTACGACCTAAAGGGCGGGGTGAAGGCGACTGAGGCGGCGCTGAGAATCGGGACAGCACTCTTCGCGAGGCTTGGGGTCGAACTCGTCTCTTCCCGCCGAAAGGTCCGCCCCATGCCCACCAACACCATCCACCTTCACCGCGTCCTGCGCGCGCCGCCGGATCGCGTCTATCGCGCGTTTCTCGATCCCGACGCCATGGTCAAGTGGCTGCCGCCCAACGGCTTCACGGGCAAGGTGCAGCATTCGGAGGTCCGGGTGGGAGGCAGCTATCGGATGTCCTTCACCAATTTCAGCAGCGGCCGCAGCGAGTCGTTCGGCGGCGAGTATCTCGAACTGGTGCCGAACGAGCGCATCCGCCACACGGATCGCTTCGACGATCCGAACCTGCCGGGGGAGATGCGGACGACGGTTTCCCTGAAGCCGGTGTTCTGCGGCACCGAGTTGACCATCGAGCAGGAAGGCGTCCCGGCGGCCATCCCGCCGGAGGCCTGCTACCTGGGCTGGCAGGAATCGCTGGCGCTGCTCGCCAAGCTGGTCGAGGCCGAGATTCCCGGGTGAATGGCGCGGGCGCCGCCCGCCCGCGCCCTACTTCCTCAGCGCATCGCGGATCTCGCGCAGCAGTTTCACGTCCTCGGGCGGCTCGGCGGGCGCGGCTGGGGCGGCTGCCGGTTCTTCGCGCTTCACGCGGTTGATCTGCTTGACCATGATGAAGATGATGAAGGCGAGGATGACGAAGTTGAGCGCGATGGTGAGGAAGTTGCCCCAGGCGAACACCGGCACGCCGGCCTTCTTCACCTCGGCCAGCGTCATGGCCACGCCCGGGGGCACGTCCTTGAGCGGGATGAAGTAGTTGCTGAAGTCGAGCCCGCCGAGCAGGCGGCCGATCACCGGCATGACGAGGTCGCCGACCACGGAGTCGACGATCTTGCCGAAGGCGCCGCCGATGATCACGCCGACCGCCAGGTCGATGA
This sequence comes from Ignavibacteria bacterium, assembly GCA_050259835.1. Taxonomy (GTDB): domain Bacteria; phylum Pseudomonadota; class Gammaproteobacteria; order Burkholderiales; family Rhodocyclaceae; genus Nitricoxidireducens. Next base: position 9,623 of record JBLNBJ010000030.1, on the reverse strand, counting down.
CGTTGCCCTTGACGGCGAATTCCTTGAACTCCTTGACGATGCTGCCCATGCCTTCCTCCCTTGCAGTTTGACCGGCCATCCAGCCGACATTTTGCTACGCTTGCAGCAAGTGCGCACGCCCTCCGCGCGGCGGCGCCCCTGCCCCTGACCGGAGGTCCGCATGCCATCCTGGCGCCCTACCCGCAAAGCTCTGTCGATCGCGCTCGCCGGCATCGTCGGCCTCTATGCCGTCTACCTGCTGTTCGGCTGGCTGGCGCTGCCGCATATCCTACAGTCCCAGGCGCCGCGCATCATCGCGGAGAAGTCGGCGCACCGCCTGGCGATGGATCTGCCCGAATTCAATCCCTTCGCGCTGAGCCTGCGCGTGCCGCACCTGCGCCTCGAAACGCCGGAAGGGCAGCCGCTGCTGCAACTGGACGAGGCCTTCGTCGACGTTTCCGCGGCCAGCCTGGTGCGCCGCGCCCTGGTGCTCGACGACGTCCGGCTCGCGGCGCCGCAGGTGGAGGTGACGCTCGAGAAGGACGGCAGCCTCAACTGGAGCCGCCTGATCGAAGCGCTGAAGAGCAAGGAGCCGCAGCACGAAGGCGGCCTGCCGCGCATGGAGATCCGCCGCTTCGCGCTGGCGGGCGGGCGCGTTGCCTTCGCCGACCGCCGGGCGGGATTCGAGACGCGCGTCGATCCCATCGACGTCGAGCTCGACGACGTCTCCACCCTGGCCGACGAGAACGGCCGCTACCGCATCGCCGCGCGCACCGGCGTCGGCGCGCAGTTCGCCTGGCAGGGCGACCTCGACCTCGCGCCGATTGCCTCGAGCGGCCACCTTTCGATGTCCGGTCTCGATGTCGCCAAGCTCGCGCCTTACCTGCAGGCGGCACTGCCCGCGGCACCGGCCGGCATCGCGTCTTTCGAAGCGGACTATCGCGCCGGCTATGCCGATGGAAGGCTCGCGCTGACGATCGAGCATGCCAAGGCCGGCATCAAGGATTTGCGCGTGCCTTTCGGACGCGGCGCCGCGCTCTTGGCCGGCGAGGCGGCGGCGGACGGCGCGCGCTTCGACCTCGCGCGCGGCACCCTGGCGCTGGCCCGCTTCGCGCTGCGCGCTGCGACTCTGGAGTTGCCGCGCGCCGCCCCGCAAAAGCTCGGCGACCTTGCCATTGAAGACGTGCAAGCCAATCTCCCCGCGCATGAAGTCGCGCTCGGGCGTGCTTCCCTGGAAGGCGGCCACCTGCAGGCGCGGCGCAGCGCCGAGGGCCGCATCGACCTCATCGACGCCTTCGCGCAGGCGCTGCCGCCGCGAGCCGCGGCGCCCAAGCGCGCGGCGGCCGAGTCCGCCGGCGCACCCTGGCACGTCAAGGCCGGCAAGGTCGAGATCGCGGGCTTGTCCGCCACCTTCGTCGACCAGAGCGTCACGCCGGCGGCGACCATCGCGCTGGAGGACATCCGCCTGGGCGCCGAAAACGTGAGTGACGATCTCGCCGCCGCCATCCCCGTTCAGGCCGGATTCCGCTCTGCCGCCGGCGGCAGCTTCCGCGCCAGCGGCCGGGTGGTGCCGGGCGCGCCCTCGGCCGACCTGAAGCTCGAACTCACCGACCTCGCCCTGAAGCCGGCCGAGCCCTACCTCGCCTCGGTGGCCAAGCTCTCCATTGCCGGCGGCCGCCTGTCGGTGGAAGGCCGCGCCAGCTACGGCAAGGCCGGCCCCGCCTTCAAGGGCGGCTTCGCGCTGCGCGATTTGCGGCTCGACGAGGCCGGCACCAAGAACCGCTTCCTGATCTGGAAGTCGCTGGCCAGCAAGAGCGTCGATGCCACGGCGCAACGGCTGGACCTGCGCGAACTCGCGCTCGAAGGCCTCGATGCCAGCCTGCTGATCGGCCGCGACAAAACCATCAACCTCTCGCGCATCCTGCGCACCGAGGGCGAACGCAAGCCGGCCGCCGCGTCCTCCGAGAAGCCCGCCTTCGTGGTCAACGTCGCCCGCCTGCGCGTGGCGCGCAGCGAGCTCGACTTCGCCGACCAGTCGCTGGCGCTGCCCTTCGGCACGCGCATCCATCATCTGCGCGGCGTGGTCACCGGGCTGTCGTCGCGGCCCGGCGCGCCAGGGCTGCTGGAGCTCGAAGGCCAGGTCGACGACTACGGCCTGGCGCGGGCCGCCGGGCGCATCGAGCTCTTCAACCCCACGCATTACGCCGACCTCGCAGTCACCTTCCGCAACGTCGAGATGACGCGCCTCACGCCCTACTCCGCCACATTCCTCGGCCGGCGCATCGCCTCGGGCAAGCTGTCGCTCGACCTGCGCTACAAGTTCGACCGCCGCCGGGTCGAAGGCGACAACAAGGTGATCATGGACCGCCTGACGCTGGGCGAGCGCATCGAAAGCCCCGAGGCGAAGAACCTGCCGCTCGACCTCGCCATCGCCATCCTGCAGGATTCCGACGGCCGCATCGAGCTCGGCCTGCCGGTCTCGGGCAGCCTCGACGATCCGCAATTCAGCTACGGCGGCATCGTCTGGAAGGCCATCGTCAACGTGCTGACCAAGATCGCCACGGCGCCGTTCCGGGCGCTGGCCTCGCTGTTCGGCGGCGGCGAGAAGATGGAAGCCATCGCCTTCGAGCCGGGCCACGGCCGGCTTACGCCGCCCGAGCGCGAGAAGCTCGGCCGCGTCGCCGCCATCCTCAACAAGCGTCCGGGCCTCGCGCTCACGGTGCACGGCACCTGGGCCGAGACCGACCGCGTCGCGCTGCAGGAACGCCAGCTGCGCCGCGCGGTGGCGCAGCGCGCCGGCGTGCACGTCGAAGGCGACGAAGACCCGGGCCCGCTGTCCACGCAAGACCCGAAGGTCCAGTCCGCCATCGAGGCGCTGTTCGCCGACCGCTTCGGCCGCGCCGAGCTCGCCGCCCTGAAGGAAGGCTTCCGCAAGGCCAACCCCGGCCAACTGCCCGAAAGCGCCGCCGGCAAGATGATGTCGCGCCTCACCACCCTGTTCCGCGAGCAGCGCACGCTGGGCGAAGACGAGCTCGCGCAGCTGAAGGGCGCCGACTTCCACGCCGTGCTGTTCGAGCGCCTGCGCGAGCGCGAGCCGATGCCCGACGAACGCCTCGCCGCCCTGGCGAAGGCGCGCGGCGAGTACGCGGCCAAGGCGCTGGCCGAAGCCGGCGCACCGGGCGCGCGGCTGGCGCTCGGCGCGCCGGCCAAGACGCCCGCCGAAGGCCGCGACATCCAGCTCGACCTCGAGGTGCAGACGGCCGCGCGCTGAATGCCGGGTCCGATGGAACCATGGACGCCGCGCCGACGTCCTCCTATAGGTTCCAAAGGAGGATGCCGCCATGGAAGCAAGCAAGAGTTCCGCCCTTTCGGGCAAGAGGATCGCCGTCCTGATGACCGACGGCGTCGAGCAGGTGGAGTACACCGAACCGCGCCAGTACCTCGAGCAGCACGGCGCGCGCGTGACCCTGGTTTCGCCCAAGCCGGCCGGCTCGCAGGTGCAGGGTTTCCGCCACCTGACGCCCGGCGAGCGCTTCGTCGTCGAGATGGACGTGCGCGACGCCCGGCCGTCGGAGTTCGACGGGCTGATGCTGCCCGGCGGCGTGGCGAATCCCGATCAGCTGCGGCTGTCGCGCGACGCGATCCGCTTCGTGCGCGAATTCGCGCGCGAGGACAAGCCGATCGCGGCGATCTGCCACGGGCCGTGGACGCTCATCGACGCCGGCGTCGCCCAGGGCAAGCACATGACGAGCTGGCCGAGCCTCAAGGAAGACCTGCGCAACGCCGGCGCCGACTGGCGCGACGAGCCGGTGGTCGTCGACGGCAAGCTGGTCACCAGCCGCAGGCCGGACGACATCCCGGCCTTCGAGGAAGCGATGCTGCAGGAGTTCAGCCAGGAAGCCGGGGCCCGGCGCTAGGCCGAAGGGGGGCTGACGGCCGCCGGCTGCTCGGCTGCGGCGCCTGCCGCGGCCGTCGCCGGCGCGCTTTCCGGCGCATGCGCGGCCAGCAGCTTCTCGCCGCTGAACAGGTTGGTGTCACCGTTGATCTTGATGATCTCGAAGGCTTCGGCGTAGCGCGTGTGGATCTGGTAGCCGCGGTACATGGCGCGGCCGCGCACGCCTTCCGACCACCACTCGCCGTTGCGCCGCAGCTGGCTGGCGTGCGCCTGGATGCTGGCCACCTTGCGCTCGATGTAGCGCGAGATGTCCACCAGGTACTGGGCGCGGAAGCCCGCCGGCGTGATGCCGCCGGGAATGGTCTGCTCGTACATGTAGACGTTGAAGCTGTTCTTGCGCGTCGCCGCGATGATGCAGCGCGTGACGTTCACGTGGTCCTGGTGGGAATCCTCGTTCCAGTGCGTGAACACCGAGTGCGGCCCGAACTGGCGGATCACCAGGTCGATGGCCCCGATGGTGGCGCGGTTGTAGCCGAGCTGGGAAGACCGCAGCGGCAGCGCAATCACCTCCTTGATGCCGAGGATGCGCGCCGCCTCGCGCGCCTCGCGCAGGCGCATCTCGCGCTCGTCGGGGATGGTGGCGATGCACGAATAAACGGTATGGCCGCAGGCCACCAGCCGGCAGATGGTGCCGGCCATGCCGATCTCGATGTCGTCTGGGTGCGCCCCGAACACCAGGATGTTGCCGCGATTCTCCAACGTCTCAGACATGTCTCGTCCCTCCGCCAAGTGCCCTCGCGCGCCGGGGATCTGCCGGCCGCGCCCTCGTCTTGCTCCGTCTCGTCCAGCCTATGCAGGCCCCATTAAGGGGCCGCGAAACCGGGCCGACCGGCCATGGTCCGAACAGCCGGGGCCATGCCGTTCGCCGCGTCCGCCGGCGCCTCCGCCGCCGCCAGCGCCCGCCGCAGCAGCTCCGCCGTCGTGAATACGTAGGGCTCGCGCAGCAGGTTGAAACCGTCGGAACCCGGCGCGCCGGCATGTTCCTCGATGCCCGGCACCAGCGCCCGCCATTGCCGCGCGCCTTCCTCGAGCACCGGGTCGCGCCAGGGCTGGAACAATCCGGCCCGCACTTGAAGGCGGCTCGGCGCGTAGGCGCGCGCCGCCTTCAGCGTCGCGCGCTCCACCAAACCGCGGCGGACCATCACGGGGTCGTCGGCCGGCATGGCTTCGGCCGCCTCGCGCGCCCGCCGGTCGGCCAGCCGCGCGCGCAGGTAGGCCGGCCACCCGGTCGGCGCGCGCGCCGCAAGCGCCTTCGCGTGCATGACCAGTCGCGCGACCTGCCGGCGCAGTCGCCAGCGCCATTGCGCCGGCCAGCGGTACCAGGTCGGATAGGGACTGCCGAACAGCGCGAGGTAGCGGACGTCGACGCCGCGCCCGCGCAACTGTCGGGCCAGTTCGAGCGCCAGGGTCGCGCCGGCGCAGTAGCCGCCGATGACGCACGGCAGCCCGGGGCGGAAAGCCGTGATCTGCGCGGCGAAATAGGCCGCCAGGTCCTCCACGCGCGTGAGCGGCTCGCCGAAGCCGTCGAGCCCGGGCGGCTCGAGCCCGTAGAAGGGCCGCTCCTCGCCGAGATACTGGGCCAGCGCGCGGAAGCAGAAGACGTCGCCGTTGTGGCCCGGTATGGCGAAGACGGCCGTGCCCTCCCCGTTCGGCTGCAGCGGCACGATGGCGCGTTCCTGCCGGGCCAGCGACTGCGCCGCATGCAGGAACTCGAGCAGGTCCTGCTTGCGGCTGCGCAGTTCCTCGCGCAGCTCGGGCGTCAGCACGCCGCTGGGCGCGTCGCAGCGCAGCCGTTCTCCGTCGGCCCAGACGCGGATGTCGCGGCGCCTGAGCTCGGCGAGGAAGGCCGCCACGCTCACAACTCGATTTCCTCGCGGGCCGCGTCGCCGCGCGCCGCCGCCTGTCCGGATGCCAGCCACGCCAGCTCGTCGATGACCTGGGCCAGCCCGGCCGCGGTGGGCCGCTCGAACAGGTTGCGCAGCGGCATGACGACGCCGAAGGCCTCGCGCAGCGTCGCCATCAACCGCGCCGCCATCAGCGAATGCCCGCCGCAATCGAAGAAGTTGTCCAGCACCCCGAAGTCGGAGCGCCCGACCGCCTCGTGGAACAAGCCCAGCACGCGCGCCTCGGTGGCGTTGCGCGGCGCCGCCGCGGTGCGATCGGCCCGCGTCGGCGCCGCGGGCGCCGGCAGCGCCTTGCGGTCGAGCTTGCCGTTGCCGGTGCGCGGCAACTCGGCCAGCGCAACGAAGAACGAGGGAATCATGTAATCGGGCAGGCTCGCGCGCAGCAGCGCCCGCAGACGATCCTCGAGATCCGCGGGCGCATCGGGTGCTGCGACGAAATAGGCCGCCAGGCGCGCGCCCTCGCCGTCGTCCCGCGCCACCACGACGGCCTCGCGCACGGCCGTGTGCGCCTGCATCGCGGCCTCCACCTCGCCCGCCTCGATGCGGAAACCCCGCACCTTGAGCTGGTGGTCGATGCGTCCGGCGCAGGCCAGCCGGCCGTCGGGCTGCCAGCGCGTGAGGTCGCCGGTGCGGTAGATGAGCTTGTCCGGCGCGAAGGGGCTGCGCACGAAGCGCTCGCGCGTGAGCTCCTCGCGGCGCCAGTAGCCGCGTGCCAGCCCGCGCCCGCCGATGTAGAGCTCGCCGACGAGCCCGGCCGGCAGCGGATTGCGGTGCGCGTCGAGCACGAACACGTCGGTATTGGCGATCGGGCGGCCGACCGGGATGTTGCCGGCCGCGACATCCGCCGCCGTGACGCGACACAGCGTCGACCACACCGTGGTCTCGGTCGGCCCGTACATGTTCCACAACTCGCCGCAGCGCGCGAGCAGCGCCTGCGCCAGGTCGACCGGCATGGCTTCGCCGCCGCAGAGGATTCTGAGTCCCGGCGAACCGCTCCAGCCGGCGTTGACCAGCGCGCGCCAGGTGGTGGGCGTGGCTTGGGCCAGGGTGCAGCCGACCGCCTGCATGCGCGCCGCCAGCAGCCCCGGGTCCATCGCTTCCTCGCGGCTGGCGATGGCGACCGTGGCGCCGACGGTCAGCGGCAGGTACATCTCGAGTCCCGCGATGTCGAACGACAGCGTCGTCAGCGCCAGGAGCGTGTCGTGCTCGGCGATGCCCGGCGCCTCGCGCATCGAAAGGATGAAGTTGGCGAGCGCGGCATGCGAAACGGCGACGCCCTTGGGCTTGCCGGTGGAGCCGGAGGTGTAGAGCAGATAGGCCAGGCATTCCGGCATCGGACCGCCGGCGCCGCCATCGTTGGCCGGCACGGCGCCGTCGGGCTCGTCGAGCCGCAGCACCAGGCGCGGCGGCCGCGTCAGCAGGCGGTCGAGCCCGCGATGGGTCACCAGCAGCTCCATGCCGCTGTCCTCCACCATGTAGGCGAGGCGATCGGGCGGATAGGCCGGGTCGAGCGGCACATAGGCCCCGCCGGCCTTGAGGATGCCCAGCAGCGCCACGGGCATGTCGATGCAGCGCTCGATCAGCAGGCCGACGGGCATGTCGGGGCGCAACCCGGCGCGCCGCAGCCGCTGCGCCAGTTCGTTGGCGCGCCGGTCGAGTTCGGCATAGGTGAGCCGCTCCTCGCCGAAGCTGGCCGCGATGCGGCCGGGGGTGCGCCGCACTTGTTCCTCGATCAGCTGATGCACGCAGTGCGCCGGGTAGTCGCGCGCGGTGGCGTTGCGCACGGCGACGAGCTCGTGCAGCTCGTCGGCACCCAGCATGGGAAGGTGCGAGAGCGCGGCGTCCGGCTCGGCCACCGCGGCCTCGAGCAGGTTGGCGTAGTGGGCCGCCATGCGGCGCACGGTGGCCGGCTCGAAGAGATCGGTGCTGTATTCGAACAGGCAGTCGAGCCCGTCGGCGGATTCGGACACGAACAGCGTGAGATCGAACTTCGAGGTGCCGGTCTCCAGCTCCAGCGCCGTGCCGACCTGGGCAACGCGCGAGAGCCCGCCGGCGTTGTGCAGGATGAACATCGCCTGGAACAGCGGCGTGCGCCCGGGATCGCGCTGCGGCGCCAGCGCGCCGATGAGGCGCTCGAACGGCAGGTCGGCGTGCGCGTAGGCGCCCAGCGCGCGGCTGCGCGTCTGCTGCAGCAGTTCGCGGAAGCTCATGCGCTCGGCGAAGCGCGAGCGCAGCACCACGGTGTTGAGGAAGGCGCCGACGAGGCCTTCCGTCTCGCTCCAGGTGCGCCCCGAGATCGGCGTGCCGACCAGCAGGTCGTCCTGGCCCGTGTAGCGCTGCAGCAGCGCGGCGAAGCTCGCCTCGAGCACCATGAAGAGCGTCGCGCGCTCCTGCTTGCCGAGTTCGCGCGCGCGGTCGCGCAGCCGGCGCGGCAGCGCGAACGGCTCGCAGGCGCCGCGGTAGGTCTGCACGGCGGGGCGGCGATGGTCGAGCGGCAGTTCCAGCGTCTGCGGCGCGCCGGCCAGTTCGTCCGTCCACCAGGCGACCTGGCGGCGCAGTCCCTCGGCGTGCATCTGGTCGCGCTGCCAGTGCGCGAAGTCGAGATATTGCAGCGGCAGTTCCGGCAGCGGCGACGGCTTGCCGTGGGCGAAGGCCTCGTAGAGCTGGCGCAGTTCGCGCTGGATGATCTCCATCGACCACTCGTCCGCGACGATGTGGTGAATGCACAGCAGCACGCGATGCTCGGTGGCGCCGAAGTGGACGGCCGTGGCGCGCAGCAGCGGCGGCGTCGCCAGGTCGAAGGTCTTGCGGCCCTCCTCCCGCGCGATCTCGCGCCAGCGGGCCTGGCGTTCTTCGGGCGCCAGCGCGGTGAGGTCGGCCTCGGCCAACGGCGGCACCAGCGCCGGCAGCAAGGTCTGCTCGGGACGGCCGCCGATCAGCGAAAACGCCGCGCGCAGCACCTCGTGGCGGCTCACCAGTTCGCGCAGCGCCTGGTCGAGCGCGGCGGGCGCATAGCTGCCCGGCAGCTCGACGACGTCCACGATGTTGTAGGCCGGGCTGTCGGGCGCCATCTGGTGCAGGAACCACAGCTGCTCCTGCGAGAACGACAGCGCGCAGGCGCCGCCCTGGCGGCGCCGCTCGATGTGCCGCACCTCGCTGCCCGCCGCCTTGGTCTCGGCCATGACGCGCGCGAGCCTGGCGATGGAGGAATTCTCGAACAGCACGTGCGCCGGCATGTCGACCTCGAACAGGTCGCGGATGCGCGACACCGCCTGGATCGCCAGCAGCGACTGGCCGCCGAGATCGAAGAAGTCGTCGTGCACGCCGATGTGGTCGACCTTCAGCAGCTCCTGCCAGATCGCAGCCAGCACGGCCTCGGTCTCGGTGCGCGGCTCGACGTGCAGCGCGGACGGCAGCGCTTCGTCGATGCCGATCTCCGGCAGCGCCTGGCGGTCGAGCTTGCCGTTGGCGTTGAGCGGAAACCGCTCGAGCAGCATCATGCCGGCGGGCAGCATGTAGTCGGGCAGGCGTTCGGCCAGGTAACGGCGCAGCGTGGCGAGCGCCAGCACCTCGCCGGCGTCGGGCGGCAGCGGCCGCAGGTGCGCGTCGGCCGCCTGCTGGCGGCGCAGCCCGGTCTCGCCGGCCTGCGGCCGCGCCGCATAGACGTAGCAGAGTTCGGTGTTGCGCAGCAGCGGGTCCTGGTCCACCAGCACCTCGTAGCCCTGCTGGCCGAGCAGCGCGACGATGGGGCCGAGGTTCGATTCGCGGTCCACCTCCACCACCAG
>JBLNBJ010000029.1:0-6030 GCA_050259835.1 Ignavibacteria bacterium | reverse complement strand
ACTTGGTCGACAGCACCGTCGTGATCGCCGCCGTCAGCGTCGTCTTGCCGTGGTCAACGTGACCAATCGTGCCCACGTTCACGTGCGGCTTGGTCCGCTCAAACTTGCCTTTTGCCATGATTGCTTCCTTCTAAAGAACGAGTGTTACTTCTTGTTGATGATCGCCTCGGCGACGTTCTTCGGCGCCTCGGTGTAGTGCTTGAATTCCATGCTGTACGTGGCGCGGCCCTGCGACAGCGAACGCAGCTGCGTCGAGTAGCCGAACATCTCGGCCAGCGGCACTTCGGCCTTGATCAGCTTGATGCCGCCGACCTGGTCTTCCATGCCATGCACGATGCCGCGGCGGCCGGACAGGTCGCCCATGACGTTGCCCATGTAGTCCTCGGGCGTCTCGACTTCGACCGCCATCATCGGCTCGAGCAGCACGGGGCTGGCCTTGCGCATGGCGTCCTTGAAGGCCATCGACGCGGCCATCTTGAACGCGTTTTCGTTCGAGTCCACGTCGTGGTAGGAACCGTCGAACAGCGTGACCTTGACGTCGACGACCGGGAAGCCGGCCAGCACGCCGTTCGGCAGGGTTTCCTGCAGGCCTTTGTCGACCGCCGGGATGAATTCGCGCGGCACGGTGCCGCCCTTGATGGCGTCGACGAACTCGTAGCCCTTGCCCTGCTCGTTCGGCTCCAGCTTGATCCAGACGTGGCCGTACTGGCCGCGGCCGCCGGACTGCTTGACGAACTTGCCTTCCTGCTCCACCGCCTTGCGGATAGCTTCGCGGTAAGCCACCTGCGGCGCGCCGATGTTGGCTTCGACGTTGAACTCGCGCTTCATGCGGTCGACGATGATCTCGAGGTGCAGCTCGCCCATGCCGGAGATGATGGTCTGGCCGGACTCTTCGTCGGTGCGCACGCGGAACGACGGGTCTTCCTGCGCCAGGCGGTTCAGCGCGATGCCCATCTTTTCCTGGTCGCTCTTGGTCTTCGGCTCGACGGCGATGTGGATCACCGGCTCGGGGAACTCCATGCGCTCGAGCGTAATGACGCTTTGCGGGTCGCACAGGGTTTCACCCGTGGTGGCTTCCTTCAGACCAACGGCGGCAGCGATGTCGCCGGCGCGCACTTCCTTGATTTCCTCGCGCTGGTTGGCGTGCATCTGCAGAATCCGGCCGACGCGCTCCTTGCGGCCCTTGACCGGGTTGTAGATGGTGTCGCCGGAATTAATGACGCCGGAGTAGACGCGGAAGAAGGTCAGCTGACCGACGAACGGGTCGGTCATGATCTTGAACGCCAGCGCCGAGAACGGCTCTTCGTCGGAAGCCTTGCGCTCGCCTTCGGACTCGTTCTCGAGAATGCCCTTGACCGGCGGGATGTCGGTCGGCGCCGGCATCAGTTCGATGACGGCGTCCAGCATCGCCTGCACGCCCTTGTTCTTGAACGCGGAGCCGCACAGCATCGGCACGATCTCGCTGGCGATGGTGCGCTGACGCAGCGCCTTCTTGATCTCTTCCTCGGTGAGGTCGCCTTCCTCGAGGTACTTGTTCATCAGGTCTTCGGAGGCCTCGGCGGCGGCCTCGAGCATCTTCTCGCGCCATTCCTTGGCGGTCTCGACGAGATCGGCCGGGATGTCGCCGTAGGTGAACTTGGTGCCCTGGGAAGCGTCGTCCCAGATGATCGCCTTCATCTTGACCAGGTCGACCACGCCTTCGAACTTGTCTTCGGCGCCGATCGGGATCTGGATCGGGATCGGGTTGGCCTTCAGGCGCTCGCGCATCTGGTCGTGCACCTTGAAGAAGTTGGCGCCGGTACGGTCCATCTTGTTCACGAAGGCGAGACGCGGCACGCCGTACTTGTTGGCCTGGCGCCAGACCGTTTCCGACTGGGGCTGCACGCCACCAACCGCGCAGTACACCATGCAGGCGCCGTCGAGCACGCGCATCGAGCGCTCGACTTCGATGGTGAAGTCCACGTGTCCCGGCGTGTCGATGATGTTCACGCGGTGCTCGGGATAGTTGCCGCCCATGCCCTTCCAGAAGCAGGTCGTCGCAGCGGACGTGATGGTGATGCCGCGCTCCTGTTCCTGCTCCATCCAGTCCATCGTCGCGGCACCGTCGTGCACCTCGCCGATCTTGTGATTGACGCCGGTGTAGAAAAGAATGCGCTCGGTCGTGGTGGTCTTGCCGGCGTCGATGTGCGCCGAGATGCCGATATTGCGATAGCGCTCGATGGGTGTCTTGCGGGCCACTTTGGATACCTGCCTTATCTAAGCCAAACCGCCTTGGACCTCAGCAGACTGCTGAGGTACCAGGGCGGCAATGAAGAAATCCGCGCAGCGAATGCCGCGCGGTAACGAAAATCAGAAGCGGAAGTGCGAGAACGCCTTGTTGGCCTCGGCCATGCGGTGGACTTCTTCGCGCTTCTTCATCGCCGCGCCACGACCTTCGGCCGCTTCGAGCAGCTCGCCGGCCAGGCGCTGCCCCATGGACTTCTCGGAACGCTTGCGCGCGGCTTCGCGCAGCCAGCGCATGGAGAGCGCCATGCGGCGGGAGGGACGCACTTCCACCGGCACCTGGTAGTTGGCACCGCCGACGCGACGGCTCTTGACCTCGACGATCGGCTTGACGTTGTTGATCGCCTGACCGAAGACTTCGAGCGGATCCTTGCCGCTCTTGGACTTGATCTGGTCGAACGCGCCGTAGATGATGCGCTCGGCGACCGACTTCTTGCCAGAGGTCATCAGGACATTGACGAACTTCGAGACATCGACGCTGCCGAACTTGGGATCCGGCAGGATGTCACGCTTGGGTACTTCGCGACGACGGGGCATGGTGACTCCTTAAGCCTTCTTCGGGCGCTTGGCGCCGTACTTCGAACGAGCCTGCTTGCGGTCCTTGACGCCTTGCGTGTCGAGGCTGCCGCGAACGATGTGATAGCGCACGCCCGGCAAGTCCTTCACGCGGCCGCCGCGGATCAGCACAACCGAGTGCTCCTGCAGGTTGTGGCCTTCGCCGCCGATGTACGAAATGACTTCGAAGCCGTTGGTGAGGCGCACCTTGGCAACCTTACGCAGAGCCGAGTTCGGCTTCTTCGGCGTCGTCGTGTAGACGCGGGTGCAGACGCCGCGCTTGGCCGGGCAGTTCGCCAGGGCAGGCACCTTGCTCTTGCTCACCGGAGCCTGGCGGCCCTTGCGCACGAGTTGATTGATGGTTGGCATGTCTAATTATCCAAAGTTGCGGCCCCCTGCCGGGAGCAAAAAAGAGGCCGGATTATAGGGAGCGAATAAAGCGCCGTCAACCGGCCTGTTGTTCTTCCTCGACAGTCGTGCCTTCCGTGGTAGGCAACTCGAAGGCGCCTTCCGCGATGTCCTGACCGTTCGACTGGGCGCGCCGCGCGCGGTGGTACGCGAGACCCGTGCCCGCCGGGATCAGGCGGCCGACGATGACGTTCTCCTTGAGGCCGCGCAGTTCGTCGCGCTTGCCCATGATGGCCGCCTCGGTCAGCACCCGCGTGGTCTCCTGGAAGGAGGCCGCGGAGATGAAGGAGTCGGTCGACAGGCTGGCCTTCGTGATACCGAGCAGGATGTCGATGAACATCGCCGGACGCTTGCCTTCGGCGATCAGCTTGTCGTTCTCGTCCAGCACTTCGGCGCGTTCGACCTGCTCTTCCTGCAGGAAGCGGGAATCGCCCGGCTCGGAGATCACGACGCGGCGCAGCATCTGACGCACGATTACTTCGATGTGCTTGTCGTTGATCTTCACACCTTGCAGACGGTAGACGTCCTGCACTTCGTCGATGACGTAGCGCGCGAGTTCCTCGATGCCCTTGAGGCGGAGGATGTCGTGCGGATCGACCGGACCGTCCACGATCACTTCGCCCTTGTTCACGACCTGGCCGTCGTGGGCCATGACGTGCTTGTCCTTCGGGATCAGATATTCGTGCGCGGTGCCATCCGGTTCGGTGATGATCAGGCGCTGCTTGCCCTTGGTGTCCTTACCGAACGAGACCGTGCCGGTGACTTCCGCCAGCATGCCGGCGTCCTTCGGCGAACGGGCTTCGAACAACTCGGCCACGCGCGGCAGACCGCCGGTAATGTCGCGGGTCTTGGCGGATTCCTGCGGGATGCGGGCGAGAATGTCGCCGACCGCCACCTGCTGGCCGTCCTTCACCGTAATGATCGAGCCGACGTGGAAGGTGATCGTCACCGAGTGGTCGGTGCCATGGATCTTGATTTCCTGACCGGCTTCGTCGAGCAGCTTGACCTGCGGACGCAGGCCCTTGGCCTGGGACTTGGTGCCGCGCTTCGGGTCGATGACGACGAGGGTCGACAGGCCCGTGACGTCGTCGATCTGCTTGGCGACGGTCGCGCCCTCCTCGACGTGCTCGAACTTCACCGTGCCGGCGTATTCGGTCACGATCGGGCGGGTATGCGGGTCCCAAGTGGCGAGCACTGCACCGGCCTTGACGACCTTGCCGTCATCGCCGTTCAGCGTGGCGCCGTAGGGCACCTTGTGACGCTCACGTTCGCGGCCGTTGTCGTCGGTGATGAAGACTTCGCCGGAACGCGCGATGACGACCTTCTCGCCCTTCGGGTTGGTGACGTAGCGCATGGTCGCCGAGAAGCGCAGGATACCGGCGCTCTTGGCTTCGACCTGGCTCTGGGCGGCGGCTCGCGACGCGGCGCCGCCGACGTGGAAGGTACGCATCGTCAGCTGCGTTCCCGGCTCGCCGATCGACTGGGCGGCGATGACGCCGACCGCCTCGCCGGCGTTCACCAGCATGCCGCGGCCGAGGTCGCGGCCGTAGCACTTGGCGCACAGGCCATAGCGCGTTTCGCAGGACAGCGGGGTGCGCACGCGCACTTCGTCGATGCCCATCGCCTCGATGGTGTCGACCGCGTCTTCGTCCAGCAGCGAACCGGCGGCGTAGAGCACGTCCTGCGTGTCGGGGTTCATCACGTCGGTCGCGACGACGCGGCCGAGAATACGCTCGCGCAGCGCCTCGATCACTTCACCGCCTTCGACCAGCGCCTTCATGGCGAAGCCGTTGCTGGTGCCGCAATCGTCCTCGGTGACGACGAGGTCCTGCGTGACGTCGACCAGACGACGCGTCAGATAGCCGGAGTTCGCGGTCTTCAACGCCGTGTCGGCCAGACCCTTACGGGCGCCGTGCGTCGAGATGAAGTACTGCAGAACGTTGAGGCCTTCGCGGAAGTTCGTCGTGATCGGCGTCTCGATGATGGAGCCGTCCGGCTTTGCCATCAGGCCCCGCATGCCCGCCAGCTGGCGAATCTGCGCGGCGGAACCGCGGGCGCCCGAGTCAGCCATCATGTAGATCGAGTTGAAGGATTCCTGGCTGACGGTCTTGCCGTCGGCAGCGGTGACCTTCTGGTGGGCGAGCTGGTCCATCATCGCCTTGGCGACCTGGTCACCGGCACGACCCCAAATATCGACCACCTTGTTGTAGCGCTCGCCGACCGTCACGAGACCGGACGTGTATTGACGCTCGATCTCCTTCACTTCGGTTTCGGCCGCCTCGATGATCGAGTGCTTCTGATCGGGCACCAGCATGTCGCCGACGGCGATCGAGATGCCGCCGCGCGTGGCGAGGCGGAAGCCGGACTGCATCAACTGGTCGGCGAAAACCACCGTGTCCTTGAGGCCGCAGCGACGGAAGCTCTCGTCGATGAGCTTGGAAATTTCCTTCTTCTTGAGCGCCTTGTCGATCGACTTGAAAGGCAGGCCCTTCGGCAGGATCTCGGAAAGAATCGCGCGCCCGGCAGTGGTCGAATAGCGCGTGACCTTCTCGACCCAGGCGGTGTCGTCGGCGTTGCGCTCGTATTCCTTGATGCGCACGTTGACGCGCGCATGCAGATCGCACTGGCGGCTATTCACCGCGCGCAGCACTTCGGAGATGTCGGCGAACGACATGCCCGAGCCCTTGGCAGCCGCGTTCTCTCGCGTGGCGTAGTAGAGACCCAGCACCACGTCCTGCGACGGCACGATGATCGGCTGGCCGTTGGCGGGCGACAGCACGTTGT
>JBLNBJ010000028.1:0-12844 GCA_050259835.1 Ignavibacteria bacterium | reverse complement strand
TTGGCCTCTTCGACTGCCGTCAGCACCTTCAATTCGATATCAGCGTCGTCCTGCGCGGTCTTGATCAGTGCCTTGACGTCCTTCGGGAAGCAGGAGCCGCCGTAGCCGCAGCCCGGATAGAGAAAGTGATAGCCGATGCGCGGATCGGAACCGATGCCCTGGCGCACCAGTTCGATGTCGGCGCCCAGCCGCTCCGCCAGGTTCGCCAGTTCGTTCATGAAGGAGATGCGCGTCGCCAGCATGGCGTTGGCCGCGTACTTGGTAAGCTCGGCGCTGCGCACATCCATGACGATGAGGCGCTCGTGGTTGCGCTGGAACGGCGCGTAAAGTTGGCGCATCAGTTCGGTGGCGCGCGCGTCGTCGGCCCCGACGACGATGCGGTCCGGCTTCATGAAGTCCTCGACCGCGGCGCCTTCCTTGAGGAACTCCGGGTTCGAAACGACGGCGTAGGGAATCTCCGCCTTGCGCGCCGCCAGTTCCTGGCGGATCGCTTCGCGCACCTTGTCGGCCGTGCCGACCGGCACGGTGGACTTGTCGACGACGACCTTGTAGCCGGTCATATGGCGTCCGACGCTGCGCGCCGCCGCCAGGACGTACTGCAGGTCGGCCGAGCCGTCCTCGTCGGGCGGCGTGCCGACGGCGATGAACTGGATGGTGCCATGCGCCACGGCTTCCTCGACGTCGGTCGTGAAGCGCAGCCGGCCGGCCGCCTTGTTGCGGGCGACCATCGCCTCGAGGCCCGGCTCGTAGATGGGAATGCCGCCCTCGTTGAGGATGCGGATCTTCTCGGCATCGAGGTCGAGGCAAAGCACGTCGTTGCCGACGTCGGCCAGGCAGGTGCCGCTGACGAGGCCGACATAACCGGTGCCGATGACTGTTATCTTCATGATGTTGGACTTAGGGGGCGAGATCGAATTCTTCGGTGCGCTTGGGCGGATAGGTTTCCCAGCCGCCGCAGGCGGGGCAGCGCCAGTGGAACTGGCGGGCCTTGAAGCCGCAGTTGTCGCAGCGATAGCGCGCGACGCGACGCGTGTGGTTGTGGATGAGGTTCTTGATGAGTTCGAGATCGGCGTGGCGCTCGGGCGGCGACACCAGGATCTGCGCTTCGAGCAGCTTGTCGAGCCCCAGCAGGGTCGGGTTGCGGCGCAATTCGTCGCGCACCAGCTTGTAGGCGGCGGGCGCGCCGCCGCTCTTCAGCTCGGCCTCGAACACGGTGTCGAGCAGGTCGAGCGACGGATGGCGCTCGAGATAGCCGCGCAGCAACTGAAGGCCCTGATCCTCCCGTCCGGCACGCCGATGCGCGTCGAGCAGGCGCTCGGCGACCAGAGCAAGGTAAACCGGCGTCTGCTGCTCGATGCGCTTCCAGGCCTCGATGGCCTCGTCGAAGCGTCCTTCGGCGAACTCGAGCTCGCCGAGGAGCACCGCCGCGCGCACGCACTTGCGGTTCGCCGCCAGCGCCTCGCCCAGTCGCTCGCGCGCCTGCACGGTGTTGCCGTGGAGCATTTCGCTCGAGGCCAGCTCGCAGAAGAATTCCGCGATGGCCTTCTGCCAGAGATGGTCCGAGTGGTTGGGCATGGCCTGCGCGACGCTGATGGCCTTGCCCCATTCCTTCTCCTGCTGATAGATCTCGAGCAGGAACTTGAGCGCCTCCTCGTCGCGCGCCGTGCCGCGCAGCTTGAGGAAGATCTCCTCGGCTCGGTCCAGCAGCCCGGCCTTGAGGTAATCCTCGCCGAGTTCGGCCAGCGCATGCAGCCGCTGCTCCTCGTTGAGCTGCGAAGCCGAGCCGTCGCGCTCGATCAGGTTCTGGTGCACCCGGATGGCGCGGTCGGTTTCGCCGCGGCGCCGGAACAGGCTGCCGAGCGCGAAGTGCAGCTCGATGGTTTCGGGATCGACGCGCGCCGCCTCGAGGAAGGCTTCGATCGCCTTGTCCGGCTGCTCGTTCAGCAGGAAGTTGAGCCCCTTGAAATAGGAGCGCGGCAGGGCGCGCGATTCCTTCAGCAGGTGCTTGAGGTCGATGCGCGCCGCCACCCAGCCGAGGGCGAAGAACAGCGGCAGCGCCAGCAGCCAGTAGAGTTCGATGACCATCAGTGCCGTTCCGCGTCGCCGCGCTTGCGCAGCGCGTTGAGCTCGCGCCATTGCCGCGCCAGGGTGCCGAGCGTGGCGGAAAGCCCGATCGCCGCGCCGGCCGCGAAAGCCACCAGCACCACCAGGGACAGCGGCAGCTGCCAGGCGTGATCGAAATAGAAGCGCAGTTCGACGGCGCGATCGTTCTTGATCGCCAGACCGAACAGCGCGACGAACACGAGCCCCCGCAGCAACCAGACCAGTATCTTCATTGTTCTTGCATGAACGCCTCGCGGCGTTTCAGTGCTGCTCATGCCGCAACGCGGCGTCATGCCGGATCCCGGATCCGGCGGAAAGACTTATGCCGCAAAGCGGCGCCGGGCGCAACCAAAAAAGGCGGCATCCATCGGGGATGCCGCCTTTCCGGAACGCACGGTTCATTGCTCAGCGATTGGGTTGATCGACCCGTTCGCGCAGCTCCTTGCCGGCCTTGAAGTGCGGCACGTACTTGGCCGGCACCTGGACCTTCTCGCCCGACTTGGGGTTGCGCCCGATGCGCGGCGGCCGGTAGTTGAGCGAAAAGCTGCCGAAGCCGCGGATCTCGATGCGATCCCCGCGGCACAGGGCCGCGGACATCTCATCGAGGATCATCTTCACGGCAAAATCAGCATCCTTCGCCACCAACTGCGGAAACCGTGCAGCCAGCTGCGCGATGAGCTCCGATTTCGTCATGGCCGTCGCCCGACTCACTTCTCGTTGAGCTTGGCCTTGAGCAGCGCGCCCAGGTTGGTCGTGCCGCTGCTGGCGGACGAGCTGTCGGCGGCCAGCTTCTGCATGGCTTCCGTCTGCTCGGCCTGATCCTTGGCCTTGATCGACAGGTTGATCGAACGGGTCTTGCGATCCACGTTGATGATCATGGCCTCGACCGTGTCGCCGGCACGCAGATGCTGGGACAGATCGTCGATGCGATCGCGCGAGAACTCGGAAGCACGCAGGTAGCCTTCCATCTCGCCGCCCAGTTCGACCACGGCACCCTTGGCATCGACGCTCTTCACCGTGCCCTTGACGACGCTGTTCTTGTCGTGCGTGGCGATGTAGTTGGTGAAGGGGTCGCCTTCAAGCTGCTTGATGCCCAGGGAGATGCGCTCCTTCTCGACATCGATGGACAGCACCACGGCCTCGATCTCGTCGCCCTTCTTGTAGTTCTGCTTGGCTTCCTCGCCGGTGGTCGACCAGGAGAGGTCGGACAGGTGCACCAGGCCATCGATGCCGCCGGGCAGGCCGATGAAGATGCCGAAGTCGGTGATCGACTTGATGGCGCCCTTCACCTTGTCGCCCTTCTTGTGGTTCATCGCGAACTCGTCCCACGGATTCGCCTGGCACTGCTTCATGCCCAGCGAAATGCGGCGACGCTCTTCGTCGATCTCGAGGATCATCACCTCGACTTCGTCGCCCAGTTGCACGACCTTGGTCGGGTGGATGTTCTTGTTGGTCCAGTCCATCTCGGAGACGTGCACCAGGCCTTCGATGCCCTGCTCGATCTCGACGAACGCGCCGTAGTCGGTGAGGTTCGTGACCTTGCCGAACAGGCGGGTGCCCTGCGGATAGCGGCGGCCGATGCCCACCCACGGATCTTCGCCGAGCTGCTTCATGCCCAGGGAGACGCGGTTCTTCTCCTGGTCGAACTTGAGCACCTTGGCGGTGACTTCGTCGCCGACGTTGAGCACTTCGCTCGGGTGACGCACGCGGCGCCAGGCCAGGTCGGTGATGTGCAGCAGGCCGTCGATGCCGCCGAGGTCAACGAACGCACCGTAGTCGGTGATGTTCTTGACGATGCCCTTGACGACCGTGCCTTCCTGCAGGTTCTCGAGCAGCTTCTGGCGCTCTTCGCCCATGTTGGCCTCGAGCACGGCGCGGCGCGACAGCACGACGTTGTTGCGCTTGCGGTCGAGCTTGATGACCTTGAATTCGAATTCCTTGCCTTCGAAAGGCGTGGTGTCCTTGATCGGACGCGTGTCGACCAGCGAGCCCGGCAGGAACGCGCGGATGCCGTTGGCCATGACGGTCAGGCCGCCCTTGACCTTGCCGGTGATGACGCCCTTGACCAGCGCGCCGTCGTTGAGCGCCTTGTCGAGGTCGTTCCAGGCGGCGATGCGCTTGGCCTTGTCGCGCGACAGGCGCGTTTCGCCGTAGCCGTCTTCCAGCATTTCGATGGCGACCTGGACGAAATCGCCCGGCTGCGCTTCGACTTCGCCGCGGTCGTTCTTGAACTCGTCGACCGGGATGAAGGATTCGGACTTGAGGCCGGCGTTCACGACCACGTAGTTCTGGTCGATGCGGACGACTTCAGCGGTGATCACTTCGCCGGCGCGCATTTCCTGGCGCGACAGGCTCTCCTCGAAGAGGGCGGCAAAGCTTTCGGTGGGGTTTTGTGCAGCTGTGGTGGTAGCAGACATGGATATTTCCGGATTCACCGTCTTGCGACGGGGTTCGTTAAACACTGCCGTGCGGCCGGGCGGCCGTCACGACGCCTTGCGCGGCAGACGCCGGCGGACGATGTCCATCACGGCGGCAACCGCTTCGGCGATGCCCATGGAGGTCGTATCGACCAACTCGGCATCGTCGCACTGCTTGAGGGGCGCCACGCTTCTTGCAGCATCGCGCGCGTCGCGTTCCCTCATTTCGTTTACAACGTCCTGCAAAAGGGGACGCATATTAGCAGGCATCCCCTTTTCGATCAACTGCTTAAAGCGGCGTTCGGCGCGCGCTTCGGCGCTGGCGGTAAGGAATACCTTGACCGGCGCTTCCGGGAAGACGACCGAGCCCATGTCGCGGCCGTCGGCGACCAGCCCAGGCAGGCGGCGGTAGGCACGCTGGCGGTCGAGCAGCGCGGCCCGCACCGCCGGCAGCACGGCAACCTTGGATGCGCCGACGCCGGCCTCCTCGGTGCGGATGGCCTCCGTCACGTCGTCGCCGGACAGCAGGATGCGGTCGCCGATGAATTCGGCCGGCAGCGCGGCGGCCACCGCGGCCACGGCCGCTTCGTCGTCCAGTGCCGCGCCGGCGCGCATCGCCGCCAGCGCCGTCAGCCGGTAGAGCGCGCCGCTGTCGAGGAAATGGAAGCCGAGTTCGGCCGCGACGCGCTGGGCCACCGTCCCCTTGCCCGACGCGGAGGGACCGTCAACTGCGATCACTGGCGCAGTCACCTGTTCGAAAGCCATGAAGTACTCCGGGAAGGTCTTGGCGACGCACTTCGGATCGTTGATCCGCACCGGCACGCCGCCCAGGGCGACCAGCGAAAAGCACATCGCCATGCGGTGGTCGTCGTAGGTGTCGATCGCCGCGTGGGGCGCGAGCGCCGCCGGCGGCGCCACGCGAAGGAAATCCGCGCCCTCTTCCACCGCGGCGCCGAGCTTGCGCAGTTCCGTCGCCATCGCGGCGATACGGTCGGTTTCCTTGACGCGCCACGAGCCGATATTGCGCAGCCGGCAGGAACCGTCGGCGAAGAGCGCCGCGACGGCCAGCGTCATGGCGGCGTCGGGAATATGGTTGAGGTCGAGATCGAAGGCCTTCAACTTGCCGTCCGCCGGACCGCGCGCAACGATGAAGTTCTCGCCCCATTCGATGCGCGCGCCTAACTGCTCGAGCGCCTCGGCGAAGCGGACGTCGCCCTGGATGCTGCCGCGTCCGGCGCCCTCCACGCGCACCGGCCCGCCGCCGATGGCGCCGGCGGCGAGGAAGTAGGAAGCGGCCGAGGCGTCGCCCTCGACATGGACGACGCCCGGGCTGCGATAACGCTGCCCGCCCGGGATGCTGAAGCGCTGCCAGCCCTCGCGCTCTACCGTCACGCCGAAGCGCTGCATCAGGTTGAGCGTGATCTCGATGTAAGGCTTGGAGATCAGTTCGGTCGTCACCTCGATGACCGCCGGCCGGCCGGCCAGGGGCAGCGCCATCAGCAGCCCCGTGAGGAACTGCGACGAGACGTCGCCGCGCACGCGCACCGGCGCGTCCAGCGCAATCGCGGCCGGCCCGATTTTGAGCGGCGGGAAGCCTTCGTTGCCCGCATAACGGACGTCCGCGCCGATCTGCCGCAGGCCGTCGACGAGATCGCCGATCGGCCGCTCGTGCATGCGCGCAACGCCAGATACCGTGTAGTGGCCTTCCGAAAGCGCCAGCGCTGCAGTCAGCGAACGCACGGCCGTTCCGGCATTGCCGAGGAACAGGTCGGCGCGCTTGACGTGGAAAGGCCCGGCCACGCCGCGGATCCGCCAGGCGTTCGGACCGCAGCTCTCCATGCCGACGCCGAGCGACTTGAGCCCGGCATGCATGACGCGCGTGTCGTCCGAATCCAGCAGGTCGCGGATTTCCGTCACGCCGTCGGCCAGCGCGGCCAGCAACAGCATGCGGTTGGAGATGCTCTTCGAGCCGGGCAGGCGGACGGTGCCGGCGGCCCGGTGCAGCGGCGGAAGCTCGAGGAAATCCATCACTCGCCCGGCAAGGGCCTCAGCGTGTCGAGCCAGGCGTCGCGGCGCGCGCGCGCCGTCGCGAACATCGTCTCGAGGCCAGCCGAGTCGCCCGACGCGAGCAGCACGCGCGTCCTCAGCAGCTCGGCCATGTAGGCGTCAAGCTCGTTGAGCAGAGCGGCGCGGTTGGCGACGCAGATGTCGCGCCACATCTCGGGATGGCTGCTGGCGATGCGCGTGAAATCGCGAAAGCCGCCGGCAGCGAAGCCGAACAGCTGGTCGGCATTGTCGCGCGCCGCAAGGTCGTGCACCAGCGCAAACGCCAGCAGATGCGGCAGGTGGCTGACCGCCGCGAAGACGCGGTCGTGCTCGTCCGGTGAAAGCTCGGAGAGCCTTGCGCCGCAGGCGGCCCAGGCATCGCGCACGCGCGCGACGCCGGCCGGGGAATTCTCGGCGAACGGCGTCAGCACGACGCGCTTGTCGACATAGAGATCGGGCTTCGCGGCCGACACGCCGCTCTTCTCGGCCCCGGCGATCGGATGTCCCGGAACGAACTGGGCGATCTTGTCGCCGAAAGCCGCGCGCGCGGCTGCGACCACGTCGCTCTTGGTGCTGCCGCCGTCGGTGACCACGGTACCCGGCTGCAAATGGGGCGCCAGCGCCGCCATCACCGCCGGCATCTGCCCCACGGGCATGCCGAGCAGCACGAGGTCGGCGCCTTGGGCCGCATCTGCCCAGTCGGCAGCGATGCGGTCGATGACGCCGAGCGCCTGCGCTTCCTCCAGGGCCGCGCGGCTGCGCCCAAGGCCGACCACTTCGCCGACGGCGCCGGCCGCCTTCAGAGCCAGCGCGAACGAACCGCCGATCAGGCCGACGCCACAGACGACGACCTTGCCGAAGGACGCCGCCATCAGAGCGCCTGCTCCAGCGCAGCGAGGAAGCGCGCGTTCTCGGTTTCGAGGCCGATGGTGATGCGCAGGTGGTTGGGCAGCCCATAGCCGCCGATGGGGCGCACGATGACGCCCTGTTTCAGCAGCTTGGCGTTGACCGCGGCGCCGTCGTTCACCGCGACGGTCACGAAGTTGCCGTGAGACGGGATGTGCTCGAGGCCGACGCGCTTGAAGCCGGCGATCAGTTGCTCCATGCCGCGGCGGTTGAGCTCGTAGCTCTCGGCCACGAAAACATGGTCGTCGAGCGCCGCGCCGGCGGCGGCCAGTGCCAGGTTGTTGACGTTGAACGGATGCCGCACGCGGTTCATCAGGTCGGCGACTTCGGGCTGAGCCACGCCGAAGCCGACGCGCAGGCCGGCCAGACCGAAGATCTTCGAGAAGGTGCGCACCACGATCAGGTTCGGGAACTCCCTGATCCAGCTCAGCGTATCGGCGCGGTCGGCCGGGGCGAGGTATTCCGTGTACGCCTCGTCGAGCACGACGACGACGTCGGCCGGCACGCTCTGCAGGAACTCGCGCACCTCTGCCGCCGGCAGGAAGTTGCCGGTCGGGTTGTTCGGGTTGGCGATCCAGACCACCCGCGTGTCGGGCCGGATGGCGGCGCGCATGGCGGCGAGATCGTGTCCGTAATGCTTCGCCGGCGTGACGATGCACTCCGCGCCCGCGCTCATCGTGGCAAGCGGGTAAACGGCAAAGGCGTGCTGCGAGAACACCGACGAGCGGCCGGGCGCGAGGAATACCCGCCCCACCATGTCGAGCACGTCGTTCGAGCCGTTGCCGAGCACGATGCTTTCCATGGCGACGCCATGATGCTCGGCAAGCTTCTTCGTCAGGTCGAAGTTGTCGGGATAGCGCTCGATGCCCGCCACGGCGGCCTCGACCGCCGCGCGCGCCTTCGGGCTCATGCCGCGCGGGTTCTCGTTCGAGGCGAGCTTGACGATACTCTCGACGGGGATTCCCATTTCCCGGGCAAGCTCCGTGATCGGCTTGCCGGGGACGTAGGGCGAGATGGCGCGAATATAGGCCGGCGCCTGTTGGGCAATGCTCATGGTCACCTCATCAGGTGGAAGCGCGCGGATAGGAACCGAGTTCCTTCAGGAAGCCGACGCGACGCCGCAGTTCGTCGAGCGCTGCCGCCACCGTCGCGCTGTGGCGATGGCCTTCGACGTCGATGAAGAACACGTACTCCCACTGGCTGCCCTTCAGGCCGCGCGCGGGACGCGACTCGAACTTGCTCATCGAGACGCCGTGATCGGCGAGCGGCGCCAGCAGGTCGTGCACCGCGCCCGGCTTGTTCTGCGCCGAGCAGGCGAACGACGTCTTGTCGAGGCCGGACGGGCCGGCATCGTGGGTCGCGACGACGAGGAAGCGCGTGCTGTTGTTCGGCTCGTCCTCGATGTTGGCGGCGAGGACGTTGAGTTCGTACAGGCGGGCCGCGGCCTCACCGGCGATCGCGCACGATTCGGGGTCTTCCGACGCCAGCCGTGCCGCCTCGGCATTGCTGGCGACCGGCACGCGCGGCACGGCCGGCAGGTTGCGATTGAGCCACTCGTGGCACTGCGCCAGCGATTGGGCGTGCGAGTAGAGCCGCTTCGCGCCTTCGGCGTTCTCGGCCTTCGAGAGCAGATTCTGGTGCACGCGCAGCACCACTTCGCCGCAAATCATCAACGGCGAGGTCAGCAACAGGTCGAGCGTGCGGCCGACCGCGCCCTCGGTCGAATTCTCGACCGGCACGACGCCGTAGTCGGCATTGCCCGATTCGACGGCGCGGAAGACGTCGTCGATGGTGAGAAAGGGGGTGAACGAAGGCGCCGAGCCGAAGTGCTTCTTGGCGGCGCTTTCGGTGAAGGTGCCGGCCGGGCCGAAGTAGGCGATCTTGAGCGGCTGCTCCAACGCCAGGCAGGCGGACATGATCTCGCGGAAGATCGTGCGCACCGAGCCTTCGGGCAACGGACCGGGATTGGCGTCGGCGATACGCCGCAGCACCTGCGCCTCGCGCTCGGGCCGGTAGATGTTGCCGTGCTTGATCTCGCCGATGCGATGCGCGAGTTGCGCCCGCTCGGAGAGCAGGCGCAGCACGTCGCTGTCGATGCGGTCGATGCCGTCGCGCAGCTTGCCGAGTTCTTCCTGTTCGGACGAGGACGACATCAGTCTTCCGTCGGCAGGTAGCGCACGGCGAGCACGCCTTCGATCTTGGCGATGGCGTCGATCACCTTCTTCGGCACCTTGCTATCGACATCCAGCAACGTGTAGGCCACGTCCTTCTTGGACTTGTTCATCATGTTGTGGATGTTGAGCTTGGCTTCGGCCATGGCGGCGGTGATCTGCCCGACCATGTTCGGCACGTTGGCGTTGGAGACGGCGATGCGGAAGGCCGACTCGCGCGGCATCACGACGTTCGGGAAGTTGACCGAATTGACGATGTTGCCGTCGAGCAGGTAGTCGCGCACCTGGTCGGCGACCATGATCGCGCAGTTCTCCTCCGCCTCGCGCGTCGAAGCGCCCAGGTGCGGCAGGGCGATGACGTGCGGGTGGCTGTTGACGTGCGCGCTCGGGAAGTCGCAGACGTAGGTGGAGAGCTGCTTCGATTCCAGCGCCGCCAGCACCGCCTGCTCGTCGACCACGCCTTCGCGCGAGAAGTTCAGCAGCACGGCGCCGTGCTTCATCTGGGCGACGGAATCCGCGTTGATCATCTTCTTGGTCGCCTCGACCAGCGGCACGTGCAGCGTGACGAAGTTGCAGGCCTTCAGCACCTCGGCCAGCGAATTCGCCTTCTTCACCTGCGACGGCAGGCTCCAGGCGGCGTCCACCGTGATCTCGGGGTCGTAGCCGACGACGTTCATGCCGAGCTTGATGGCGGCATCCGCCACCAGGCAGCCGATCTTGCCCAGCCCGATGACGCCGAGCGTATGGCCCGACAGCTCGTAGCCGGCGTAGGTCTTCTTGCCGTTCTCGACCTTCTTCTCCATCTCCGGATCCTTGGGATCCAGCGCCGAGACGAACTTGATGGCGCCGCCGATGTTGCGCGCCGCCAGCAGCATGCCGGCCAGCACCAGTTCCTTCACCGCGTTGGCGTTGGCGCCCGGCGCGTTGAACACCGGCACGCCGCGCTTCGACATCTCGGCCACGGGGATGTTGTTGGTGCCCGAACCGGCGCGACCGATGGCCAGCACCGACTTGGCGATCTCGACGCTGTGCAGGTCGGCCGAGCGCAGCAGGATGGCGTCCGGCTGATCGACCTCCTTCGAGCAGGCGAAGCGTTCCGCCGGCATGCGCTTGAGGCCGTTCTGCGAGACGTTGTTGAGGATCAGAACCTTGAATTGGGAGGTCATGATCTCAGCCCTTCGTCGCCGCGAATTCCTTCATGTACTCGACCAGCGCCTTGACGCCTTCGACCGGCATGGCGTTGTAGATCGACGCGCGCATGCCGCCGACCGAGCGATGGCCCTTCAGCTGCGTCATGCCGCGCGCCTTGGCGCCCTTGAGGAATTCCTCGTCAAGCGCGGCGTCCTTCAGCGTGAACGGCACGTTCATGCGCGAGCGGTCTGACTTGGCCACCGGGTTGCGGTAGAAGTCGGTGGTCTCGAGGTAGCCGTACAGCAGGTTGGCCTTCTCGATGTTCTTCTGCTCCATCGCGGCGACGCCGCCGTTGCGCTTGAGGTACTGGAACACCAAGCCGGCGATGTACATCGCGTAGGTGGGCGGCGTGTTGTACATGGAGTCGGCGTCGGCGTGGGTCTTGTAGTCGAGCATGGCCGGCGGCGTGGGCTGCGCCTTGCCGATCAGGTCGTCGCGCACGATGACGATGGTCAGGCCGGCCGGGCCGATGTTCTTCTGAGCACCGGCGTAGATCAGGCCGTACTTCGAGACGTCGACCGGACGCGACAGGATGTTGGAGGACATGTCGCAGACCAGCGGCACGTCGCCGGTCTCGGGAACCCAGTTGAACTCGACGCCGCCGATGGTTTCGTTGGCGGTGTAGTGAACGTAGGCGGCGTCCTTGGAGAGCTTCCAGGTGTCCTGCGCCGGCGCATAGGTGAAGCTCTTGTCTTCGGCGCTGGCGGCGACGTTCACGTTGGTGAAGGTCTTGGCGGCCTTGATCGCCTTCTTCGCCCATTCGCCGGTGTGCACGTAATCGGCCACGGTCTTGCCGCGCAGCAGGTTGATCGGGATCATCTCGAACTGGAGTGAGGCGCCGCCCTGCAGGAACAGCACCTTGTAGTTGGCCGGAATGCCCATCAGTTCGCGCAAGTCAGCCTCGCAGGCCTCGGCGATGGAGATGAACTCCTTGCCGCGGTGGCTCATTTCCATGACCGACTGGCCGGAACCGCGCCAATCGAGCATCTCTTCGGCAGCTTGCTTGAGGACTTCTTCGGGCAGCGCGGCGGGACCGGCGCTGAAGTTGAACACACGGCTCATAGCTTCACTCCTCTTCGGTTTCAATAACCTTCTCGATGCCGGCGAGCTTGGTGCCGTCGTCGAGGCTGATCAAAGTCACTCCCTGCGCGGACCGGCTGGTCTCGCGCACCTGCTGAACCTTGGTGCGGATCATGACGCCGCCGGTCGAGATCAGCATCACCTCGTCCTCCGGCTGCACCAGCACCGCGCCGACCACCTTGCCGTTGCGCTCCGAGGTGCTGATGGCGATCATGCCCTTGGTGCCGCGGCCGTGCTTGGTGTACTCGCCGATGGGCGTGCGCTTGCCGAAGCCGTTCTCGGTCGCCGTCAGGACGTTCACCTCCTCGCCCTCGGACACCAGCATGCAGATCACGCTCTGCCCTTCCTCCAGCATCATGCCACGCACGCCGCGCGCCGCGCGGCCCATGCCGCGCACGTCCTCTTCGGCGAAGCGCACCGCCTTGCCGGCATCGGAGAACAGCATCACGTCGTTGTTGCCGTTGGTCACCGCCACGCCGATCAGGTAGTCGCCCTCGTCGAGGCCGACCGCGATGATGCCCGCCTTGCGCGGGTTGGAGAAGTCCGTCAGCGGCGTCTTCTTCACGACGCCCTGCGCCGTCGCCATGAAGATGTAGTGGGCGTCGTCGAACTCCTTGACCGGCAGCGCCGCGGTGATCTTCTCGTTCTCCTCGAGCGGGAACAAGTTGACGATCGGCTTGCCGCGCGACGTGCGCGTGCCCTCCGGCACCTCGTAGACTTTGAGCCAATAAACGCGGCCGCGGTTCGAGAAGCAGAGGATGTAATCGTGGGTGTTGGCGATGAACAGCCGGTCGACGAAATCGTCTTCCTTGATCGCTGCCGCCTGCTTGCCTCGCCCGCCGCGTTTCTGGGTGCGGTAGTCGTCGAGCGGCTGGCGCTTGACGTAGCCGCTGTGCGAGAGCGTCACCACCATGTCCTCGCGGGCGATCA
>JBLNBJ010000027.1:0-77193 GCA_050259835.1 Ignavibacteria bacterium | reverse complement strand
GAACTGCCGCCGCCCAACCCGCCGCCCATCGGGATGCGCTTCTCGAGCGAGATCGTCGCACCGGCCTCCACCCCGGCCGCCTCGCGCAGCAAACGGGCCGCGCGCACCGTGAGATCGGTTTCCGGATCGACGCCCGCCAGGGCGTGCGCCGCCACGATGCGGCCGTCGGCGCGCGGCGCAAAGCGCAGCACGTCGGAAAAATCGAGGAAGCGGAACACCGTCTGCAGCAGGTGATAGCCGTCGGCGCGGCGCCCGACGACGTGCAGGAACAGGTTGATCTTGGCGGGCGCAGGCCAGTCGCGCCGCCAGTCGTCGCCGGCGCTCAGTTCAGTTGCCACGAATCCACCTTGAGGCGCACCTCGATGTCGTCGCGCCGGAAGTCGACCAGCACGGGCAGCGCATCGGCGGCGTCGGACTCGTAGCCGAGATAGCGGATCACCCAGCCGTTGGCCAGCGCCGTCTGCGGCCGATCCTTTTCGTCGCGCTGCGTCGGCGCGACATCGCCGAGCAGCCAGCGCGGCATGCCTTCGAGCGGCAGGGCGAAGCCGAACACGCGGGCCGACAGTTCCTCCCAGTCGGCCGCCGCCACGACGCGACCGTCGGCGACCTTGAGGCGCGCGCCTTCCGCGCTGCGGCTGAGTTGCGCCACGCCCTGGCCCAGCGGCGTCGTCAGCACGATGTCATCGCCGGCCGGCGCATGCCGCCACGAGATGTTGGCGTAATGATGGGTGTCGCCGCGATGCGCGGCCACGCGGCCGTCCATGACGAATGCGGGGATGGCAGCCCGCTCCGGCCGCGCGATGCCTTCCGTCTGGACCGGCGGCAGCAGCTGACAGCCGGCGAGCAGCGCCGCCGCGGCTGCGACGAACAGGCGTGCCGCGCTCAGGGCTTGAACCGCTTGATGGTGGCCGCCAGCGCCTCGTTGTCGGGGCTTGCCTTGGCGGCCGCGTCCCAGGCCTTGACCGCTTCGTCGCGGCGTCCCAGCACCCAGAGGACCTCGCCGAGGTGCGCCGCGATTTCCGGATCCGGCCGGATCGAGAAGGCGCGCTTCAGCACTTCCAGCGCGCCTGCCGCGTCGCCCTTGCGATAAAGCACCCAGCCCTTGCTGTCGAGGATGAAGGGGTCGCCGGGCGCCAGTTCGAGCGCCTTGTCGATGAGCTTCTGGGCTTCGTCGAGGCGTTCGCCGCGGTCGGCCAGCGAATAGCCGAGCGCATTGTAGGCGTGCGCGTTGTCGGGCTTGAGCTTGATCAGCAGCCGCAGGTCGCGCTCAAGCACCTCGGGACGTCCGATCTTCTCGGCGGCGAGCGCCGCCTCGTAGAGAATCTCCGGCTGTTCGGGCTGGGTGGCGAGCGCGCCTTCCAGCACGGCATAGGCGTCGGCATGGCGACCGGCCTCGCGCAGCAACTGGGCTTCGCCGATCACCAGCTGGGCGCGTTCGCGCGGGTTCGCTGCCTGCGCCTCGTGCAGCCGCTTGCGCGCCTCGTCCAGCTTGCCGGACTGCGCCAGCACGCTGGCCAGGCGCAGTTGCGCAGGAACGAACTGCTCGCCCGGGCCGACCTGCTCGTACCAGTGCACCGCTTCCTCCGGCGCCTTGCGATCTTCGGCGATCTGGCCGAGGTAGAGGCGCGCGCTGTCGGACTCGGAGTAGCCGAGTTCGACCAGCCGCTTGAGGTTCGTCTCGGCCAGGGAACGGTCGTTGAGCTGCAGCGACAGCACGGCGACCGCGTAGATGATGTCCGGATTGTTCGGATTCGCGGCGAGCACCTGGCTGAACTGCTCGCGCGCCGCTTCGTAGCGCTTGGCGCTGACCAGCGCGCGCGCATAGGCGAGCCGCGCGTCGTTGGCGCCCGGGTTCGCGGCGACGAAGCTGGCGAGATCATCCAGCGTGCGCGGGTCGTGCGGCGCGATCTGCGCGCGCAGCAGCGCCGCCTGTTCCCAGTTCGGGCGCAGCGCCAGCGCGCGGCCGGCCTCGTGCTGGGCGGCCACCTGATCCTGCGCCTCGTAGGCCGCGACGGCGCGCACGAAGTGCGCCTCGGCGACGCCCAAGTACGGCGCTGTGACCTGGTCGATCAGCTTGTGCACCGCCGCCTTGTCGTTGCTGCGGGCGAAATAGCGGTTGAGGCGCATCAGCACCGGCCCGATGTCCGGTCCGGCGGACGACAGAAGCTTGCCGATCTGGCCTGCAAGCTCGTCGTAGCGGCCATTGACGGCGAGCAGCCCCGCCAGCATCTGGCGCGCGGGTTGCGAGTCGGGGTCGGTCTCGGCCCACAGGCGGGCCGCCTCGAGCGCCGGCTCGTAGCGACGTGCGAACAGCGCGACCTCGGCCGCTCGCTTGGCGACGCGCGGGTCGCGGGTGGTCTTCGCCAGGTCGAGGTAGGTTCCGACCGCAAGCGCCATCTGGCCGCGCTGGCCGGCGATTTCGGCGACGAGGAATTCGTGCAGCAACTGCGGGGTCAGCGCGACGCTGGGCAGGCGCGACGGCGCGACGGCGGCGTGCGCCTCGTCCGCGGGAGGGACGTCATCGGCCCAAGCGAAGCCGACGCCGGCAGCGGCCAGCAGGAGGGAAGCGAGGATTCGCGGTTTCATGGCACCACGCGGGCGGGAAGGGTGTTCCAATACAATGCGGGCATGTTAGCAGGTTCGCAAGGCCCCCGAACATGCCCGAACTCCCCGAAGTCGAGGTGACGCGGCGCGGCATCGCGCCTGCCCTCGAAGGCCGCCGGCTGACGCGCGGCGTGATGCGGGTGCCGGCCCTGCGCTACCCGCTGCCGCCGGCCGAAAAGCTCGCCGGCAAGACCCTGCGCGCAGTCGGGCGGCGCGGCAAATACCTGCTGCTGGATTTCGGCGCCGGACACCTGCTGCTGCACCTCGGCATGTCGGGCAGCTTGCGGCTGGTGGCTCCCGCGCTGGCGCCCGAGAAGCACGACCACGTGGACCTCGTCTTCGGCGACACCGCGCTGCGGCTGCGCGATCCGCGCCGCTTCGGCGCGCTGCTGTGGATCAACGGCGACCCGAACCAGCACCCGCTGCTCGCCTCGCTGGGCATCGAGCCGCTGTCGCGAGGCTTTACGGGCACCTGGCTGAAAACGGCGCTGCATGGCCGAAAGGCGGCCATCAAGCAAAGCCTGATGGATGCCCGCCTGGTGGTCGGCATCGGCAACATCTACGCGTCGGAAAGCCTGTTCCTGGCCGGCATCGATCCGCGCCGCGCGGCCGGCAGCATTGCGGCAGCGCGTCTCGACAAGCTGGCAGCCGCCATCCGCAGCACGCTGCGCGCGGCCATTGCGGCCGGCGGCAGCAGCCTGCGGGACTTCTCGCATTCAAACGGGGAGCTCGGATGCTTCCAGGCCAGCCACCGGGTCTACGACCGGGAAGGCTTGCCCTGCGCGGCGTGCGGCACGCCGATCCGCGCGATACGCCAGGGGCAGCGGAGCACCTACTTCTGCCCGCGCTGCCAGCGATAGAGGTTTACTTTCCGGCCGTCAGCTTCTGGAACTTCGCCATCAGCTGGTCTTGCGTCTCGACGTGGTTGGGGTCCTGCGGGATGCAGTCCACCGGGCAGACCTCGCGGCACTGCGGCGTGTCGAAGTGGCCCACGCACTCGGTGCACTTGGAGGCGTCGATGACGTAGATCTCATCGCCCTGCGAAATCGCGTTGTTCGGGCACTCGGGCTCGCACACGTCGCAGTTGATGCACTCGTCGGTAATGATCAAAGCCATTTCTGTTTCCTTGTCTAACGGGGGTTGAATTTGTCGGCCAGCCGCTGAGCGACCAGCGGCTGAACGAATTTGGAGACGTCGCCGCCGAGGGACGCGATTTCGCGCACCATGGTGGCAGAGATGAACATGTACTGCTCGCCGGGCGTCAGGAACACGGTCTCGACGTCCGGATAGAGATTGCGGTTCATGCCGGCCATCTGGAATTCGTATTCGAAGTCGGAGACGGCGCGCAGTCCGCGCACGATCACCGAGGCGCCCTGCTGGCGCAGGAAATCCATCAGCAGGCAGTCGAAACCATACACCTCGACGTTCGGATAGCCGGCGAGCAGTTCGCGCGCGATGGCGATGCGCTCGTCGAGCGGCAGGAAGGGCTTCTTGCTGCGGCTTTCGGCGATGCCGACGACGACCTTCTGGAACAGCTTGGACGCACGGCGCACGAGGTCCTCGTGTCCGCGCGTCAGCGGATCGAAGGTGCCCGGATAGACCGCCACTTTGATGCTCATGCCCGTTCCAGCAAATGGTAGAAAACCTGTCCCGCCCTGCCGCGCTTGACCGTCTGCCAGTCGGCGAGGCGCTCCAGCGCGTGCTCGGCTTCGGCGTAGATCCGCATGCCTGGCTTCGCCAGCGCCTCGAGGCGCGGCGCGACCCGCTCCAGCAGTTGCTGCCGGTAGGGCGGATCGAGGAAGACCAGATCGAACCTGCCTCTCTGACTTTCGGCCGAAGCGCTGAATTCTAGCGCATCTGCGCGCACCAGCTTGAGGCGTGCGCAGTCGAAGCTAGCGGCATTCTGGCGCAAGGCCGCAAAAACACGTTGATCGCGCTCAACCTGGGTGACCGAGGCGGCGCCGCGCGAAGCGGCCTCGAACCCCAGGATGCCGCTGCCGGCGAAGAGGTCCAGGCAATCGAGCCCCGTCAGGTCCTGGCCGAGCCAGTTGAACAGCGTCTCGCGCACGCTGTCGGGCGTCGGCCGCAGGCCCTGGGCATCGACGACCTTGATCATCCGGCTGCGCCATTCGCCGCCGGTGATGCGCAGCCGGGCCATCTACGGAGTGTCGGTGGCGACGACCACGGTCACCAGGTTGGCCGGATCGACGTGGCGCTTGAAGGCGGCGCGTACGTCCGCGACCGTCACGGCGCGCATCTTGGCCGGGAAGTCGTCGAGGTAGGTGAGCGGCAGGCCGTAGTAGCCGATGATCGACACGAGATTGAGCAGCTTGGTGCTGGTGTCCGTCGACAGCGCCAGGCTGTCGATCAGGTGCTTCTTGGCCGCCTCCAGTTCCTGCGCGCCCGGGCCGCGCGCGATGAAGTCGGCGAACACGTCCTTGGCCACCTTCAATGCCGCGTCGGCCTGTTCGCGCTTCGTCTGCAGGCCCATCTCGAACGGTCCCTCGAGCTTGCGCGGCGAGAAGTAGGAATAGACGCTGTAGGCGTAGCCGCGCTTCTCACGCACCTCCTTCATCAGGCGCGAGACGAAGCCGCCGCCGCCCAGGCAGTAGTTCCCCGCCTGCAGCGCGTAGAAGTCGGGGTCGCCGCGCTTGAGCGCCGGCAGGCCGACGTGGATGTGGCTCTGCGAGGCCGGATGGGCGACGCGCACGGTTTGCTGCGCGGGCGAGGTGACCGCCGGCAGGCCCGTGTCCGGCGTGCCGACCGGCAGCGCGTCGGTGAGGCGCTGCGCAATGGCTTCGGCCTCGGCGCGGGTCACGTCGCCGACGATGGAAACGACGGCACGCGCGGCCGAGTAGTGGTCGCGATGGAAGGCGACCACGTCGTCACGCGTAATGGCGCCGACAGTGGCCGCCTTCGGCGTCAGACCGTAGGGATGGTTCGGGTAGATCGCCGCGGCGAAGCGCTTGGCGGCGATGGCGTCCGGCTTGGTGTCCGATTCCTGGATCTCGGCGATGGACCGCGTCTTCTCGCGCTCGAGCGGTCCGGCGGGAAAGGTGGGGCGCGAGAGCACGGTGCGCACCAGGTCGAGCGCCGGATCGCGCTTGTCGCGCGCCGAGAGCGTGCGCAGGCTGAGCCCGGCGCGGTCGTAATCGGTGCCACCGGCAAAGCGCGCGCCGAGGTCGACGAAGCGTCCGGCGATGGCATCCTCGCTCATGTCACCGGCACCCGAGTCGATCAAGTTGCGCGTCAGATCGGCAAGCCCCGACTTGCCCGGCGGATCGTAGGCGGCGCCGGCCGAGAAATCGACCTTGACGTCCACGATCGGCAGCACGTGGGTCTCGACGAAATAGACGCGGGCGCCGGAAGGCGCCACCCAATGCTCGATCTTTACGCCGGCATGGGCGGCGGCGGTGAACAGCGCGGCGCTCAGCAGCGCCGCGAACGCGGTCAGCTTCTTCATCCTGGTCGCTCCTTAATAGGGCTTCAACGGAACGGCCGGCCTGCGCGGCTTGGCCTCGTCGACGGGCTGCGGGTCGAGGACGGCGACCGTCAGCGTATCGTCCTTGAAGTACTTCTTCGCCACGCCGCGTACTTCGTCGGCCGTGACGGTGCCCAGCTTGGCGACGATGCGATCGACGTCGCGCCAGTTGTGGCCCGACGCTTCCATCATGCCCATCTCCATCGCCTGGGCCATCATGGAATCGCGCTTGTAGACCTGCGCGGCGATCAGTTGCGTCTTGACGCGCGCCAGTTCCTCGGCAGTGACGCCTTCGTCCTGGATGCGCTTCAACTCGGCGCGGAAGGCGGCCTCGAGGTCGGCGGCCGTCCTGCCCTCGCCGGGCTGGCCGGCGATGATGAACAGCGACTCGCCGCGCACCGTGTTGTCGTATTGCGTGCCGGCCGACTGCGCGACCTTCTGCTCGCGCACGAGGTCGCGCGGGAAGCGCGCCGCCTCGTGGCCGTCGAGCAGGGCCGCCAGCACGTCGAGCGCATAGGGATCGCGGTCGTGCTCGACGTCGGTAACCTTCGGCACCTTCCAGGCCATGGCGATGTAGGAGAGCTTCGCCGGCGCCTTCACGACGGCGCGCCGGATGCCGCTCTGCTCGGGATCGGATTCGTTGCGGCGCACCGGCAGGGTCTGCGGCTTGATCCTGCCGTAGTTCTTCTCGGCCAGGCGGAACACCTCATTGTGGTCGACGTCGCCCACCACGATGACATAGGCGTTGTTGGGCGCATACCAGCGCTTGTACCAGTCGCGCGCATCCTGCCAGGTCATGTGCTCGAGATCGTCCATCCAGCCGATCACCGGCCGGCGGTAGGGATTGGCGAGGAAGGCCGATGCGTTGAGGGTTTCGAACACCAGGGCCTCCGGATTGTCGTCGGTGCGCAGCCGGCGCTCTTCCATCACGACCTTGATCTCCGAGGCGAAATCCGGCGCCGTCACCTTGAGGTTCGCCATGCGGTCCGCTTCGAGCCGCATCATTTCCGGCAGCGCGGCCTTCGGCACGATCTGGAAGTAGGCCGTGTAGTCCTCGGAAGTGAAGGCGTTGTCGCGGCCGCCCGCTTCAGCCACGAGCTTGTTGAAGCCGCCGGGCGGCACCTTCTTCGTGCCCTTGAACATCATGTGCTCGAGCGCGTGCGCGAGCCCGGAGTGGCCGTCGGTCTCGTCCATGGCGCCAACGCGATACCACACCATATGAACCGCGGTCGGCGAGCGGTGGTCTTCGGTAACGATCACCCGCAGGCCGTTGGACAACTGCTTCTCGAAGGTTTCGGCGGCGGCGCCGCCCGAAACAAGCAGCAAACCGGACAGCAGGAACGAGGTCAAGGAGGCTCTCATGTGACGGTCGGATTCCCTCTCATGTGCCCGTAAGGGCTTCTGTTAGAATGATTTTCATCGATGCCGGGATAATAACCCGGCTGCGCATACGACACCCGCCCCCATGTTTGGTTTCCTCCGCAAGAAAGACGACGCGCCGGCCGCCGACGCGCCGCGCAGCTGGACCGATCGCCTCAAGGCCGGACTGGCCAAGACCCGCAGCACTCTCAACACGCCGCTCGGCGAACTCTTCAGCCGCGCGAAGATCGACGACGAACTGCTCGAGGAGCTCGAGTCGACGCTGCTGATGGCCGACTGCGGCATCGACGCCACGACCTGGCTGCTCGACGAGCTCAAGGCGCGCGTGAAGCGCGACAAGCTCGAGACGCCCGCGCAGCTGCGCGCCGCGCTGGTGGCCCTGCTCGAGCAACTGCTCGCGCCGCTCGAGCAGCCGCTCGACGTTTCGACGCACAAGCCCTTCGTCATCATGATCGCGGGCATCAACGGCGCCGGCAAGACGACTTCCATCGGCAAGCTCGCCCACCATTTCCACGACGACAACCGCAAGGTGCTGTTCGCCGCCGGCGACACCTTCCGCGCCGCGGCGCGCGAGCAGCTGGCCGAATGGGGCCGCCGCAACGACGTCACGGTCATCGCGCAGGAATCGGGCGACCCGGCCGCCGTGGTGTTCGACGCCATCAACGCCGCCCGCGCGCGCGGGCTCGACGTCGTGCTGGCCGACACCGCCGGCCGGCTGCCGACGCAGTTGCACCTGATGGAAGAGATCGCCAAGGTGCGCCGCGTGATCCAGAAGGCCGACCCCACCGGCCCGCATGAAGTGCTGCTGGTGCTCGACGCCAACATCGGCCAGAACGCGGTCGCGCAGGTGAAGGCCTTCGACAAGGCGATCAGCGTCACCGGGCTCATCGTCACCAAGCTCGACGGCACGGCCAAGGGCGGCGTGCTCGCCGCCATCGCGCGCCAATGCCCGAAGCCCGTGCGCTACATCGGCGTCGGCGAGGGCATCGAGGACCTGCAGCCGTTCCGCGTCAAGGAGTTCGTCGCGGCGCTGTTCGACGGCGCCGCCTGACGCTTGCGATGTTCTACCTCGACCTCTTTCGCGCGCTCGACACCGAGAAAGTCCGATACCTGCTGGTCGGTGGATTGGCCCTCAACATCCACGGCGTCGAACGTGCGACGATGGACGTCGATCTGATGCTCGCGCTCGATGCCGAGAACCTGCGCGCTTTCCTCCAGGCGGCCAATGCACTTGCCCTTACTCCCGTGCAGCCGATCGCCCTGGCGGACCTGACCGATCCCGCGAAGTTGCAGACGTGGGCCGAGGAAAAGCATATGTTTGCCTTCGCGTTGCGCGCTCCAGATCCGATGGCTCCCACGCTCGATGTCCTGATCCGCCCGACCATCGACTTCGCGGGCGCGTGGAACAGGCGCATCGAGAAGGACCTGGGCGTCGCCCGCGTCCAACTCGCCGGCATCGACGACCTCATCGCCATGAAGACCGGCACGGGACGCAGCCGGGACGAGGCGGATATCGAAGCCTTGCGTCGCATCCTTCAGATGGAACAGGAGTAGCGCCGGCAAATGGAACGCGTCGACTTTCGCTACGAGGTGTCCGATGACCGCCTGCGCGCCTATCGGCAAATGCCCGTACTCGACCGGCTGAAATGGCTCGACGACGTGCGGCGATTCACCCTCATGGTCCGCGCCGCGCCGGCGGCCGCGCCCCGCGACGACGCCGAGGCAAAGCAGGCGCCGCCTCCCGGAAGCCGCGCATGATCCAGTTCAAGCACGTCTCCAAGCGCTATCCGCCGGGCATCGACGCCCTCTCGGACATCGACTTCGAGATCGGCGACGGCGAGTTCGCCGTCATCCTGGGCCATTCGGGCGCCGGCAAGTCGACGCTGCTCAAGCTCGTCGCCGCCGTCGAGCGACCGACCGGCGGGGTCGTGCTGGTCAACGGCCAGAACGTCGGCGCGCTCAAGCGCAAGGCCGTGCCCTACCTGCGCCGCAACCTCGGCCTGGTGTTCCAGGACCAGAAGCTGCTGTTCGACCGCAACGTGTTCGAGAACGCCATGCTGCCGCTCTCGATCGCCGGCTTCCCGCCGCGCGAGTCGGCCAAGCGGGTGCGCGCCGCGCTCGACAAG
Source organism: Ignavibacteria bacterium (assembly GCA_050259835.1). GTDB lineage: Bacteria > Pseudomonadota > Gammaproteobacteria > Burkholderiales > Rhodocyclaceae > Nitricoxidireducens. Next base: position 67,602 of record JBLNBJ010000027.1, on the reverse strand, counting down.
GTCGGGTTGCTGGCGCGCGAGAAGGCGATGCCGATCGCGCTCTCGGGCGGCGAACAACAGCGGCTCGCCATCGCCCGCGCCGTGGTCAACCGCCCCAACCTGCTGATCGCCGACGAACCCACCGCGCACCTCGACCGCGAGACCGCGAACGATGTCGCGCAGATCTTCCGCGACTTCCATCAAGTCGGTGTCGGCGTGGTCGTCGCCACCTACGACAGCGGCCTGTTTCCCTCCGCGCGTCGGATCACCCTCAATCACGGCCGGGTGACATGAACGCCCCCCACCCCCCGACCCCCGCCCCGAAGGCGGGGGTGACTCAGGTTCAGCCGCTGCGCGGCTTCCGGTCCATTGCTTCGCCTCCTTGGGGCGGCCCGGCGGAGGCGCCATGATCGCCTGGCTGCATCAGCACCGCGATGCCCTGCTGCTCGCGCTGCGCCGCCTGACGGCGACGCCCCTCAACACGCTGCTCTCGCTGCTCGCCATCGGCATAGCGCTGGCGCTGCCGGCCGGCGGACAGATGCTGGTCGCCAATGCCCTGCGCCTCGCGCAGGGCAGCGCGCCGGCGCCGCAGATCTCGCTCTTCATGTCGCTCGACGCGCCGCGCGCCGCTGCCGACGAAGTCGGCAACCGCCTGCGCAAGAATCCCGGCATCAAGGCAGCGCGCCTCGTGCCGCGCGAGGACACGCTCGCGCGCATGCGCGCCGCCGAAGGCCTCGGGGAGGTGATCGACATCCTGCCGAAGAACCCCTTCCCCGACGCCTTCGTCATCGACCCGCAGGACGACGCACCGGCGGCGATGGAAGCGCTGGCCAAGGAACTGAAGAAGCTGCCGCGCGTCGAGCATGTCCAGCTCGACTCGGCCTGGGTGCGCCGCCTCGACGCCCTGCTCAAGCTCGGGCGCACCGGCGTCGCGCTGCTCGCCGTGCTGCTCGGTGTCGGCCTGATCGCCATCACGTTCAACACCATCCGGCTGCAGGTGCTGACGCAGCGCGCCGAGATCGAGGTGAGCCGCCTGCTCGGCGCGACGGACGCCTACATCCGGCGCCCGTTCTACTACTTCGGCCTGCTGCAGGGATTGCTCGGCGGCCTGGTCGCCTGGGTTATCGTCTGGCTGGCCACGCTCTGGCTCGCCGCGCCGGTAGGCGAGTTGGCTCAGCTCTACAGCGTCGATTTCGCACTGACGCCGCTCACGCGCGGCGATTCGCTGCTGCTCGTCGCGCTGTCCGCGTCGCTCGGCGCGCTTGGCGCGATGCTGTCGCTGCGGCAATACCTGGACGACTGAGGCCTGCGGCAACGTGCCGCGTTCCATTTCCCGCGACGCGCGGCTAGGATGACGTCGTCCCGGCGCGGCATCCCAGCCTGACCACCTCACAGGCCGCCGCGTCGGGATTTCCCCTCAGATGAACGCCAGCCAGATGCGTCTCAGCCCGAGGGCGACGAGCACCGCCGCCGCGCCCCGCAGCAGCCAGACGCCGAGCCACCCACGTCCCGAGCGCAATTCGCGCCCGAGGCGTCCGGCCAGCGGCACCAGCACCAGGATGGGCGTGATGGCCGCGCCGAGGCCGAACAGCAGACCGTAGGCCGCCCCCTGCGCCACCGCGCCGGCTTGGGCGGACAGCGCCAGCAGCGAGGCCAACGGCGTGCAGGGCGTGAGACTGAGCGCCGCGCCGAGGAACAAGGGCGGCAAGCCGTCGCGGCGCCCCCCACGCACGAGGCGGACCGGCGCAACGCCGGCATCCGCGGGACGGCAGCCGCGCGCCGGCCGCAGCAGCAGCCAGGCGCCTGCCGCAACGCTGACACCGCCAATGACGAGATTGCCCATGCCGCCGCCGAGCGCCGCCGCCAGCCCGCGTCCCGCGGCCGCGGTCAGGGCGCCGAGCAGCGTGTAGGTGGCGATGCGGCCCGCGAGAAAGGCGCCCAGGTGCGCGAAGGCCTCGCGCGTGCCGCTGGCGCGCCCGAGCGCCCAGGTGCCCATGAACGGCAGGCAGGTCACCGTGCAGGCGGTCATGCCCATCGACACGCCGAGCAGCCAGACCGACAGCAGGCCGACCGACGCGGCTGCGGCGGGATCAGGCGGCAGCATCGCCGCGCTTGGCGAACTTCACGGGCTTCACCGTGCCGTCGGGCAGTTCGGCCTTGACGCGCTGCTTGTAGTAATCGCGGCGCGACGAAAACAGCGCGAGGGGTCCCCACTTGAGCTTGATCACGCCGTCCTGCGGGCAGTATTCGGCGCAGCGCCCGCACAGCGTGCAATCCTCATGAAAGGCGCGCCGGCCGCTCTCCTTCGCGATCTCGGGGATGTCCATCGGGCAGGCCTGCGTGCAAACGCCGCAGCGCTCGCAGCTTTCGTGGCGCGTCTTCACCAGGCGCAGCGGCGAGAGGCGCTGGAACAGCGCGTTGAACGACAGCATCGGGCAGATGCGGCAGAAGGGCTGGCGGATCGCCAGCGCGGCCACCAGCGCGAAGCCGATCAGCGTGTTGGCGATCGCGCCGAGCGCGAATCCGACGTTGTCGCCGGTGCGCAGCGCAAACTGCTCGGTGCTGCCGGTGAGCAGCGTCGTCGCGATGCGCGACGGGCAGATGTCGCAATAGGGATTGCCGAGCGAATGCGGCGTCACGCCGAGGCCGGTCAGCAGCGGCAGCAGGAACACCAGCCCCAGCAGCAACGCCCACTTGACCGGCCGCACGCGGCGCACCTCGCCCAGGTCGCCGCGCTCGAAGCGGCGCAGGTTCACGCCGAAGCGCCGTCCGATGCGGCCGATCCATTCCTGCAGCGTGCCGAGCGGGCAGACCCAGCCGCAGAACGCCTTGCCGATCACGAAGAAGAAGGCGAAGAAGGTCGCGAAGGTCATCAGCAGGGGCAACACGATCTGGAACGTGACCTGCTGCGCGCGCACGATGCCTTCGCCGATCCGGTGATGGAGCTGGTGCTGGGTCGGCAACAGGACGCAGTAGGCGGCGTCCTTCTGGTCGTAGGCGCAAGAGAGCGCCGGCAGCGCGCCGGTGATCTTCTCGGCCGCATAGTGGCCGACGACGACACTGCCATAGACCGTCAGCAGCAGCATGGCGAGTTGAACGACGCCGCGCAGGCGCCCGAGCGTGGGAAGCATGGCCTTAAGCATCCGATTTCTCCTGTTCCTTGGCGCCGCGCCGGCGCAGCAGCGGGGTCGCCGCCGCCATGCCGAGCATGCCGAACGCCGCGCCCCACGCAAGGCTCCTGCCGCGGTCGGCATCCGGCGAATAGCTGTAGTTGAACGCGGTCAGGTAACGCTTGCCGCCCTCCTCCCGCGCGGCGGCGAGGACGAATCCGGCGCGGCGCGGCCCCATTTCCTCTCCGCTCTCGCGCGCCGTCTTCGCGGCCGGCTTGAAGTCGCGCGGGAACAGCACCACGACGCGGCCCTGGTTGTCCGAGACGAAGCTGCTGCGGCTGCCGAACTCGGTTTCCAGCGTGACGGCCTGGTCCGGCAAGGGCGCGCCGTTCATGCGCAGCAGGAAGATCCACTTGTCACTTTCCCGGTAGGCCCCATGCTCGCGCGGCAGCGGCTGCGGGACGATCTCGAGCTCGTGCTTCGGGACGGCCAGCAACTCGGTCGGCGCGGCGCCCGGATTGCTGAAATAGACGACGGTCGAGGCGACGCGCACCTCGCCCTCGCTCTCGCTGCGCGCGACCACCCAGTGATAGTTGCCGAGCTTGGGCGACGCCGGTTCGATGCGGGCGCCTTCGGGATCCGCCGGCACGGCGACGCGGCGCTTCTCCGGCGGGCCATCGGCGGCGAAGACCTGGAGTTCCGCGGCTTCGATCCCGATCGGCCGCAGCACCATCGCGCCGCGCTCGCCGCCCCGGCCCGCCGGCACGAGCAATGGTTGCCGCGTCCATTCCCGCGCGGCCGGCGCGCCGCGCTGCGGCCGGCCCTGACTCCCGACGTCGGCCGCCGGAGCGTGTTCGTGGTGTTGATGCTGGGCCATGGCGCCGGCCGCCAGCCCAAGGCCCGTCATCATGGCGAGAAGCGTCTTGCGCATGGGTCTTCCCTCAGAAGGTTGCCGTCAGGCCAAGCGTCCAGTAGCGCGGCTTGCCGACGATGATGGACGGGTCGTTGGCGTCGTAGCGGTTGTCGTAGGCGCCGGTGACGTAGTTGGCGGCGTCGTTGGTGCCGCGCGCCGTCGACCAGTACTTGCGGTCGAACAGGTTGTCGACACGCCCGAACAGCGACCACTTGGAGCCGCCCAGCGCCTCCCCGCCCTTGAAGTCGTAATTGACCAGCAGGTTGAACAGCGTGCGGCCCGGCAGCTTGATCTGGTTGATCTCGTCGGCGTAGGACCAGGACTTGGCGTCCATCTCGAGCGACACGCGCAGCGGGCCGCCGGGCTGCCAGGCCGTCGTCGCGTTCAAGCCGTGGCGCGGCACGCGCGGCACCATCTTGCCGGTGTTGTTGAACAGCCGGGTCGTGGGCGAGGCCACGTACGGACTGCCGAGCACCTGGTAGAAGCGATCGTACTGGGTGAACATGGCCTGGATGTAGCTGTAGGCGACATCCAACGTGTAGTCGCGCTTGCGGTCGCTCTTGAGCGACAGCTCGATGCCGCGATTGCGCACGCCGCCGATGTTGTCGTAGCGCTCCTGCAAGGTGCTGCTCGACACGCCGTACTGTCCGTTGACGGCCATGATGTAGTCCTTGCGCGTCATCTGGTAGGCGGCGGCTTCGAAGTCGAACGCGACGCCCAGGATGGCCGTGCGCAGGCGCGTGCCGATCTCGAGGTTGAGCGCACGCTCGGCGCGCAAGTTCTCGTTGGGCGCCGTCTTGCTGCCGGTCGGCGAATTGGTGCCGCTGTAGAGCTGCGCCGCGGTCGGCGTGCGAAAGCCGGTGGAGACGTTGGTGAAGAGGTCGAGCGCCTCGGTCGCCGCGTAATTGGCGCCGCCGCGCCAGGAAGTGACGTTGAAGCTCTTGCTGCGCGAGAACGGCGCCGTGACGCTGCCCGTCACGCCGCTGCGGTAATCGAGCGCCAGGTTGTCGAAGCGCCCGTTGCCGGTGAGCGTCCACTTTGGAGCCGGCGCGAACTTCAACTCCCCGTAGAGCGCGTTGACGGCCTCGTCGGTGACGTCGTTGTCGAGCACCGTACCGGCGGCAGTAAAGTTCGCCGGCGCGCACCCGGCGCCGGTGCGCGAACAGTAGTCCACTTTCGCCTTGTTGAGGTTCTTGTACTGGTTGCGCCGCACGTCGAGGCCGCCCAGCCAGCCGACGCTGCCGGCGGAGGCGCGGAACTCGCCCTTCACGCCGCGCTGAACCTGGTGATAGTCGTTGGCCACCGTGTAGGCGTCCTGCGCCGCGTTCGAGATGACGCCGCCGGTGGCGGAAACCCGTTGCGGCGCGGACCAGAAGGTCGTGTGATCGCGGTACTCGTAGCCGGTGACGAGAAGATTGCTGGTGCGCGAGAGGTCGTTCGAATAAGTGAGGTTGAGCTTCTGCAGGTCGACGTCGTACTTGCGCGTGTAGTCGCGGCCGATCGTGCCGGTCGGGTCGAGCGCGGCCTGGGTCGCGCCGGTGACGGAACCGTGCTTGTCCTTGCTGCGGTCGGACTTCTCGAAGCCGAAGGTCAGGTCGCTCGACTGGCTGAGGAACAGCCGCAGGTTGCCGTCGACGTAGTCGGTGCGATAGCTGGACTGCCAGTAGTAGTCGTCGCTGGCGCGGTGCGTCGCCTGCAGGTGGCCCGAGCCCCAGTCGCCGGCGAAGCCGGCGCGCGCGAGCTGCCGGTTGTAGCCCCAGGCGCCCTGATCGGCAGCGACCGTGTAGCCGCGGTAGCGGGCGCCGCGCTTGGTGGTGACGATCACCGCGCCGGCCAGCGCATCCTCGCCGAACAGGTAGGAGGCGCCGCCCTTGATCACCTTGATGGACTCGATGTTGTCGAGGTCGATGTTGACCTTGCCGGTGCGCTCGAACACGGGCACGCCGTCGATGACGATCGCCACGCCTGGCTTCTCGCCCATGTAGCGCTGGTTCTCGATGCCGCGCAGCTTGATTTTGAGTTCATCGCCGGAAGAAGTGTCCGCGGTCACGCCGGGAATCGACTGCAGCACCTGGACCAGATTCTCGGGACGCGCGGCGTCGATGGTCTTGCCGCTGATCTCGTGCGTGGTCGACGGTTCGGTGCGTTTCGAAGCGAAGCGGTCGTCGATGGCGGTCGAGGTTACCGTCACATCGTCGAGCTGCGCTTCCTGGGCCTGGCCGGCCGTCGAGATGACAGCGGCCAGCAGTGCGAGGGATTTGCGGGTGGGATTCATGTCGGCGCCTGTCTCGGCGTGATCGGTTGAGCTTTGAAGGCCGCGATTCTAGGAAGGCCTCTGTCGATCGACATGCGGTGGATTGCCTCATGTGGCGATTCGCCGCTGCGGCAATCTGCCGCCCCGCGACACTTTGTCGCATTCCTCGGCCATGGCGCCCTGCGTACACTGCCCATGCGCAATTTGCTGTTTTTCCAATGCAAATTGCTTAACAGAGAGAGGCAGCACAAAATGCACAAGAAGAAACTGGCGACCGCCATCCTGCTGGCATGGAGTGCCGCCGCCGCCGCGGAAGCGGACCTGTCCGGCGTCACCGTCACGGGCACGCGCGAGAAAGCCGCTTTGTCCGAAACGCCGGCTTCGGTCGGCGTCGTCAAGCAGTCGGACATCGAGCTTGCGGGCCCGACGCATCCGCAGCAGATCCTCGGCCAGGTACCGGGCGTCGCTATCGCGGTGACGAACGGCGAAGGCCATACGACCGCGATCCGCCAGCCCTTCACCACGAGCCCGCTCTACCTCTATCTCGAAGACGGCATCCCGATCCGCGCCACCGGCTTCTTCAACCACAACGCGCTCTACGAAGTGAACATCCCGTCCTCCGGCGGCATCGAAGTGGTGCGCGGTCCCGGCACCGCCCTGTACGGCTCGGACGCCATCGGCGGCATCGTCAACGTCCTGTCGCGGACGCCGGCGGACCGCGGCGGCGCCTCGCTGTCGGCCGAAGCGGGCAGCTACGGCTGGCGTCGGCTGCTCGGCGGCGCGGACACCGGCTGGGGCGATGCCGGCGGCGCGCGCGGCGACCTCAATGTTTCGCACACCGACGGCTGGCGCACCAAGACCGCTTACGACCGGCAGAGCGCCAACCTGCGCTGGGACGTGGCGCCGGGCGCCGACAGCGCGGTTAAGACGATTCTCGGCGTCACGCACATCGACCAGCAGACGGGCGCCAATTCGGCGCTCACCTACAACGACTACCTCAACAACCCGACCAAGAACAACTTCTCCATCGCCTACCGCAAGGTCGATGCGCTGCGGCTGTCCACCACCATCGACAAGGATCTCGACGCCGGCACGCAGGTTTCGCTGACGCCGTACTTCCGGCAGAACAAGATGGACCTCAACGGCTCCTACAACTTGAGTTCCGATCCGCGCATCGAAAGGACGAACGTCGACTCCTACGGCCTGATGGCGAAATGGCGCCGCGATTTCGGCGGCGCCTTGCGCGCGCGCCTGATCACCGGCATCGACATCGACTACAGCCCGGGCCAGCGCCGCGAAGACGCGCTCAACCTGACCAAGACCGGCGCCGGCGCCGACACGAACTACACGGGCTACACGCTCGGCGCGCGCATCTACGACTACGACGTCGTCTACAAGAGCGTGTCGCCCTATATCCACGGCGAGATCTCGCCGACGGATCGCCTGCGCGTGACGGCAGGCCTGCGCGGGGATTCGCTGCACTACGAGCTGACCAACCATCTCGCCACCGGGAATCTCGTGGTCGGCGCCAACAAGTACTACCAGGTGGCGAGCACGACCGCCGATTTCTCGCACGTCAGCCCCAAGCTCGGCGCGACTTACGCGCTGGCACCGAACCACCATCTCTACGCATCGTTCAACCACGGCTTCCGGGCGCCCTCGGAGAGCCAGCTGTTCCGCGCCGGCCGGGATGCGGATGCGAACGTGGCCCGCGCCAAGGCGCTCGACGCGCTGGCGCTCAAGCCCATCCGAGCCGACCAGCAGGAGATCGGCATGCGCGGCAACGCGGACGGCTGGAACTACGACGTCGTCGCCTACCTGCTCACCAAGCGCGACGACATCCTGACCCAGCGCGACCTTGCCACCAACGCGCAGGTAAGCGTCAATGGCGGCAAGACCGAACATCGCGGCGTCGAAATGGCCCTGGGCAAGTCTTTCGCCGAAACCTGGCGGCTCGACGTGGCAGCGAGCTACGCCAAGCACATCTACAAGGACTGGGTGACCTCCACGGCCAACTACAGCGGCAAGGAGATGGAAGCGGCGCCGCGCTTCATCGGCAATGCGCGCCTCACCTGGCATCCGAGCGCCGCAGCGACCGCGCAGCTGGAATGGACGAAGATCAGCGCCTACTGGCTTGAAGCGTCCAACTCGCCGACCTACGGCAAGTACCCCGGACACGAGTTGTTCAACCTGCGCGGCAGCTACGCGCTGCAGAAGGACGTCTCGCTGTTCGCGCGCATCATGAATCTCGCCGACAAGCGCTATGCCGACAGCGCCTCCGTCAGCTCCAGCACGGCCGTCTACGCGCCGGGATTGCCGCGCACCTATTACGCAGGCCTGGAAGCCAAGTGGTGACGGGCATGGAACGCTTGCGCGGATGGGTTCGTGCCGCGGCGCTGATCGCCGGCGTGCTGGCGGCCGCGCCGGCCCTGCCGGCTGCGATGTCGCGCCTGCCGATTGCGGTCGGCGTGGCGTTCGACGACGCGGGCCGGCTGTGGCGCGCCCGCATGCTGGATGGCATGCTGGTCGTCGACCGTTCCGACGACCGCGGCGCCAGCTTCTCCACGCCGCGCAAGGTCATGCAGCAGCCGGAACCCGTCGCCGCGGAAGGCGAGTTGCGGCCTGACATCGCCGTCGTCGGGAAGCGAGTCTATGTCGCGTGGACTTCGCCGCTGCCCACGCCTTACGCCGGCCATGTGCGCTTCGCGCGCTCGCTCGACGGCGGCAACAGCTTTGAAGCGCCGATCACCGTCAACGACAACCGCGATCCGATCACGCACCGCTTCCAGTCGCTGCACGTCGCAGCCGACGGACGCATCACGCTGGTGTGGATCGACAAGCGCGAAGGCGAGCAGGCCAAGCGCGCCGGCCAGGCGTATCGCGGCGCGGCGCTGTACTACGCGGTCTCGGACGACGGCGGTGCCAGCTTCCGTCCGAATGCCCGCTTCGCCGCGCACAGCTGCGAGTGCTGCCGCATCGCGCTGGCGAGCGACACGGACGGCAAGCCGGTCGCCTTCTGGCGCCACGTCTTCGCCGACGGCAGCCGCGACCATGCGATCGCCCGCGTGGCGACGCTGTCCGACGACGCCGAAGCCGCGCGCGCCACGGAGGAACGCTGGCAGGTCAATGCCTGTCCGCACCACGGCCCGGCGCTGGCGATCGCCGCCGACGGCACGCGGCACGGCGCCTGGTTCAATCAACTGGCGGGCGAGCCCGGCCTCTTCTATCGGGCCTGGAGCAAGGACGGCAGGCCGCTGGCGCCTGCCCTGCGCATCGGCGACGCCGGCGCCGCGCATCCCGCCATCCTGGCGGCGGGACAGCGCGTACTGGTCGCCTGGAAGTCGTTCGACGGCGAAAAGACCGTCGTCGATCTCATCGAGTCGAGCGATGCCGGCCGCCATTGGTCAGCGCCGCGGGTGATCGCGTCGGCCGAGGGCGCTTCCGATCATCCTCAGTTGATCGCCCATCGCGGTGAAGCCTGGCTTTCGTGGGCGGCCGAGACGGAAGGCCACCGGCTAATCCGGCTGCAGGCCGGCAAGGCGACGCAGCCATGAAGTTCCGCCACCTCTTCGCCGCGGCGCTGCTGCTCGCCTCGGTGTCGCTGCATGCCGCGGAGCTGCGTCTCTTCGGCAAGGGCGAAATGGCGCGCGTGCTCGCCGAGCGGCAGGGGCGGCCCTTCATCCTCACGCTGTGGAGCACCGATTGCCCGCACTGCAAGGGGACGCTGCGGCAACTGGCGACGCTGGCAAAGGCGAATCCGCGCTTGGACCTGGTGGTGGTCAGCACGGACAGCGCGGATGAGCGCGCCACGATCGCCGCCATGCTGGCGGGCGTGGGCCTCGGCGATCGCGATACCTGGGTGTTCTCGGGTTCGCCCGAGCGCATGCGTTACGAAATCGACCGCCGCTGGGGCGGCGAAATGCCGCGCACCTACCTGTACGACAGGGATCACCATGCCGAGGCCTTCAGCGGCCCGGTGGAAGACGCCGCACTCAGGCAATGGCTGGAGCGCGGTGTCGCCGGCAGGGAGCGCAGGTGAAGTCCGCACCCGCGACCGAGGCGTGGCGCGACCCCTTCGCGCCCAGCGGCAGCTGGCGCATCGGCGCAGCGGTCGCCGTGCATGCCGCGCTCGTCGTTGCCGTGATCGGCCTTGCCGCGACGCCGGAGGTCAGCACCACCACGCGTGACCTCATCGTGCGGCTGATCCAGGCAGATGCCCCCGTGCCGCAGAAGCCTCTGCCCGCCATCGCGCCCGTCCAGCCGAAGATGGCGCGCACGCCGGCGCCGCCGCCGCCCGTCATGACGGCTGCGGCCGAATCGCCGGCGCCCGCGAGCTTCGCCGTCGCCCCGCAGCCGACGCGCGCCCAGCCCGACAGCGCGCCGGCGCCGCTGCCGGTCACCGGCGCGCGCTACGACGCCGATTACCTGCACAACCCGAAGCCGGTCTATCCGATGTTCTCGCGCCGCAACGGCGAAGAGGGCAAGGTGCAACTGCGCGTGCGCGTTTCGGCAGACGGCGTTCCGCTGGAGGTTGAAATCAAGCAATCGAGCGGCTTCGCGCGCCTCGACGCCGCCGCGCGCGAGGCCGTGCAGAAGTGGCGCTTCGTGCCCGCGCGGCGCGGCTCGGAGGCCATCGAATCCTGGGTCGGCGTACCCATCGTCTTCAGTCTGGAACAGTAAGGAATTGCCATGAACGCTCCCATCGGTCTCGCCCATTTCTGGTCGCAAGGAGACCTGCTGACGCACGCCGTCGCCATCGTCCTGCTGCTGCTGTCGGTCGCCTCCTGGACGCTGATCGCCGGCAAGGCAGCCGGCCACTGGCGGGCCGGGCGCAGCCACGATGCCGCCATCGCCGCATTCTGGTCGGCCAATTCTCTGCCCGAGGCGATCGAAGCCTTGAAGGCCGCGGACAAGAGCGGGGTCTTCGCACAGCTCGCGCTCGCGGGCGCCTACTCGGCGCAGGCGCACGACGCCAACCGCGGCATCGGTTCGGGCGTCAGCGTCAGCGAGGCGGTGACGCGCGCGCTGCGCTGCCAGATCGTGAAGTCGCAGGCAGGCATCGAGCATGGGCTCACCTTCCTCGCCTCGGTCGGCTCCACCGCTCCCTTCATCGGCCTGTTCGGCACCGTCTGGGGCATCTACCACGCACTGGCCAATCTTTCCGGCGCGACGCAGGTGGTGCTCGACAAGGTGGCCGGCCCGGTGGGCGAGGCGCTGATCATGACGGCCGCCGGCCTGTTCGTCGCCATTCCGGCGGTGCTCGCCTACAACGCCTTCACGCGCGGCAACCGCATCGTGCTGGCGCAGCTCGACGGCTTCGCCCACGACCTGCATGCCTACCTGACCACGGGCGCACGCACGCGCGGCAGCCTGCACAGCATCGACGGCGTCCGCCAGGCAGTGAACTGAAATGGCCCCCCACGCTCGCAAGATCAACTCGCTGCCCCCCACAGGGGGGCGCATGCCCCCTTGGGGCGGCCCTGCGGAGGCATGATGGCCTTCGGATCCTTCGAACACAATGGCGGCCAGCAGCCGATGGCCGAGATCAACACGACGCCGCTGGTCGACGTCATGCTGGTGCTGCTGGTGATCTTCATCATCACGGCGCCGCTGTTCCAGCAGGCGGTGCCGGTCGACCTGCCCAAGGTGGACGCGACGCGGGTCGAGGACAAGCCCCAGGTGATCCAGGTGGCGCTCGACGGCGCCGGCGTCATCTACTGGAACGGCGAGCCGATCCACCGCGACGCGCTGGCCGGCCGCCTGCAGGCCGCCCGCGGCCAGGATCCCGAACTCCACCTGCGCGCCGACCGCGCCACGCGCTACGAGCGCGTCGCCGAGATCATGGCCGCCGCCCAGCAGGCCGGCATCGTGAAAATCGCCTTCGTCACCGACCCCTCCAGCCCAGCCAATCGTTGACCTCGGTCAACCGGCTTATCGCCCCATCAAGTAGGGTAATATCCCTGACGCGCCGAGAAACGCCGGGCGCGTATGCATAGCGAGAGCGGCGTCACTAGGCGACCGCCGGCCAGAGTGGAGAGCCTCATGGGCGATTTGCGGGTTCCGCCGCAGGCGGATGCATCGGGTGGCGCCGACGGCGCCGTCTTCGTGTCGGACGATCCTCGCGACATCGGCTGGGTAAAGCAGAACGTTCCCTGCCAGAACGCATGTCCCGCCGGCACCAACGTTCCTTCCTACATCCGGGCCATCTTCGAAGGCCGCTACGGGTCCTCCTACGAGATCAACCGGGAGGCCAACGTGCTGCCGGGCGTGCTGGGGCGCGTCTGCTCGCGCACCTGCGAGGATGCCTGCCGGCACGGCTGGCCGGGCAACGGCGACCCCGTCGCGATCTGCCATCTGAAGCGCGTGGCCGCCGACCTCAAGGATGCCGGCCACCGCATCACCGAGCGGCTCTACGCGCCGACCGGCAAGCGCGTCGCCATCGTCGGCGCCGGGCCGGCCGGCGTCGCCGCCGCGCACGACCTCTCGCTGTTCGGCCACGACGTGGTGATCTTCGAGCGCGAGGAGAAGGCCGGCGGCATGCTGCGCTACGGCATCCCGGAGTTCCGGCTGCCGCGCAACGTGCTCGACACCGAACTGCACAACGCGCTGCGCCTCGGCGTGCAACTTCGCACCGGCGTGGCAGTCGGCAACGAGCCGGGGCAGATGCGCGTCTCGCAGCTGCTCGCCGATTTCGACGCCGTGCTGCTGGCCACCGGCTGCACGGCGGCGACACCGATCCCGCTCAAGGGCGAGTGGGAGTCGCGCGATCCCACCGAAGTGCCGGGCATCGAATTCGGGCTCGACTTCCTCGTCGCCATGCATCGCGGCGAGAAGAAGAAGGTCGGCAAGCGCGTCGCCGTGATCGGCGCCGGCTTCACGGCGCTCGACTGCGCGCGCGTGGCGGTGCGCCTGGGCGGCGAGGAAGTGACCATCCACATCCGCACCGCCGAGGAATACATCCCGGTGACGCAGGAGGAAATCTTCGAGGCCAAGCGCGAAGGCGTGCGCATCAAGGGCCTGCGCTCGCCGATGCGCTTCGTGCTCGACGACGAGGGCAAGGTTGCCGGCGTCGAGTTCGCCCAGAACCGCCTCGGCGGCTGGCGCGAAGGCGGGCGCCGCATCGCCATCCCGATCGAGGGTTCGGAGTTCGTCGAGCCGTGCGACACCGTGATCGTCGCCATCGGTCAGCAGACCATGCACGAGTTCAGCGATCTCGCATTGCAACTCGACAAGTGGAAGAACGCGCGCCTGTCGGACAACGGCATGACATCGCAGCCCGGCGTGTTCGCCGCCGGCGACTACGTCAGCGGGGCCTCCACCGTGGTGCAGGCGGTCGGCCACGGCCGCAAGATCGCGCGGCGCATCGACGCCTGGCTGCTGGGACGCGAGCGCCATCGCCAGGTGGTGCGCATCGAGCCCGTGGAAAAGCCGCTGCGCGAGCGCGCCTACGACTTCGTGCCGCGCCAGCACATGCCGACCGCGAAGCTGGCCAAGCGCGTCAAGTCGCTGGCCTGCGAGGTCGAGACGGGCATGGACGTCGCCATCGCGCAGGAGGAAGCCAAGCGCTGTTATCTCTGCCACCTGCGCTACCAGATCGACGTCGACCGCTGCATCTACTGCCGCGCCTGCATCGAGGTGGCGCCGCGCAACTGCATCAAGCTGGTGGGCGGGGTCGAGCTCGGCGACGACGGCGCCTACGGCAAGCTGCTCGAGACCAAGGAGTGGAACAAGGTCGGGGCCATCTGGATCGACAACAACGAGTGCATACGCTGCGGCGCCTGCTACAACGTCTGCCCGATCAAGTGCATCGCCATCTCGCGCTGCGAACTGACCGAAGTGGAGGTGGAAGCGTGACTACCCGTCATCACATCGTGATCGGCAGCGGCGTCGCCGGCAACCAGGCGGCCGAGACGCTGCGTAGCCGCGATCCCGACAGCCGCATCACCATGATCACCATCTCGCGGCTGCCGTTCTTCAACCGCTACGACCTGCCGCGCGTATTCTACGGCGCGCGCGACTGGCGGCGCTTCATCATCTATCCGGCCGAGTACTACCGCGAGAACCGCATCAACCTGCGGCGCGCCACACGCGTCGTCGGGGTGGACAGCGCGAGCCAGACGATCACGCTCGAACACAAGGAGAGCCTGCATTTCGATTCGTTGCTGGTCGCCTCGGGCGCCGGGGCCTACCTGCCGGAGGAACTCTCGGAGTTCCGTCCGCTGATGCACGGTTTCGGCGCCTACCGCGAGGCGGTCACCGTCGCAGAGGCGCTGCCCAAGGGCGGCCACGCGATCCTGCTCGGCGGCGACACCATCGGGCTGGACCTCGCGCGCACGCTGCTCGAGATCGGGCATCGCGTGACGCTGGTGGCTGGCCCCTACACCTTCTGGCCGCACGAGGTGGCCGACAAGGACCGCCCCAAGTACATCGAAGCGCTGCGGAAGATGGGCATCGTCGTGGTCGAAGCGCAGGAACATGGCGGCATCGCGGCGATCGAGGCCGGGGCCAAAGGACTGGCAGCGCGCAAGCTCTCGTTCCAGGACGGCACCGAGCTGCCCGGCGACGTCGTCATGCCCTTCTACGGCGTCGCGCCCTCGCTCGACTTCATGGTCGGGTCGGGCGTCGACATCGAGCGCGGGCTGCTGGTGAAGCCGAACCTGCGTACCACCAGCGAGAACATCTACGCGGCCGGCGACGTCTGCCAGATCTGGACCGAGGCCGAGCACCGCTACTGCTTCTACCACGGCTGGAAGAACGTGCGGGCGATGGGCGAGCTCGCGGCGAAGAACATCACCGGCGCGGACGAGCCCTGGGTGGCGACGCAGGACGAGGCCCTGCGCCTGACCACGGACGGGAAGATCGAGTCGCCGTTTTGGGAGTATCAGTGATGGCTACGGACATCCAGATCGCAATCGTCGGCTCGGCTGGCGACGGCACCATCGCCGCCGGCGACATCCTGCGGCGCGCCCTGGCCGAGATGGGCTACCGCGTGATCAGCTTCGACGTCTATCCGCCCGAGATCCGCGGCTTCGGCAAGTGCATCGCGCGGCTGCGCGTGACCGACGAGCAGGCCTATTCGCTCAAGCAGCAATCGGACGTTCTCGTCTCGCTCGACGACAGCCACGCGATCCCGCATGTCCATGAGGCGCGCGAATGGGGCGCCGTGATCTACGAGAGCGGCTCGGTCGGCCCGCTGCCCGAGGGCGCACACATCAGCGCCCACATCGACCCGGGCCAGATTCCCTACAACGCGCCGATCCGAGAATTGTCGGAGAAGAGCACCGGATCCGCGCGCTCGCGCAATGTCGTGGTGCTGGGCTACATCGCCGGCCTATTCCGCCTGCCGATCGAGCCTTTCCTGCGCGCGCTGAACGCCAAGTTCAAGAGCAAGGCCGAGGTCGCCAGGAAGAACGAAGCCGCGCTGCGTGCCGGCTTCGAGGAAGGCGAGCGCTGGTTCCGCCTGGACGACATCGTCTTCGGCCCGCCCCCGGCGAAGACCGCCGGCGCCACGCTGGAGATGATCAGCGGCAACGCCGCGGTGGTGCGCGGCGCCATCGACGCCGGCATCGACACCTTCTTCGGCTACCCGATCACCCCGGCCACTTCCATCATGGAGCGGCTGGCCAGCGAGATGCCCAAGCACGGCAAGCGGCTGGTGCAGACGGAAGACGAAATCGCGGCGATCTCTGCGACGGTGGGCGCCGGCTTCACGGGTGCGCGTACGGCCACCGCGACGTCGGGTCCGGGGCTGGCGCTGATGGCCGAGATGCTCGGCCTGGGCGTCATCGCCGAGATTCCCTGCGTCGTGTTCGTCTCGCAGCGCGGCGGCCCATCGACCGGCATGCCGACCAAGACCGAGCAGTCGGACCTCAACATGGCGGTCTACGGCGGTCATGGCGACGCGCCGCGCATCGTCGTCGCCCCGACCAACGTCGATGGCTGCTACCGGCTCGGCGGCATGGCGTTCGAGATGGCCGAGGCCTACCAGGTGCCGGTCATCGTGCTGCTCGACCTCTATCTCTCCAACCGCTACGAGACCGTGCCCTTCCCCGCCAAGCCGCCTTTCCAGGCGGACTGCAACGCCTGGGCCGACACGCGCGGCAACGGCTTCAAGCGCTATGCGCTGACGCCTGACCATCTCAGCCCGCGCAGCATCCCGGGGCAGACGGGCGGCATGTACATCGCCACGGGGCTCGAGCACAACGAACTGGGCCGCCCCAACGACCAGGGCGAGATGCATACCAACATGAGCCGCAAGCGGCACGAGAAGCTCAGGGCCGCGCTCGATCATCCGGGCTTCAACGCCTACAAGCGCTTCGGCGACGAAGGCCAGGTTGACGTCGGCGTCGTCGCCTGGGGCTCGACCTTCGGCGAAGTGCTCGAGGCGATGCTGCGGGCGCGCGAGGAAGGCATCCGCTGCGCCGCGATGAAGGTGGTGATGATCTCGCCCTTCCCGACCGAGGCGGTCGAGGCGTTCATCGCTGACTGCGGCCAGGTGCTGGTGCCCGAGGTCAATTACCAGGGCCAGTTCGCCGGCATCCTGCAGAGCCATGTGCCGCACGCGGTGACGCGGCTGGCGCGCGTGCCCTGCGCGCCGATGGACGTCGAGGAGATCCTCGCCGAGATCCGCCGCTTGGCGGGACGCACGCCTGCGCGCCAGGCCGCCTGAAAGGAAGACAGCCATGGGTGACATCAGACCCGTCTATCTGGAAGAAAAGCTCAAGCAGGTCGAGGACAGCGGACGCCTCGGCTATCGCTCCAAAGCGCTGCCGACCTGGTGCCCGGGCTGCGGCTACTTTGCGATCGTGGATGCCGTGGCCTCGGCGCTGTGCGAACAGGGCGTGCCCTACGAGGACGCGGTGGTCGTATCGGGCATCGGTTGCTCGTCGCGCTTCCCGTTCTTCATGAACACCTACGGCATGCACACGCTGCACGGACGCGCGCTGCCGGTTGCGACCGGCGTGAAGACGGCCAACCCCGCGCTCACGGTAGTTGCGGTCGGCGGCGACGGCGACGGCTTCGCCATCGGCGGCGGCCATGTGCCCCACGCCGCCCGGCGCAACGTCAACATCACCTACCTGCTGTTCGACAACGGCATCTACGGGCTCACCAAGGGCCAGACCTCGCCGACTTCCGCCGTCGGCTTCCGCACCACAACCTCGCCCTACGAGAACCTGGACCGCCCGATCAACCCACTGATGACACTGCTGTCGGCCGGCGCGAGCTGGGTCGGCCAGTCCTACGCCGGACGACCCGAGCACCTGCGCACCATGGTATCGGCCGCGCTGGCCCATCGGGGCTTCTCCTACCTCCACATCATTTCGCCCTGCGTCACCTTCGACAAGACGCACCGGACCTACGTCAATCTCGGCACCAAGGTGCGAGATCTGCCCGCCGACCACGACCCGACCGACCGGCTGGCCGCCCTGCGCGAAGCCATGAACGATTCGACACCGGCACTCGGCCTCTACTTCCGCGAGGACCGGCCCACGCTCGACGACAACCTCGACGCCATCATCGAGAAGGCCGGAGGCAACGCCGCCCGGGAAGCGGCCGCGGGGCGCAAGGCCCGGCGCTGAGCTGGGCGTGATGGCCGCATCAGCGGCCGTCTGGTCTCTTGACGGCCACCCGCCCCCCTTTTTCCGTATCCCGATTGATTTTGTCAGGAACTCGCGGCAGAATTAGCACTCGTAAGTACCGAGTGCTAACATAGTGCTGAAGGAGGACTCTGCGTATGAGCAATGCCCTGACGCTTCCCCAATTCGCCATGCCGTCGACGGCGGGCAGCTTGGAGGCCTACATCCAGGCCGCCAACCGCGTGCCCATGCTCACGGAAGCGGAGGAGGTGTCGCTGGCTCGCCGGTTCCGCAACGAGAACGACCTCGACGCGGCGCGCCAGTTGGTGCTTTCTCATCTGCGGCTGGTCATCGCCGTCGCCCGCGGCTACATGGGTTACGGCCTGCCGCATGCCGACCTGATCCAGGAGGGCAACATCGGCCTCATGAAGGCGGTCAAGCGCTTCGACCCTGAGCGGGGCGTCCGCCTGGTCTCGTTCGCCGTCCATTGGATCAAGGCCGAAATCCACGAATACATCCTGAAGAACTGGCGGCTGGTGAAGATCGCCACCACCAAGGCCCAGCGCAAGCTGTTCTTCAACCTGCGCAGCATGAAGCAGGGTCTGGGCACGCTGGGCGCCGGCGAAGTCGACGCCATGGCGAAGACTCTGGGCGTCAAGCCGTCCGAGGTCGTCGAAATGGAAACCCGCCTGACGGGCGGGGACGTTTCGCTCGAGCCCCTGAACGAAGACGATGACGAGCACTATGCGCCGATCGCCTACCTGGCAGCCGACGCGGGCAGCGAACCGACGGCGATGATCGAGCGCAAGGAACGCGATCGGCTGGAGAGCGAGGGCCTGCGCGAAGCCCTGGCCGCGCTCGATGACCGCAGCCGCGCCATCGTCCAGCGGCGCTGGCTGGTGGAAGACGGCGAAGAAGCGGCCACGCTGCACGAACTGGCCGCCGAATACGGCGTCTCGGCCGAGCGCATCCGCCAGATCGAGGCGAAGGCACTGCAAAAGATGAAGGGAACGCTGACGGCCCAGGCCTGACCGGGCACCGGTTTCCGCTCCACGGGCAGCCTGCGGGCTGCCCGTTTCGTTTTGTCCTGCTGGAAAAGAGGATGCCGCCTCAGGCGGCCAAGGCCTCGAGCAACTTGCCGTGGATGCCGCCGAAGCCGCCGTTGCTCATGACCAGGACGTGGTCGCCCGGCCGGGCGGCCGCGACGATGGCACTGACCATCAGATCCAGATCCTCGAAGACGTCGGCCTTGGCCCCCATCGGCGACAGCGCCTCCGCGGCGTCCCAGCCAAGATTCTTCGCGTAACAGAACACCTGGTCGGCCGCCGCGAGGCTACCGGGCAGCTGCGCCTTCATCGTGCCGAGCTTCATGGTGTTCGAGCGGGGTTCCAGTACGGCAAGAATGCGATCGGCGCCGATCTTCTTGCGCAGGCCGTCGATGGTTACGGTGATCGCGGTCGGGTGATGCGCGAAATCGTCGTACACGATCACGCCCCGCACCTGGCCACGCACCTCGAGCCGACGCTTGATGCCCTTGAAGCGCCCAAGCGCGGCCAGCCCGGCGCCCACGGGGACGCCCGCATGGCGCGCGGCGGCGAGGGCCGCCACGGCATTGGCCCGATTATGGGCGCCGAGCAACTCCAGCTGCGCCCGGCCCACCGGCTGGCCGGCGAGCGTCACGTCGAAGGCGCCGCGACCGTCGGCCTCGCCTGCCTGCCAGCCGTCGGGCGAATCGAACCACTCTACCGGCGTCCAACAGCCGCGCGCCAGCACCCGCTTGAGCGATTCCTCGCGGCCGTTGGCGACGATCAAGCCTTGGCCGGGCAAAGTGCGCACGAAATGATGGAACTGGGTCTCGATGGCCGCAAGATCACTGAAGATGTCCGCATGGTCGAACTCCAGGTTGTTCAGGATCGCCGTGCGCGGGCGGTAGTGGACGAACTTGGAGCGCTTGTCGCAGAAGGCCGTGTCGTACTCGTCGGCCTCGATGACGAAGAAGGGCGAATCGGTCAGCCGTGCGGAGAGCCCGAAATTCTGCGGCACGCCGCCGACCAGGAAGCTCGGGTTCAGCCCCGCATCCTCCAGAATCCAGGCCAGCAGCGAAGTCGTCGTCGTCTTGCCGTGAGTGCCCGCTACGGCGAGAACCCAGCGACCACGGAGGATGTTGTCGGCCAACCACTGGGGCCCGGAGACGTACGGCAGGTTGCGGTCCAGGATTTCCTCGAGCAGCGGGTTGCCGCGCGAGATCGCATTGCCGACGACGTAAAGGTCGGGCGCGAGCGCGGTCTGATCCGGGCCGTAGCCTTCGACGAGGTCGATGCCCTCGGCCTGCAACTGCGTGCTCATGGGCGGGTAGACGTTGGCGTCGCAGCCCGTGACGCGATGGCCTGCGGCCCGCGCCAGCAGGGCGATGCCGCCCATGAACGTGCCGCAGATGCCGAGGATGTGGATGTGCATGGGACCCGTTGTGCCGTGCAATAATGGTCGTCGATTCTAACCGATGGCCCCGACCCGTTCGCCCGCCATGCCACGCCGCAAGCACCCTGCCACCGGCAATTCCCTGCGCCGCGAAATCGCCGGCTTGGCCGCCCGGATGATGGCCGAAGACGGCATCTCGGACTACGGCTACGCCAAGCGCAAGGCCACCAAGGCGCTCGGCGCCGGCGACCTCGATACGCTGCCGACCAACGAAGAGATCGAGGCCGAGCTGCGGGCCTACCAGGCCCTCTACCAGGACGAGGAACAGCCCGAGCGGCTGAGGATGCTGCGCCGGGTCGCGCTCGACGTCATGGAACTGCTCTCCGACTTCCGACCCTACCTGACCGGCCCGGTTCTCGACGGCACCGCGGGGCGCTACGCGGGCGTGGAGCTCGAACTCTATGCCGACAGTGCGAAGGACGTCGAGATCGCACTGCTATCTCGCAGCATCCCCTACGAAATCGACGAGAAGTCGCGAGGACGGCCCGACGAGATGGACGCACAGCTGAGCCTGGACTGGGACGGCGTGCCGGTCAGGCTCTCGATCTTCCCCTACCTGGCGGAACGCCGGCAGCAGCGCAATCCGCACACCGGACGCACCCCCGCGCGAGCGCGGCTCGAGGCGGTGGCTGCACTGCTCAAATAGGGCCGCGCCCTGTCCAAGGTCATAGCCCCACTGGACAAGTTGCTGCGATTTGCGGCAAACTAGCGGCCATGTCCAAGCAAACCAACCGGCAAAAGGGCGGTTCAGAAGACACCCGCGGACCACGAATCCTGGTCCTGCATGGGCCCAACCTCAATCTCCTGGGCCGGCGTGAACCCGAAATCTACGGTCGGCAGACGCTCGCCGACATCCACGCGGCGATGGAAGCGCGCGGACGCGCCGACGGCGTTCAGATCGAAAGCTTCCAGAGCAACAGCGAGGGTGAGCTGATCGACCGGGTCCAGGCCGCCGCCGCCGAAGGCATCGAATTCATCGTAATCAATCCGGGCGGCTACACGCATACCAGCGTGGCGCTGCGCGATGCCCTGGCGGGCGTCGCCATTCCGTTCATCGAAGTGCATCTGTCGAACATTCATGCGCGGGAAGCGTTCCGCCAGCACTCTTACTTCTCCGACATCGCCGTCGGAGTCATCTGCGGCCTGGGCGCCCAGGGCTACGAACTGGCCCTCGACGCAGCCCTGGCCCGTATCCGCCGGTCTTAGGCCGCCCGGGGCTGCGGCCCCTCAAAGCAGGAAACAACCATGGATCTACGCAAACTCAAGACCCTGATCGACCTCGTCCAGAACTCGGGCATTTCCGAGCTCGAAATCAGCGAAGGCGAAGAGAAGATTCGCATTGCCAAGCACCTCGCGCCGACCGCGCAGACCACCGTGATGCTGCCGTCCGCCGCCCCCGTTGCTGCGCCCGTCGCCCCGGCCGCCGCGCCGGCCCCGGCCGAAGCCGCCCCCGCGCAGCCGGAAGGCAAGGTGCTCAAGGCGCCCATGGTCGGCACCTTCTACCGTTCCGGCAGCCCCGGCGCCGCCCCGTTCGTCGAGGTGGGCAGCAGCTTCAAGCAGGGCGACACGCTTTGCATCATCGAAGCCATGAAGCTGATGAACGAGATCGAGGCCGAAGCGTCGGGCACCATCAAGGCGATCCTCGTCGAAAACGGCCAGCCCGTCGAATACGGCCAGCCACTGTTCCTTTACGAATAAATAGGCGCAGATAACAGCATGTTCGAGAAAGTTCTCATCGCGAACCGAGGCGAGATCGCCCTTCGGGTGCTGCGTGCCTGCCGCGAACTGGGCATCAAGACAGTCGCCGTGCATTCGGAGGTCGACGCCGAGGCCAAGTACGTGAAGCTCGCCGACGAATCGGTGTGCATCGGGCCCGCCGCCTCCTCCCACAGCTACCTCAACATCCCCGCCATCATCTCCGCGGCCGAGGTCACCGATGCCGAGGCCATCCACCCCGGCTACGGCTTCCTGTCCGAGAACGCGGACTTTGCCGAACGCGTCGAGAAGTCCGGCTTCGTATTCATCGGCCCCAAGCCCGAAACCATCCGCCTCATGGGCGACAAGGTCAGCGCCAAGGACGCCATGAAGGCGGCGGCCGTGCCCTGCGTGCCCGGCTCCGAGGGCGCGCTGCCGGAAGACCCCAAGGAAATCATCAAGATCGCTCGCGACATCGGCTACCCGGTGATCATCAAGGCGGCCGGCGGCGGCGGCGGGCGCGGCATGCGCGTCGTCCATACCGAAGCGGCTCTCTCGAACGCCGTGAACATGACGCGCGCCGAAGCCCAGGCGGCTTTCGGCAATCCCATGGTGTACATGGAGAAGTTCCTCGAGAACCCGCGCCACATCGAAATCCAGATCCTCGCCGACAACC
The DNA here is from genome assembly GCA_050259835.1 of Ignavibacteria bacterium. Taxonomy (GTDB): domain Bacteria; phylum Pseudomonadota; class Gammaproteobacteria; order Burkholderiales; family Rhodocyclaceae; genus Nitricoxidireducens. The sequence continues at coordinate 44,921 of JBLNBJ010000027.1, read as the reverse complement.
ACAAGAACGCCGTCTGGCTCGGCGAGCGCGACTGCTCGATGCAGCGCCGCCACCAGAAGGTGATCGAGGAGGCGCCGGCGCCGGAAATCAACCGCCGCGCCCTCGCCCGCATCGGCGAACGTTGCGCCGAAGCCTGCCGCCGCATCGGCTACCGCGGCGCCGGAACCTTTGAGTTCCTCTACGAGAACGGCGAGTACTATTTCATCGAGATGAACACGCGCGTTCAGGTCGAGCACCCGGTCACGGAACTCACGACCGGCATCGACATCGTGCAAGCCCAGGTGCGCATCGCCGCCGGCGAGAAACTGTGGTTCCGCCAGCGCGACATCGAGACGCGCGGCCACGCCATCGAGTGCCGCATCAACGCCGAAGACCCGTTCAAGTTCACGCCGTCGCCGGGCAAGATCACCAACTGGCATCCGGCCGGCGGCCCCGGTATCCGTGTCGATTCGCACGCCTACACCGGCTACACCGTGCCGCCCAACTACGACTCGATGATCGGCAAGCTGATCGCCTACGGCGACACGCGCGACCAGGCCATCCGCCGCATGCGCATCGCGCTGTCCGAGATGATGGTCGACGGCATCAAGACCAACATCCCGCTGCATCAGGAGCTGATGCTCGACGATCGCTTCGTCAAGGGCGGCTCCAGCATCCACTACCTCGAAGAGAAGCTGGCCGCACGGGGCAAGGCCAGCGAAGGAAAGTGATCCGTGTGGATCAGCGCCGCGCTCGCGACTGACGCGCAACACGCCGAGGCGCTCTCGGAGGCCCTGCTCGGGCAGGGCGCGCTGTCGGTGAGCGTCGAGGACGCCGACGCCGGCACCGAACGCGAGACCCCGCAGTTCGGCGAACCCGGCAGTCCGGCCACGCCGCTGTGGGCGACCAGCCGGGTGATCGCCCTGTTCGAGCCCGGCGACGAGCTGGCGCAGCGCATCGCCGCGGCCTGCCGCGAGATCGGCATCCTGGAACTGCCTGAGGTCGAATACACCGAAGTGGCTGAGGAGAACTGGGTGCAGCTGACGCAGGCCCAGTTCGACCCGATCCGCATCAACGAGCGGCTTTGGATCGTGCCCTCGTGGCACAGCGCGCCCGACCCCGGCGCCGTCTGCCTGCAGCTCGACCCCGGCATGGCTTTCGGCACCGGTTCGCATCCGACCACGCGGCTATGCCTCGACTGGCTCTGCGCTAACATCGGCGGCGACATGGCGTCCCTTGCCCCCCTTCAGGCCGAAGACGGCGTTCCCGTACGAGGTCTCACCGTGCTCGACTACGGCTGCGGCTCCGGCATCCTGGGCATCGCCGCCGCCAAGCTCGGCGCCGGCAGCGTGCTGGGCGTCGATATCGACGAGAACGCGCTGGTTGCCGCGCGCGACAACGCGGAACGCAACGGCGTGCAGCTGACGCTGAGACATACGCGCCAACCGCTGAACGAGACTTTCGATCGCGTCGTGGCCAACATCCTGACGAATCCGCTTTGCGTGCTGGCCCCCCTGCTCTCCGGCCGCGTCGCGCCGGGCGGCCGCATCGCCCTCTCCGGCGTGCTGGAAACCCAGGCACAACAGGTCATCGACGCCTACGCTCCCTGGCTGCAACTGACCGTCGGCGCCGTCGACGAGGGCTGGGTCCGGCTGGAAGGGAGCCGCGCGCCGTGCTGACGCGCTGCCCGCGCTGCCAGACGACGTTCCGCGTCACCCCCGACCAGTTGAAGGCGCGCCACGGCCGGGTGCGCTGCGGACATTGCCAGGATGTGTTCGACGCGCTCGAAGCGCTGATCGAGGAACCGCGGCCGGTGGCGCTGTCGGCGAACGAAGCCGCGCCGGAGAGCACGCCGGAAACGCCGGCGCCCGCAACTCCCGCTGTTCCAATCGTTCCCGCTGACGCTTCCGCCGCTTCCGACATCCAGGACGAACCGGAAACAGGGCAGGCGCTGCAAGCTTCGGGCGCTGAAGAACCGTCCGCCTCGTCGGAGCCCGTCGCGGTGCCGGACCTCCAGGCCGAACCCGCGACCGCGGCCGAATCCCCGGCCACAGACGCGGACCCCGCGACCGCTGGTCTACCCGAAGCGGCCATCCCGGCTGGGGAAGACGCCACCGCGGCCGAAGCTCCTTCCGCCCCCCCTCCGGCTCCAGCGCCGCCCCCGCCGGCCGCCGCCGACAGGCAGCCGGAGGAGAACGAGGGTGCCGCCGCGAGTCTCTCGCCGCCGGCTCCTGAGGCCGCTCCCACACCCGCCGCGGTGGAGGCGCCCGCAGCCGCCGAGCCGGAACTCGCTGCCCCCGAAAAGACGGCCCCGGACGCTCCGACGCCCGCGCTCGAGCCGCTGCTCCACCAAGAAGCGCCGCAGCGCAAGTGGCCATGGGCGCTCGGTTCCGCCGCCGCCCTCGCCTTGCTGCTGATGCAGGCCGCGATCCACTACCGCACCGAGATCGCGGTGCTCTCTCCCGGCATGAAACCTTTGCTCGAAGGCCTCTGCGCGCCGTTCGGCTGCGAGGTGGACCTGCCGCGCAAGGTGGAGCTGATCGGCATCGAGGCCTCCGGGCTGTCCCCCGAGAGCGACGGCCGACTCTCGCTCTCCGCCACGCTGAAGAACCGCGCGCCGTTCGTGCAGCAATTCCCCGACCTCGAAGTCACGCTGAGCGACACGGGCGACCAGCCCCTGGTGCGCCGCGTGCTCACGCCCGCCGAATACCTGCCGCCGCAAGCACTGGCCGGCGGCTTCGGCCCGCGCAGCGAGGTCGCCGTCAACCTCCTGGTCGAAGCGCCCAACGTTCCGGCCGCGGGCTACCAGCTTTACGTTTTCTATCCCTGAGCGCCCATCATGTCGAAGACCCTCATCTGCGGCTCGCTTGCCTACGACACCATCATGGTGTTCCACGACCGCTTCAAGAACCACATCCTGCCCGAGCAGATCCACATCCTGAACGTCGCCTTCCTCGTGCCCGACATGCGGCGCGAGTACGGCGGCTGCGCCGGCAACATCGCCTACAATCTGCGCCTGCTGGGCGGCGATCCGCTCATCATGGCGAGCATTGGCGACGACAGCGGTCCCTACAAGCAGCGGCTGCAGCATCTCGAGCTCGACATGCGCCACGTGCGGGAGATCGCCGGCACCTTCACTGCACAGGCCTTCATCACGACCGATCTCGACGACAACCAGATCACGGCCTTCCATCCGGGCGCCATGAACCATTCGCACGCCAACCGGATCGCGGACACCCAAGGCGTCAAGCTCGCGATCGTCGCCCCCGACGGCCGCCAGGGCATGCTGGAGCACGCGCGCGACCTGAAGGCCGCCGGCATCCCCTTCGTCTTCGATCCCGGCCAGGGTTTGCCGATGTTCGACGGTCCCGAACTGCTGGACTTCCTGAAACTCGCCGATTACTGCACGGTCAATGACTACGAAGCGAAGCTGCTGGCGGAGCGGACCGGGCGCAGCATCGTGGACTTGGCCCGGGAAGTGAAGGCGCTGATCGTCACACTGGGCGCGGCGGGTTCCGAGATTCATGCGGACGGTCAACGGCTCGCCATCCCGAGCGTTAAGGCAGATGACGTGGTCGATCCCACCGGCTGCGGCGACGCTTACCGTGCCGGCCTGCTCTACGGCATCGCGCAGGGTTGGCCGTGGCTCAAGACGGGTCGGCTGGCCTCGCTGATGGGGGCCGTCAAGATCGCGCACCGCGGCGGCCAGAACCACAAGATGACGCGCCAGGACATCGCCGACCGCTTCCAGGCCGCTTTCGGCGAACCGCTTTGAAAGGAAACGCCATGACGAACCATCGCACGATCGCCTTCCTCACCGCTGCCCTGCTCGCCCTGGCGGGATGCGCCAGCAGCCAGTCGGGCGGCAGTTATTCGCCGTCGCAGGCGCGCGGCGAAATGACGGTGCGCATGGGCGTCGTCGAGAGCGTGCGGCAGGTGACCATCGAGGGCGACCGCACGCCGGTCGGTACGCTGGCCGGAGGCGCCATCGGCGGCATGGCCGGCAGCAACGTCGGCGGCGGTCGCGGCAGCACCGTCGGCGCAATCCTCGGCGCGGTGGCTGGCGGTGTCGCCGGCAACGCCATCGAGGATCGGGCCAGCAAGCGCGCCGGCCTCGAGATCACCATCAAGCTCGACAACGGACAGATGATCGCCGTCACCCAAGAGGCCGACGAGGCCTTCCATCCGGGCGAACGCGTGCGCATCCTGTCGGGGCACGGGGCGACGCGGGTCACGCATTGAGCGCTGCCGGGCGAAGCCCGGCAATCACTGCCAGCCGTGCGGCTCCACCTGGCGCCGGCACGCCAGCTGGAATACCTTGCGATCCTCGAGACGCACCGCCGTGAGGCTGCCGCCCCACAGGCAGCCGGAATCGAGCGCGAGCAGGTTCGGCGATTGCCTGAAACCGAGCGCAGACCAGTGCCCGCATACGATCGTGTGGTCGGCGCTCACGCGCCCCGGCGCGTCGAACCAGGGCACGCAGCCGGCCGGGGCCCGCTCGGGCGGCGCCTTCGCGCCGGGCGCGCGCAATTCCATGGCGCCGTCGGCACGGACGTAGCGCATGCGGGTCATGGCATTGACCACGATGCGAAGCCGATCCCAGCCGGCCAGATCGTCGCGCCAGGCCGTCGGCTCGGAACCCCACATGTTGGCGAGAAAGTCGCGGTAGCCCGGGCCGCAGAGCGCGGCAGCGACTTCGTCGGAAAGCGCCTGCGCTTGCGCCACCGTCCATTGCGGCAGCAGGCCCGCATGCACCATGGCGTATTCGCCTTCGACATGGAAGAGCGGACGACTGCGCAGCCACGCCATCAGATCGCCGCAGTCAGGTGCAGACAGGACCGGTGCCAGCGTGTCTTCACGGTTCGCCTTGCCGAAGCCGTCGGCTTGCATCACTAGATGGAGATCGTGATTGCCCGGCACCACGACGGCGGCATCGCCGAGGCCGCGCACGAACCTGAGGACTTCGAGCGATTGCGGGCCCCGGTTGACGAGGTCGCCGACGAACCAGACCCGATCCCGATCGGGGTCGAAGCCCACGTGGTCGAGCAGGCGACGCAGATCGTCATAACAACCCTGGATGTCGCCGATTGCGTAGCTGCTCATCGCCGCAGTCTACCCGCTCAGACCGCGACGGCGCTGCCCGGTTTGTCGTCCGCTTCCTGCTCAAGATAAACCCAATCGACGATGTCGGGGTTGGGCTGGTATCCCGAGACCAGTCCCTGCAGGATTTCCCGTATCAGCCCAACGTCGTTTCCGTCGAGCGCGCGCTGCAGGCCTGCCAGCTCCGCGGACAGCAGGGGCCAGGGCAGGAAGTCCTCGTGGGCCCGCATGATGCGCGGATGGGTGGTGGGCTTCGGGTTGTCGCCAATCAGCAACTCCTCGAACAGCTTCTCGCCCGGCCGCAATCCCGTGATGGCGATCTCGATGTCGCCGTCGGGATCGTCTTCATCGCGCACGGTGAGGCCCGAGAGCTCGATCATGCGGCGCGCGAGGTCGAGGATCTTGACCGGCTCTCCCATGTCCAGCACGAAGACGTCGCCGCCTTTCGCCATCGCACCGGCCTGGATCACGAGCTGCGCCGCTTCCGGGATCGTCATGAAGTAGCGCGTGATGTCCGGATGGGTGAGGGTGATGGGGCCGCCATCGCGGATCTGCTGCCTGAACTTCGGCACGACCGAACCCGAGGAGCCCAGCACATTGCCGAAGCGCACCATGGTGAACTTGGTGGCCGTATGCACGGCCGAAAGCGCCTGCAGCACCATCTCCGCCAGACGCTTGCTCGCCCCCATGACGTTGGTCGGGCGGACCGCCTTGTCCGTGCTGATCAGCACGAAGTCGGCGACGCCGTGTTCGGCGGCCACCCGGGCGGCGATCAGCGTGCCCATCACGTTGTTCCGGATGCCTTCCGCCGGATTGTGCTCCACCAGCGGAACATGCTTGTACGCGGCGGCGTGGTACGCGGTATCCGGCTTCCAGGTCGACATGATCTCCCGCATGCGATCCTCGTCGCGCACGGACGCCAGCAGCGGGACGAGCTTGACGCCGGCGTCTCCGCTCCTCGTCAGCAATTCCTGGTGGATCTGGTAGAGCGCGAATTCGCTCTGCTCGACTAACAGCAGCACGGCAGGCGAGACGGCCAGAATCTGCCGGCACAGTTCGCTGCCGATCGAGCCGCCGGCGCCGGTCACCAGGACGATCTTGCCCGTGATGTTGCGTCCGAGCAGGATGTGGTTCGGGCTCACCGGCTCGCGGCCGAGCAGGTCGTCGATGTCGAGCTCGCGCAGATCGGACACGCTCACCTTGCCCTGGAAGAGTTCGGTCACGCTGGGCAGCGTGCGGATCGACACCTTGGCGTGCAGCATCTGCGCCAGGATCTCGTTGCGGCGCTTGCGGCTCGCCGAGGGAAGCGCGAGAAGCACGTCGCTGACCTGGAACGAATCGACGAGGCTTTCGAGGTCCGCGGGGCTGTAAATGACCAGGCCGTTGAGCACGTGCCCGTGCAGCCGCTCGTCGTCATCGAGGAAGCCAATCACGCGCATCTCGTGGCTGTTCGCCATCGCGGCGGCAAGTTGCCTGCCCGCCGTGCCGGCGCCGTAGATCAGCACCTTGGGCAGGCCGGCAAGCCGCAGCTGCGCCTGGTAGAGCCCGCCCAGCCAGAACCGCGCCAGGGCGCGCGAGGCGCCGACGGAGAGCAGCAGCAGCATCGGCTGGATCAGCCCGACGGTCCGCGGCACGCCCGCGATGCCGATGACGGTGAACACCGTGGCGTAGAGCACCGCATAGACGGCCACCGCCTTGGTGACCGTCATCAGCGCACGCCACCCGGCATAGCGAAAGATCGCGCGATACAGACCAGACACGACGAAAACCGGCAGCGCGATCGCCACCGATGCGCCGGCGGCCCACTGCAGCGGCCGGGAAAAGCTCTGGAGTTCGCCTAGCCGCAGGTAGTAGGCAAGCCAGACCGTCAGCACGCAGAGGCTCGCGTCGACGGCGAGCACGATGATGCGCTTCGCGACGCGCGGCAGCGCGAGTATCGGAACAGCGGCGTCGCCGATGATCTTCTGCATGGTATTCAGTGACTGACGCCGTCGCGCCGGAGGACCTTGACGAACGTCAGCCATATGACCCGGAGGTCGAAGAGGAAGGACCGGCGCTGCAGGTACTCGAGATCGTAAGATACTTTGCGTGGGATGGGCAAGTCGTCGCGCCCATTGACCTGAGCCCAGCCGGTCAGGCCCGGAACGAGTTCATGGATGCCCTTCAGCGTGCGCATATCCACCAGGTCGTCCTGGTTGAACAGGGCCGGCCGGGGGCCCACCAGGCTCATGTCGCCCTTCAGGACGCTCCACAGTTGCGGCAACTCGTCCAGGCTCGTCCGGCGCAGAAACGAACCGATCGGGGTCAGGTGCGCGGCGGCGTCGCCAAGCAGGTGGGTCGCCAACGCGGGCGTTCCCACGCGCATGCTGCGGAATTTCGGCATGCTGAAGATCCGGTTGTGCCTGCCGACCCGGTCGCTCCAGTAGAGAACTGGCCCGGGCGATGTGAGCTTGACGAGCAGGGCGACTAGGGCCATGGGCAAGGCCAGCAGGATCATCGCCCACAAGACCACGACAACGTCAAACACCCGCTTCGACACCGAGCATCTCCTTGATTCCCGCGGCCAGCGGGATGCTTGCCTGCCAACCCAGTTCGCCCCGGATCCGGGCCGGCGAATACCACGCGGAGTCGAGCAGACGTGCCACCACCTCCGAATTGAAAGGCAATGTCCGCTGCATCGACCCGCCGAGCCGATCACCGGCCACGCCTGCTGCGCGCAGCAGGCTTGCCGGCACCGACCACGTCGCCGGCGGCAATTGTAATGCGGCGCGGATGGCGTCATAGAGCTGGCGCCCCGAATGCGGGGCCCCATCGGCCACGATGTAGGTTGCCATGTTCGCCTCAGGGCGCGCCGCAACTAGGCGCATGGCCGCAACTGCATCCTCGACATGGAGCAGCGATCGCCGGTTGCCCGTCTCCGGCAAGGGGGGAAACCATCCGGCGCGAATGCCGCGTGCCATGCGCTCGAGATTCCCTCGCCCCCCGCGCCCATACACCATCGCCAGCCGGAGATTGACGACGTGCATGCCGGTTCTTGCGCCGGCTTCGAGCACGGCCTCTTCTGCTGCGCGCTTGGCCTTGCCGTAGGGCGTCGCCGGTTCTCCGGCAAACGATTCGTCGGCGCATGCCGTCCCCGGATCCGGCATCGCCTTCACGCTCGAGAGGAAGACGAAGCGCCGCACGCCGCACGCCGCCGCCGCGTCGAGCAGGTTCCGGGTGCCTTCGTAGTTGATGCGCCAATGCGCGTCCGGGTCCGATGCGCGAAACGCGTGCGCATACCCGGCGCAGTGGAATATGGTTTCGATCCTCGCGCAGGCCGCCATCAAGGAGCGGGGGTCGAGCAGGTCGCCGACAGCCGCATGCGGCGTCTTTGCGGCATGCCGAACCAGAGCGCGGTCCCCGGGTCGCAGCAAGCGGCTCCCGATGAAGCCGCCCGCGCCGGTGACCAGTATCCGCTCAGTTGCCGCCACGTCCTGCGGCCAGGATATCGGCGGCCATGGCGCGACAGATCTCCGCCCGCGCAAACTTCCGGATGAAGGCCGGACGCGGTTGCTCCCGGATCACCAGCCCGGCCAGGGCGGCGAGCGCAGCATCCGCATTGCAAGGAGGAAAGACGACGGCATTGTCGACTTCCGCGCGCACGAAGTCGGCGGCGAAACCCGGCACGCCGGCCCAGATCGGCTTGCCCAGCGCGCCGTATTCGAACACCTTGGACGGCAGCACCTTCTCGAATGCGTCATGGTTGTTCAAATGCATGAACAGAACGTCCGCCGCGCGATAGTGCTCGAGCAGACGGTCGCGCGACACCGGCGGCAGTATCTCGACATTCGTCACGCCGGCGTCCGCGAGACCCTGCAGCAGCCGAGCCTTCCGTCCGCCGTCACCGATGATCCGGAAACGCAGCTTTCCTTCGGTGCGCTTGGCAAGCTGCGGCAAGATGCCATGCAGGCCCTGTCCTTCGCCGAGATTGCCCGCATACACCACGAGCAATGGACCGCCGGTCTTGATGGCGGACGCTGCGGTCGGCGCCGCGCAAAGGAATTCATCGTCGATGCCGTTGGTGAAATACGTGAACCGCTGGCGCGGGTAGCGTTGCTCGAAGTATTGGCGGAAGCCGCCGGAAACCAGATTCACGCTTCTCGCGCGCGAGATCGTCATGCGCTCGACCAGGGCGAACAGCGGGTGCGCGATGCGCGCTGCCTTCCGCGGCAGGACGTCCTTGATGGTGTCTACGAAAATGTCGCGGATGTCGAGGTAGAGCAAGGCGCCCTTGCGCATCGCGATCCACGCGCCCAGCGCGGCCGTCATCAGTCGGCTCGAGGTCGCGAAGACGACATCGATGTCCTCGTTCCGCACCCGTTTCCATGCGCGGATGGCGAAGGACAGGAAGCTCTTCGATTGATCGAGCATGCCGCCCTGATGGGACGGCAGTGCGATCCGCGTGACGGAGACGCCCGCCTCGTCCTCGAACTCGGGTGCATCGACCGCGAACGACGAGTAGCGATTGGGAAGCGACGTCACCACGAGGATCCGGGCGTCGGGCGCCTGCGCCCTCAGGGCCTCGACCAGGGCCGTGGCGCGAAAGGATCCCGCGCTCAGGTCGGGCCGGAAATAAAAGCTCAATACCAGAATCTTCAATTCATCTCTTCCCGAGGCCGTCCGCGGCTGTCCCAGCCGAGGCGAAAGACCGCTTCCCGTTGGACGAGCCGTACCTCGAGGCAGCTGTTGTCGAGAATCTTGCCGAATGCCGGGGCAAAAGCCGATTTTCTCACAGCGACGTCGCCGGCCTCCGCCGACCAGCGCGCGTCGCCCCCGAGGCCGGCGACCGACCCGCCGCTGCCCTCGATCCCGATATCGATCGCCGGGTGGAAGTGATAGCGCGCCACCGCCGTCCGGCAGTCACCTTCGATCCGATCCGCCACCTCCAGCGCGCCATCCGACAGGCGCCAGGTACGGCGGTGGATCGGCCGGCCGGCCAGCCTCGCATAGCCGTCATGGGCGGCGCGCACTTCGAGCACGGCGTCATGGGCTGCGGCGCACACATCGAACACGCGGGCCCGGCGCGCCACCCGGAAGCCGCCCCACACTTCCGAGGAATCCTGGCCGTCCACTTCGACCGTCGAATGCGCGGCAGTCGCCCGTTCGCGCTGGCGCTCGGGTCCCACGCCGTAGCGCGACGTGCCGGAATTGACGATCACCCGCTGGCCGCCGAGCGACAACTCGAAGCTCAGGGTATCGGCATGGGCATGGCCGGGCAGGTAGTCCGGCCCGACGGGCGCGACGTCGATGAGCACGACGGCGGGCCCGCTCTGGAGCCGGACATAGCCGGACGGCTTCAGCCAGGTGACGCCGTCGCCACCCGCTGCCGGCCGGTCGTAGCCGAGCCGCTCGGCATAGTCGAAGAGACGGGCGGGAGCAGGCGCCACGCCCGGCGCGGCATCGTTGAAGAAGGCGATCTCCCCGTCCGGATGGCACATGGCTGCCAGCCACTTTCCCATCTCCCGCGGCCGCTCGCGCCAGCCGGCGATTGCCGCTGCCCATGGCGCAAGCGCCTCCGGAAAAGTCGCGGCCAGGTTCACCAAGTCCAGCATGTCTTCGTAGGCGAGCGCGTGGTACATGGTGCTGCGCTCGAAGTGGCCGCCATCGGCAAGTATCTGCTCCGGGATCTGCGCCGAGAGAATCTCCAAACCGCACGTGAGCCAGTTCGCCGCCTCGACGCCCTCGAAATGGCATCCGGCGAAGACGAGCGCCTTGGCATTGGAGAAGAGGTGATTTCCCAGCAGGTGATGTTCCAGCCGTTGCGACAGGTAGCGCACCTGAACGGCGAGGGACTGCCGCGCGGTCTCGTCGAGCGGCCGTCCCCCGAGGTCTCGCTTGATCCAATTGACGATCCTCAGCGACAGCGGATAAGGCTCCCAGCCCGTGCCGCAAGCTGGCGGGTTGTGCTCAATCCAGTCCCTGATCAACTGCTCGTGCCAGGGCGAGCGTTCCGCCGCGCCCAGCGCGTTCAGGTCGTCGAAATAATGAACGTTGTAGAGCAAGAGCTTTGCCAGCGCGGGATCGTTCCAGTCGGCCGCAGCCGCTACCTCGTGGTCCTCGTTCAGGAAGCGGAAGCGATGCGGGGCCGTCATGCTCGGCAGCCGCTCGGCCGGCGCCGTCCAACGGCCGGTCGGCGCTCTCCTGGGTGGGGCCGGCCTGAGGTCGGGACTGGGGCGCCGCACGCGGAAGGCCATGCGTCCCCACACCTGCACCGGTTTCAGATGGCGCAGGGTGTCGAAGTACAACCTCGCCTTGCGCAGGTTCAAAGAACCCTTTCCAGAACGGCGACGATGCGCTCGCCCGTGCGCCCGTCCCACAGCTCGGGAATGCCGCCCTTTTTCCATTGTCCGGCGAACAGCTTGTCCAGCGCAGGCTTGATGGCATCGGGATTGGTGCCGATCAACTCGTTGGTGCCGAGCGTGACGGTTTCCGGACGTTCCGTGGTGTCCCGCAGCGTCAGACAGGGAATGCCCATCACCGTGGCCTCCTCGGTGATGCCGCCTGAATCCGTGAGCACCGCCCTGGCATGGCGCACGAGATAGTTGAACTCCAGGTACGGCTGCGGCTCGACGGTGCGGATATTCGCCGGAATGTCCGGCACCTCCTGCAGCGCCTTTGCCGTGCGCGGGTGGACGGGAAAGACGACGGGCAGCCCGCGCGTGGCCGCGCCGATGGCCCGCAGCAATCGCGCCAAACCGCCCGCCGCGTCCACATTGGCCGGACGGTGCAGCGTCACCACGAAGTAGCCGCCCTCCGCCAGTCCCAGTTCCTGCCAGAAGCCTGGCGGACGGAGCCGGTCGAGGTTGGCAAGCAGCGTGTCGATCATCGTATTACCGACGAAGTGAATGCGGTCCTCGGCAATGCCGGAGCGACGCAGATTGTCGTTGGCGACGTGGCTGGTGGTGAAGAAATGATTGGTGATCGAATCCGTGACCATGCGGTTGATCTCTTCCGGCATGGTCCAGTCGCCGGAGCGGATGCCCGCTTCCACGTGCGCGACCGGCACGCAGAGCTTCTGCGCCGTGATGGCGCAGGCCATCGTGGAGGTCACGTCGCCGACGACCAGGCAAAGGTCGCTGCGCCGCTCGAGCAGCAGGCGCTCGTAGCCGATCATGATGGCCCCGGTCTGCTCGGCCTGGGTGCCCGACCCGACGCCGAGATTCACGTGCGGATCCGGGATGCCGAGCTGCCGGAAGAAATCTCCCGACATGCGCTCGTCGTAATGCTGCCCGGTATGGACAAGGCGATAGCGGAGCGCGCCGCCGGCCTGGGCGCGCCGGTCGAGTTCCCTGGCGATCGGCCCGATCTTCATGAAGTTGGGGCGGGCGCCGGCAATCACGTCTATCAGTTTCACTGCACAGCCTCCGCCAGTTCGATGCTGATCCGGCTGACTTCCATCAGTTCCTCGAACGGAATCGGCGCCGGACCGCCTTCCGCGACGGCCTGCACGAAGGCCGCGGCGCAATCCCTCTGTCCCTTGTCCTGCCGCCACAGTCGCATCGTATCGAAGCCCGGCCAGCCATAGCCGCGAAGGCGACGGAAGTTGTCCAGCTGTAGAACGCGGCCCGCGGCGAACACCTCCAGCCGCTCCTTGGGAAACGACTTGCTGCCGTTGGCGAAGTAATGGATCGTCCCGATCGATCCGTCGGCGAACTGCAGCTGCATCGTGACCGTATCCCGCGTGGCACCCGCCATCGGCAGGCATTGCCACTGCACCACCGCACTGCCGGTCAGAAAACGCAGCAGGTCGACAAAATGGCAGGCTTCACCGACGATGCGGCCGCCGCCGACGCGCGGGTCCTGCGTCCAGTGGCCCGCCGGAATGGCGCCGGCGTTCACCGTCATGACGAAGGCCTTCGCTCCCGGGGTACCTGCCAGCAGCGCTTTCAGCTTCCTGGTGTGGGGTGCGAAGCGCCGATTGAAGCCGACCGCGAGGACGGGCCGCGCGGAGCCGGCTCCCGCAGCCGCGTAAGCCGCTTCGATTTCGCGCAACTCGGTCTGTGTGAGGCAGAGCGGCTTTTCGACGAACACGTGCTTGCCGGCCCGCAGTGCCTCGCAAACCAGCCTGCAATGGCTGTCGTGGCGAGTCGAGATCACCACCGCGTTGGCTTCGGGATCGGCGAGGACGAGCGCGGTATCGGTTGTCGTCGTTTCGAATCCGAATTTTCTTCCCGCATGCACGCCGCTGACGCCGGCACTGCAGGCGACGGTTCTCAGCCGCGCTCCGGTGGACTTGAAAGCGGGAATGAGGACGGCCGTCGCGTAGTTCCCTGCGCCGACGAATGCCAGCGACGCCGCTTGCCGCTGAGCCGGCGCCGGATTCAATTCCACCGCTCGCTGCCGGACGAGCGACGGCGGGCGCTCCGCCTCGGGATACTCGAGCACGATCCCCAGCGAGGCTTCCGCCCCCGCGACCACTTGATAGGCCTTCTCGGCCTGTGCGACGGGGAAACGGTGCGAGACGAGGGGTTTCACGTCAAGCCGCCCGTCCGCCATCATGTCGAGCACCGCCTCGAAATTGCGCTGCACGGTCCAGCGCACGAAGCCGACGGGATAGTCCTGCCCCTTCTCTTCGTAGTTCGGGTCGTAGCGGCCGGGCCCATAGGAGCAGGAGACCTGGAAGCTCAGTTCCTTGTCGTAGAAATCCGCCCGGGAGAGCTCGAGGCCGGTAACGCCCACGAGCACTATTCGGCCGCGCTTGCGACACATCAGTGCCGCCTGATGCACCGGCTCGCTGCTCTTCGTCGATGCCGAGATGATGACGGCGTCGACGCCGCGGTGCCGCGAGAACGCCTGGGCGGCGGTGACGGGGTCCTCCCCGGCCGACAGATCCACCACCTCGGCGCCAAAGCGCCGGGCGAGGGCCAGCTTCTGGGCATCGAAATCGATGCCCAGCACCCGGCAGCCATGGGCGCGCAGCAGTTGAACCGCCATGAGCCCGATCAGGCCCAGTCCGGTCACGACGAACGTCTCGCCGAGCGTCGGCTGCGCCAGACGAATGCCTTGCAGCGCGATGGCACCGATCACCGTGAACGCTGCCTCATCGTCGGTCACCGCCTCCGGTATGCGCGCGCACAGATTGCCCGGGACGCTTACCACTTCCGCATGGCGGCCGTTCGAGACGACGCGGTCGCCGACGGACAGGCCGTCCACGCCGCCCCCTGTTTCGAGCACGCGCCCCACGTTGCAGTAGCCGAGCGGGAGCGGCTGGTCGAGCTTGTTGAAGACGGCCTCGAGCGTCGGCAGCAGGCCGTCTGTGCGGATCTTGTCGACCACCATGCGCACCTTGTCCGGTTGCTGGCGCGCCTTGTCGATCCACCCGGCCTTGCCGAACTCGACCAGCATGCGCTCGGTTCCGGCCGACACCAGCGAAGCGCTGGAGCGGATCAGCACCGCTCCGCGCCCAACTGCGGGACACGGAACATCGGTCACCGACGTCGCGCCGGTCTTCAGGCTTTGCAGAACCTGCTTCAAGAACCGCCTCCCTTCCTACGAGATGCAGGCATCCTTCTGCTCCCGGTTCGGATAATTGATGAGCACCGCCCTGTACTTCCCCTTGAACACGAACAGGCTGCCCGCCGCAGCGCCGACGAGGCCGAAGCGGCGAATGAGGCCTTCGATGTCGCTCATGCTGCCGGCGCCGCCGAGTATCGTCAGCGGCAGGCTGACGGCATCGCGCACGCGGGAAGCGAGTTCGACGTCGTAGCCCTTCATCTCGCCGTCGCGATCTATCGAGTTGACCACGATCTCGCCGGCGCCCGCCTCCTCCGCCCGCCGGGCGAACGCCACGGGATCGAGCCCCGTGCCGCTCGAGCCGTTGCGGGTGAAGATCTCATACTTGCGCAGCAGCCCGGCCTTCTTCACGTCCATGACGACGACCACGCTCTGGCTGCCGACCTTCGCGGCGGCCCGCGAAATCAGGCCCGGATCTCTGACCGCCGCGCTGCTCAGCGCCACCTTTTCCACGCCGAGCCCGATGATGCGCTGAATCTGGTCCTCATGCTCAACGCCGCCGCCATAGCACAGCGGCATTCTGCATTCCGCGGCGAGATTGGCGATCAGATCGTAGTCCGGTTCCCGCTTCTGCACGGCGGCGTCGATGTCGAACACGGCCAGCTCGTCGACTTCCTTCTCGTTGAAGATGCGCACGGCGTTGATCGGGTCCCCCACGTACTTGGGGTCGCCGAAGCGCACCGTCTTGACGAGGCCGCCATTCTTGACCAGCAGGCAGGGAATGATCCTGGGGCGCAGCATGTTCCTACGATTCGGCAAAGTTCTTCAGCAGCTGGATGCCCCAGCCATGGCTCTTCTCGGGATGAAACTGCGTGCCGCAGATGTTTCCCGCCTGCACCGCCGAGGCGAAGCGGCCGTGGTAGTCGGTCGTCGCCAGGACGTCCTCGGGTCGGGCCGGCGCGATGTAATAGGAGTGCAGGAAATAGAACCGCGGCGCCGCCAGGCCGCTGAAGAGCCCGGCTTCCTCCCGCGGCTGCACCTCGTTCCAGCCCATGTGCGGAAGACTGATGCGCGGCCCGGCTGCCGTTTCGTCGAAGCGCTTCACCTCGGCATCAAGCCAGCCCAGGCCCGGCTGGCTCCCTTCGTCGCTGCTGCGCGCCATCATCTGCATGCCGACGCAGACCCCCAGCACCGGGCGGTGCCAGTTCAGCACCAGGTCGTCGAGGCAGTCGCGCATGCCGGACTCGTTGAGCCGCGCCATGGCCCAATCGAACGCGCCGACGCCCGGCAGGATGATGCGTTCCGCCGCGCTCAGTTCGTCGGCCGTACGCGCCACTGCGACGGGCACGTTCAAGCGCCGATAGATGTTGGCGAATGCCCGTACGTTGCCGAGCCCGTAATCGACCAGCGTGATCATCGCTTCCCGCCGACTTCCATTCCGAGCAGTTTCATCGCCCGCGCGCCGAGGGCATAGATCCATGCCTGGGAGCGATAGTCGCGGTAGCTGCGGTTGGGCCCATCCAGGTATCCCTGCAGCTCACCGGTGGAAATGCCGAGCTTGGTGGCCACGTATTCGAAGTCCTGGGCGATCGTGGTTTCGTCCCACGGCGGCGCCGCCAGGCGCTCCATCGCCTCGTCGCGCGTCATCTGCTTCGTCAGGATGAGGCTCGAATACTGCACGCGGCGGGCGTCGTAGCCGAATTTCTTCGGCAGCCAGAAGCTCTCGTAGAACCGGGTGAAGCGCGACTCGAAGTGCTTCTGCGGATAGGGCTGCCAACCGAATTTCTGCACCAGCATGTCGATCGCCTGCTGCTTGATGTACGGCACATAGTTCAGCGGCCGCAACACCTTTATCTTCTTCACGTACGGCAGGTAGAGCTTATGCCACAGGATCGACGTAACGGGGAAGTTCACCAGCGGCACCGTGCCGAACTTGCGGTGAATGTCGCGCAGTTGCGTGGCGTCGGACTGGTAGTACATCCACTCGATCGGGTTGCGCACGCATTCCGTGGATAGATTGGCGCCCGTCAGGATGTAGCGCACGCCATAGCGTTCCGCGAACTTGTACATGGTCGCGAAGAATGCGTGATCCTGCGGGGTATCGACATGCGGCACGCCCGACTTGAAGAAGGCGAGCTGCAGGTCGCGCATCTCGTGCCAGTCGATCACCTCGGTGAACAAGTCGAGCCCCAGGCCATCCACCAGCCGTTCGATGTTGTTCACCGCCACCTGCGAATTCCAGCCGGCGTCGACATGGAACACCAGCGGGCGCAGGCCGAACTCGGCTGCCGCCAGGTAGGTGAGGTAGGAGCTGTCGATCCCGCCGCTCATGCCGATGATGCAGTCGAAATCCTTGCCCGCGCCCTCCCGCTTGATGCGCGACGCCATGTCGGCCACCCCCTGCGCCAGGCTGTTCTCCCAGTTGGGCAGGGTGTGCCCGTAAAAGGTGCTGCAATGGTCGCAGACGCCCTTTTCGTCGAAGACGATCGCCGCGTCGCTGGTGTCCATGACGCAGTTGCTGCAGATTTGATAGGGTCTTTGGCTAACGGACATACGGCCTCAGTGGAACGTCGCGCCTTGCTGTGGACTCGGACATCGCCTCCTGGCGACGAAGATCAGCTTCTGGTCCTCGAAACCCGAGAACGGGGTGGCGGAGCGGCCCAGTATCTCGGCGATGGTCAACACTTGGTAGTCGAGGCCATTCTGGTTCAGGATCGACTCGATGGTGCTTCTCGAGTACATGATTTCGCTGATGCCGAATACCTTGTCCCGCATGTAGTGGGTTCCGCAGAACAGGTTGAGCACCGCCTTGACGGCATTCTTAAGCAGCGTGACGGGAAAGAACAGGTATTTGTCGCGCACCATCCACTGGTTGCTTGGCGAATCGGCGTTCATGATGTCGAACATGATGACGCCTTCCGGCTTGGCGAAGTGGAGCATGAACGCTATCGCCCGTGCGATATCGGGGAAGTACCAGCTCGACCGGAAACAATAGACGACGTCGTGGCGCTCCTTGACGACAGCGTCCAGCGCAGCGAGATCCTCGTAGCCGCCGACATGGCCGTTGGCCTCCGGATAGCAGCGGTCAAGCTCCTCGATTAACGACTCGGATATGTCGCAGCCGGAAATCGCGATTCCCCGTTTCAGCAGGTTTTCGGCAAACGGAAAGCCGTTGCCGATCGCCAATTCGAAAGCAGTCGCCGGCCGCTGCGACTCGACGAGCGCGATGAGACCCTGGCAGTACCCGTCAAGCCCGTATTCCCGGCTTTTCCGGCTCCAATAGTCCGGGTAGGTTTCCCTCTTCCAGCGCTCGTAGGAGTCGAGGTCGGCCATTCTCATCTCCTCAGCGACTGGACCTGCGCGATGGTTTCTCCGATGACCGATTCCTCCAGCCCGTACCAGATCGGCAGGCAGATGTGGCGCTTGGCAATATCCTGCGGATCGGCGCCGAGCGCGTAGTCGTAGACCGGCGAGGTCCGGTTCCTGATTGCCGCGAACTCGGTCGCCGCGTTGCGGTCGGCCAACAAGGTGAATTTGTAGTGGTTGCCGCGCTGGCCGCCGGCATAGGGATCAACGTAGGCGATGCCGGCCGCGCGGCAGGCCTCGATATAGCGGTCGGCGATTGCGGCCTTGTTCGCGATGATCTCCTCGGACAGCTCGGACATGGCGAGCGAGAACAAGGCCTGGAGTTCCGAGATGCGGAAGTTCACACCGATGTCCTGCTTCTGATCGAAGCGGTCGTAGATCACGAAGCGTGCGAGCTTGTCGCCCAGGTCCGCGTCGTCGGTCACTGCGATCCCGCCCTCGCCGGCGGCGATGGCTTTGGTGGCATAGAGCGAATAGACGCCGGCGAGGCCGAACAGGCCCGTATGCTTGCCATTCAGCGTGGCGCCCAGGCTGTGCGCACAATCCTCCACCAGCGCCACCCCGGCTGCCCGGCAGGCCTCGGCGATCGCCTCGATGTCCGGGTTCACGATGCCGCCGATGTGCGAGGTCAGGAAGACGCTGCGTTCGGGCTTTTCGATCGAGGCGATGAATTCCTTCACCTGCGCGAGCGTCGGCATGAGGCTCGGCATGGCGCAGGGGACCGCGCCCAGGTAGCGCAGGCCGCTGGTGATCGCTATGGTCTTGACGCCATACATCGTGTTCGACTGGATGAACACGTTTTCAAAGCCTCGATAGCGCTTGAGAACGGCCAGGATGGCCAGCAATCCTGAGCCGTTCGACGAGAACGGGACGGCGCAGGCCGCACCGGCGTAAGCCTTGAAATGCGCCGACAGCGCGGCATTCCATTTGCCTTCGGCTAGGCTGCCGGAAGCGAAGATTTCCGGGAAGTTACGGCTGAACTTGTCGACAGCAGCCTGGGGAATCTTGATCATGCCCATCGTTATTTCTCGCTTTCTAGGACGATATCGAACCAGCGGGGATTGCTCAGTTTGGGGTGCCTCGTGGATGTCGGACCGGGCCTCACGCTCGCCGACCGGGGAGGATTCCGGTGATAGGCCCGCCGGACGAATTCCGGCGCGAGGCTGAACATCAGCGTGAATTTCCCGAGCACGACGCCCCAGACGTTTGGGGAGACTTCGTTGATGTGATAGAGATAGTTCCTTTCCTGCCCCTTGCCGACCAGTTCCTTCTTGTGTCCGACGTACATGTCGAGCACCCGGATGCCGGGGTTCCGTTGGCGGTGCAGGTTGACGCAGTATTCGAAATACTCCTGGATCTGGTCCTCGCGTTCGACCGAGATGCCGCCGGCCAGGCCGTAGCCGTTCCCCTTGTTGAGCAGGTTGATGCAGGACTTCACGAAGTAGTCGAGCTCGACGAAGCTCTGCGTCTTTTCATCGAGCCCCTCCACCACGAACATGGGCGCATGGCTGATCTTCACGTCGAGGCGGGTGAATTTGGCGATGCCGTCCGCGGCGCAGATCACCGCCCGCCGGCCGACGAAGTCGCCCGCGTCGGTCCGGACCCGCACATGGCTGCCGCGGTCGTCGATCTCCTCCACCGCACAGCCCGTGATGACGCGGTTCCCGCTGCCTTCATACGCGCCCAGCAGATCGGACAGCAGCGAACGGGAATTGATGGTGACGTCGGGGCTTCGAACGGTGGTGAAGCCCGACCGGGCCATCGGATACTTCCTGAGGATCTTCGGCAGGTTGAAGCGGAAGCCGTCGTGCAGGGCGCCGGCACGGCGCCTGAGCCAGTCATGCCGGTCGATGTCGTCGATCAGCCACAGCGACCTCGCCACGGCCATACTCCATATCGGGTTGAGCGGCCGCGCGCGGTAGCGGTAGTGGATGTGCTCGTCGTTGAACCAGCCCATGTTCCCGACTCTGAGGCCGGCTTCCGTGGCCAGCAGGTTCATGCGGTCGAAGCCGGAATAGTATTCGAGCAGGTCGTCGATTGCGCCGAGCAGGTATCGGGTCGTCTTGAGGCGGTCGGGCACCAGCGTGTAGAGCGTGCCGGTGTGCAGCCATTCGTGGAAGATGCGCGAGGTTTCGGCGGCCAGCGTCGCATTGCGCTCGAGCAGCAGCACGGAAAGGCCCATCCGCGAGAGCATCTCCGCGATGGAGATCCCCGCGGCGCCTGCGCCGACGATGATCCAGTCGTACTCAGGATCCCTCATGCGCAGTCGCCATCCATTCGATCGTCCGCTGCAGGCCTTCCCTCAGGGCGACGAAGTCCGTCAGCCGCAGTTGTTCCTGCATCCTGGCCGTCGTGCCCAGGGAAGCCTCGGGGTCTCCCTTCGGCAGTTCCCTGTACACGCGCTCCACTTCCGTACCGGTCAGTTGCATCAGCAGGGTCGCGAGGTCGTCTATGGAAATGGACTGCCCGGTCAGGAGGTTGGAATAGCTGGGGCGGGAATTGGCCTGCAGATACTGCAGGGCCGACCACATGCCGGCGACCACGTCGCCGACGTAGATGAAGTCGCGGGTCTGGTAACCGCCGTTGATGATCAGGGCCTGCTTGTTCAACAGTCGCTTAAGGAAAATTGAGATGACGCCGGAGTAGGGGCTGTTGGGGTCCTGCCGCGGTCCATAGACGTTGAAGAACCGCAGACCGAAACTCCTCAGCCCATACAGTTTGCCGGCCATGTCGCAGTATATTTCGGCAACGAGCTTGTCGGTGGCATATGGACTGAGCAAATCGATGCCGCCGCTCTCGTCTCCCAGCGGCAGGTTGCCGTAAACCGCCGACGATGAAGCGTAGACCATCGGAATATCCGCCCGGGCGCAGTAATCCACCGCCTTGATCGTGCTGAGCAGATTGGTCGCGGAACTGGCGAAGAAGTTGTCGATGGACAAGGGAACGCTTGCCTGCGCCGCCAGGTGGAAGACGGCATCGAACGGTCCGAGCTCCGCCAAGTCCGTTTCTTCGACTCGGGCCTCGACGACGTCGCAGCCCGTCACTGCCGCCAGGTTGGCCCGGTGTCCGGTGGACAAATCGTCCACTACGGTTACGACGTGGCCCTTGCCGACGAGGAGTTCGACGAGGTGGCTGCCGATAAAACCGCAGCCGCCGGTGACGAGAATGCGGCTAGGCATCGAACACCTCGCCGTAGAAGTTTCTGCAGACGGCCTTCATGCATTCGGTTTCGTCGAACATTTGGATTGCGTCCAGGGAGGGAACGAACGGCGACTTCGATATTGCCTCGGCCTCACGCAGCGCGTCGTCGAACCAGTGATCGCTGTCGAGGTCGGCCACGACGATCCTCTGGCGCATGCAATCGGGCAAGGCCTCGATCCATTTGCCCTTGCTCACGACGACGCAGGCGCCGCAGAATATGGCCTCGTAGACCGAGCGCGGCGACGAATCGCTGATGGGAATGGAGACGACGAGACGCGCTTGCGAGAACAGGCGGTACATTTCGTTCTTGCCGACGCGGCCGTGGTCGACGTCGGCCGCCGTCAGGCCGGCTTTGACTTCCCGCAAGTATCCTTCCTCGAAGAACGGATAGATGAGCTCCAGGGGAAGCTTGTTGCGCGCCGTGTTCCGGGCCTGAACCAACTCGGCGATGCGGTAGTTCGGGTCAACCCCGCGAATCGACACGATGCGGTTGCGCGGACCAGCCGCTTCCCGCGCCGGACGCGTTCCCGCCGCGTCGATTCCGTTTTGAACGATGAACGAATCGCGCTGGCAGAGCGACCTGATCTTGTCCCGCAGCGCGACGGAATCGACCGTGATGGCGGCGGCAGCGCGAAGCGAGCGCCTGGTGAAGAGGCGATAGAGGCGGGAATGATCGGGGCGCACCAGGACGTCGCTGCCCATCGGGGTGCCGACGAACTCGATGCCCGCCATCCAGCACAGGAAGATGTAGTACATCGAATGCGCATGGAAGACGGGAGGCTGCGCGGCGCGCTTGGCCAGCATCCGCAGCCGCCACGCCAGCAAGGGAACGAAGGCCAGCTTGACCAGATTCCGCCAGAGATTGCCGAGGCGCGATTGGCCCGGGAGCAGCACCTTGTCGAGCGGAAACAGCAGGATGACCTCGTCGGATGCGTCGACGATACGTTCGAAGCCCTCGCCTTCGATCAGGTCGGTGACGATGCCGACCCGCCGCGCGGGGCACAGCTGCTTCACCAGGCGGTACCAGTCCACCGCATGATAGTCGCGGGCAGACGCGACGAAATAGATCGGTCTCATGTGTCAGGGCCGGAGGAGCGGCGCAAAGGCGAAATGTCCCCGTTGCCCGCATCGGAAAGCAACGAAGATCGGGCAGCGCCATAGAAGAGCAGGAGATGGAACAGGATGGTGTCTGCAGTGAAGAGTTGCGCCACCAATCCCGCCGCCATCGAACAGGCAAACAGGAACACCATGGCACGCTGTCCCGACGGCCGGATTCCTGGCACACGATACGCGAGATCGGTGAACATCGCGCCGAGAAGAAGCAGATGCATGGCGCCGAGAGCCGCACCGCCGACCACGAAATATACGATGTAGGGAGTTAAGTCGTCGGAATCGAGGTAGTTCTCGCCGACGGAGTAAAGCGTGCCGCCGACGCCCAATCCGAACGTGTCCGCCAGGAGCGCCAGCGACTTTTGCAGCGCCCTCATCCGCTGCCCAGGCTCGGTGATCTCACCGAAGGACAGTCTCTTGGCAAGGAAAGCATCGACCCAGTCGCGCGCATCGCCGCTGACCAGGAGGATCACCAGCCCGGCGCAGACGCCCGCGATGATGAAGCCCAGCATCCGGCGCCGGACGCCGAGAATGACCGCCGTGACGAGGCCGAAGGCGAAGATGGCGGCACGGACCTGTGAGAGCAGGAGCGCGAGGACCAGGGGCACCAGGCACGCAAATACCGCGACATCCCGCCCGGTTCGGCGAACCTGCCCAGCTTTGGCGGCAAAGAACGGGTAGTAAAAGACCAGCAGGTACATGGCCAGCACCGTCGCCGTGCGGGTGGGCTCCCCGGCAAAGCCTGCGTACCGCGCCAGCGTGCCGGTGGGCGCCGGTTGGTAATAGCCAGGCCCCAGTGTCTCCGGAGCCCAGTGCAGGGCATTCACCTTGCAGGAAGAGAAGTTGATGGCGCACAAGTGATGCGAGACGTTGTATCCGGTCGCGGATTCGATCAGCGCAAGGAGCCCGATGACCGCGGCGGACACGGCGATGGCCCGTCCGAACCGTTTGAGGTCGCTGGCGTCGCGGATGAGGCTGAACGTCAAGAAGAGCGTCGCAAGGTACAGGGGATACTGCTGCAGGCCGAACCACCTCAACGAGATTTCGTCCGGCTGTATGGCCCCGTAGCAGGCTTCCATCGCAACGAAGGCAAGAAAGAGCAGGACCGGGCGCACCGTCGTGGCCGCCCGCCACAGCCTCGCCTTGTTCGCCGGCGAACATGCGACTCCAGCTGCCGCCGCAAACATTGCCTGGTGAAAGCGCAGGGGCAGAAGCGGATGGTAGAAGAGCACGAGGTTGCCCAGGTCGACCAGAAACGGGGCCGTCGCCAGGAAAGCCCAGCCGATTTTCCGCGGCCGCAGGTAACCGACGACGAAGAGAGCACCGCAGATCAGCAGCGGGATCATCCGGTCGCCGGGCCTCTGTCAGCCGGCAAGCCGGGAAGGATTGCGCGCGAAAGCGCCCTGGACGAGCGCGCTGCCCAGCGTGACGAGCGCCTTCAGCGCGACCAGGGGCGGCACGCCCCGCTGCAGGCTCCGCTTCGCATAATGGGCGGCCCGGCCGAAATCGCGCTCGGCATGATGACCGCGCGCCAGCGTGTACGCCATCCAATAGGGCATCGCGTCGCCGAACTGTTCGGACAATTCCGCGTAATAGGTCTTCTGCAAGTGCAGGCTGCTCGATATGGCCCGTCGCGGATTCGTCTCGTTGCCGCCGCCTTCCCAGTAGAAGCCGAGAGGAGCCTCGATGCGCACGAAGGCATCGGTATGCCTGGAAAGGCGCAGCCAGCCGTCGAAGTCCACGGACATGCAAAGCTGCGGATCCTCGGAAAAGCCGCCGCATTTTTCGAGCAGTTCCCGCCTGGCGACGACGCTGGAATTGCTCAGGGCATTGCCGCGACGCAAGAGATCCCGGAACACCGGCGCCCGGACCTGCCAGGTCCGGGCGCGCTTGCCGGCGCGCACCTTCGCTGGCAAGGATGTGATGAGATGGAGATCGTGATAGACGACATCGGCGCCCAATTCCAGCGCGGCGACGGATGCCGAAAGCTTTTCCCCGACCCACCAGTCGTCGGAATCGAGGAAGGCCACGTACTTCCCCCCCGCATCGCGGATGCCCATGTTGCGCGAAGCCGCGATGACGCCGTTGTTGTGTATCTTCAGAACGCGGATGCGCGGATCGGGAAAGCGCGCGACGACGGCCTCGGTGTCGTCCGTCGAGTGGTTATCGACGATGATGAGTTCCCAGTGCGGGAAGTCCTGATCCAATACGGAAGCGATCGCGCGGTCGATGCAGTGACCCCGGTTGTAGGTCGGCATCACGATCGAAACCAGGGGGCTTGCGTCCGCGTCTTTCATGGCGAATCCTGCAGTACTGACCGGCCCGGCGCTGGGCGGGGCAAGGTGCGGATGATACCATCCCGCGAGGGGCTATCCGGCCCAGGGCGCACCCTTGGCCCACATGGCCTCGAGCAGATCGTGGTCCCGCTTGGTGTCCATGCAGTGCCAGAACCCTTCGTGGCGATAGGCCATCAGTTCCCCGAGTTGCGCCGCCTGCTCGAGCGGCTCGCGCTCGAGCAGCGTACTGTCGCCAGCAATTAGATCGAGGAAGCGCGGCTCGATGACGAAGAAGCCGCCGTTGATCCAGCCTTCGTGCAACTGCGGCTTTTCCTTGAAGCTCGCCACCCGCGCGCCGTCCAATTCGAGGTCGCCGAAGCGTGCGGCGGGTCTCACGGCGGAGACCGTCACCATCTTGCCGTGGCTGCGATGGAAGTCCACCAGAGCGGCGACATCGATGTCCGCGACGCCGTCGCCGTAGGTGAGCAGGAAAGCCTCGTCGCCGAGGTAGGAGCGCATCCGCTTCACGCGTCCGCCGGTCATCGTCGCATCGCCGGTGTGAACCAGCGTCACCTTCCAGTCGACGGGCGCCACCTGGTGCGGCGTCACGCTGCCGCTGGCAAGGTCCACCGTAAAATCGGCATTGAGAGCCCGGTAATTGAGGAAGTATTCCTTGACCATTTCGGCCTTGTAGCCGAGCGCGACGTAGAAATCCTTGTGGCCGAAGCGCGCATAGGTCTGCATGATGTGCCACAGGATCGGTCGTCCGCCGATCGGCACCATCGGCTTCGGGATGACACCCGTGTATTCGGCCAGACGTGTGCCCAGTCCGCCGGCCAGCAGAACTACTTTCACCTAGGTTCTCCAGTCGAAATCGATGTCCGGAACATCGCGCCGTTCCACCTCGGTCGGGTCATGGGCGATGTTCGCGACGTTGAGCAGCAGGCTTTGCGGCTCCTGTAGTCCCTGGAAGCCGAACCAGATCCCCGGCGGAACCGTCAGGCGAACGTAGCGTCCGTCACCTGCGATCTCCTCCCGAAAGCCGTCGCTGCCTTCGGCGCGGAACACGAATCTAACCCGGCCGACAGGGACCACGAGGTTCATGGTCATGCGCATGTGGCGCTTCCAGGCCTTGACCGCGCCCTGCTCAACCCACGAGAAGTAGGCTTCGCCGAAGCCGGAATAGCCTTCGTCCGTCTGCTTCATGGCATGCATGACGTCGCCGCCCCGGGTGGGGATGCGCGCCAACGGGGTCACCCGGATCTGATCGAGCATCACTGCGCCCATGCGAGGCCTTGCTGCCGCGCCATGTCCGCGTAGGCCGCAATCTGCGCGCGCGTCGTCGCGGCAATGCGATCGGGTTGCTGGAAATAGGACCGGTACCATTCGGTGGTCATGCGCACCGTATCCTCGAAGCCCATCAGCGCCCGCCATTGCAGGTGGTGCAAGGCCTTGTCGCAGTTGAGCTTGAGCAGGCCGGATTCATAAGGGCCCGAGCTCGACTCCGAAATGTCGCGCCAGCGCACGCGGTCCCAGTGGCACGCCATCTGCTGCACCAGTTCGAGCACGCTGTGGTTCTGCTGGGCCGGCGGACCGAAATTGAAGGGCTCCCCGTGCATCTCCGGGCGCGCAGCGAGCGCCGCCGCAAGCGCCAGATAGCCGCTCAGGGGCTCGAGCACGTGCTGCCAGGGACGGGTCGAGTTCGGATTGCGCAGTTCCACCTCTCCGCCGGCCGACCAGGCTCGCACGCAATCGGGCACGATGCGGTCTGCGGCCCAGTCGCCGCCGCCGATCACGTTGCCGGCCCGCGCCGCGGCAATCCTGACCAGGCTCGAGTCTTTCGGAAAGAAGGATTTGATGTGCGAGCGGACGGCCAGCTCGGCAGCCCCCTTCGAGGCGCTGTAGGGATCCGGCCCGCCCAGGGCGTCGGTTTCGCGGTAGCCCCAGACCCACTCGACGTTGTCGTAGCACTTGTCGCTCGTCACCATCACCGCCGCGCACGGCGAGGCGAGCCGCCGCAGCG
The DNA here is from genome assembly GCA_050259835.1 of Ignavibacteria bacterium. GTDB lineage: Bacteria > Pseudomonadota > Gammaproteobacteria > Burkholderiales > Rhodocyclaceae > Nitricoxidireducens. The sequence continues at coordinate 18,374 of JBLNBJ010000027.1, read as the reverse complement.
CTTCGAGCACGTGGAGCGTGCCGAGCACATTGGTTTGCCAGGTCTCCAGCGGTTCGGCATACGAGCGCCGCACCAACGGCTGGGCCGCCAAATGAAACACGAAATCGGGCCGGGCCGCGATGATCGCCTCCCGCAGCGGCTCGGCGTCACGCACGTCGATGCGCAGGTCCACCATGCCTTCGGACATGCGCGCGGCGGCGAAGTGGGAAGGCGTCGTCGGCGGGTCGAGCGCGATGCCGGTGACCCGCGCGCCGAGCTCGTTCAGCCATGCGGCAAGCCATGACCCCTTGAAACCGGTGTGCCCGGTGACCAGGACGGACTTGCCACGGAAGACTTCTCGGAAGCTCATGATGTGCGCGGATTATAAGTGCAGAGCCTCGCCCACGAGCCTCTTCCATTTCGGCAGGCCGGCGTCGAGATCGAAATAATCGCCGGCTCGGCTTTCCCCGGGCTGCGAGGCCTGCTCGGCGACCGCCCGCGCCAGGTCCTCGGGAGTGCCGGCGAACCGCACGCCCGCGCATCCCATCAGCGGGCTTTGATTGACCGTCTCGCCGTCGAGGGCGACGACCACCGGCACGCCGGCGCAGTAGGCATCCACCGCGGCGGACGTCACCGCGCTGGCATACGCGATGTCGCAATGCCGCAGCGCTTCGCCCACGGGTTCCGTCGTGACGGTCATGGAAAGGCCCGGGTACTCGCTCGGCGCCACGGGACAGGCCGGGTGCGGCTTGACCTTGATCGAGAAGGCCTGCCCGAACGAACGGACGGACTGCTCCAGCAGCCGCAACTGATGGCCGGTACTGCGCGATGAGTAGTCGGTCAGCACCAGCAGCCGCAAGGGCTCGCGCCCGTTCAACGCGCCGGCGCAGGTCCGCACGGGCCGGCCCAGATAGAGGTACCGCAACGCCTCCACGGGAACCAGGCCGTCGTTCGGATAGCTTCCGCCGATGCAGGCGCGCAGCGCCGCCGGTCCGCTGACCGCGTACTTGTCGGGCCGCGGCAGCGGGTTTGCGCAACTGCGCGCATAGCTACGGGCATCGTAGTAGTACCGCAGATCCCAGAACCGCAGCGTCGAATGCGGGAAGCCGACGATCGGGCCGTGTCCCGCTGCTTTCCACGCGTGCAGCAGGCCCGCCTCCCATCCCTGGTTCTCGAGCAGGTAGACGGCGAGCGATTGACGGGGAAGCGCGGCCATCGCGGCTTCGAACAGATTCAGGCAGAGGAGGTTTCCCAGACCGGTGCCGCCCACCGTCGTCTCGCGCCACTCGCCGGCGAACAGGGGCCAAAGCTGAAGCCCGCGGCTGGTGGTCCGTGCCGCCTGCCGTTCCAGCCCGCCTGCCTTCAGCATGACGCCGAACCAGTCCCGCAGGGATCGCACGAGGACTCGAACGCCCAGGAACGAGTCCAGCGCGACATGCGCCTGACGGCTGCCCGGCGCCTCATTCAGGCGGCGCAGCGCCCGTGCGGCATGGCTGGCGGCCGGCGACAACTCGCTCTTCACGTAGATGTGGAGGAAATTGGCGGCGATGCCGTCCGCCTCCAACATCCCGGGCAAGGGGCCCCAGTTGTGGCACTCGTAGCGGCCCGCGGCAAGGGCGGCGGGCGCCAGATTGAAAAAGTAGGACACGAAGCACAGCCGGCCCGACGACCGCCTCCATGCCTCGACGCCGGCCCCGCGCAGCGACCAGCGCGAACTGACGTATCGGATGAGAAAGATGGCGCCGCGCATGATCGCCGGCAGCCTCGCGTAGAGACGCCTGATCGCCGACGCGGCCGGCAGCGGAGCCCTTTCGAACTCGCATTCGAATCGGGTCCCGTTCTTCCGGCACCACAACTCCAAACAGCGCGCCAGCGCCCGGTCGGAACTGACGAGCGTCAGCTTGGCGAACGACCGGCCTCGCGCCCACTCCTCGAACGCCATCAGCTTGATGGCCGTGTCGATCCACGGCGATTTCTCGTAATTGCATTTCTCGACCAGCGACGTCAGCCACCAATAGCTGAGGCCCGGCCGGAGCGCCAGGCTATCGACGAGCTTGCGCCCGTCGACGAGCGTCTCGCCCAGATCGTGCACCCACGCGAGATAGCGTTCACGCAGGGGGTGTGCCGAGGCCTCGACCAGCCGAGGCACCGATATCGCGTCCGGAAGCGCCGGCATGCCATAGCTTCGCCAAAGCGCGGTCTGGCCGTCGTGCGACGGCGGGACGCCTTCGCGGTCCCAAAGCAGGATGCCGGTCATTGGCATGCCCCTCCGTCGCGACTAGAGGCAGTCCCCATCAGAGGGAACGCGGTTCACATCCAGTCCCTCGATGGCCGCCCTTCCCATCGCCAGGATCGCCTCCTCCGCGCTGCCGCCGATATGCGGCGTAGCCAGGAAATTGGGCAGTTGCAGCAACTCGGCATCCTGCGGCGGTTCCGTTGCGAAGACGTCGAAGGCGGCTGCCGCAAGACGCTTGCAGACGAGCATCGCCTTCACCGCCGCCTCGTCGACCAGCCCGCCGCGCGCGGCGTTGATGAGGATGGCCGTCGGCTTCATCAGCGCGAGGCGCTCGGCGGTCAGCATGTTGCGCGTCGAGTCGTCGAGCGGCACGTGGAGCGTCACGACGTCGGCGCGGGTCAGCAAGTCCTCCTTGCTGACCGCCTCTATGCCGTACTGCGCATAGAACTCGGGATAGTCGCGCACATCGTTGACGAGAATCCTGCACTCGAACGGCTGCAGCAGGCGCACCAGATCCTTGCCGATGTTGCCGCAACCGATGATGCCGACGGTCCTTCCGCTCAGCAAGCCGCCCATGTGCTGGCGCCACGTGCCGGCCAGCACTTCGCGGCTGGCCGCCGGAACGTGGCGCAGCAGCGCAATGGCGAACGAGAGGGTCAACTCCGCGGCCGAGCGCTTGTTCACGCCGCTGGTCCAGCCGAGACGCTTGCCATGCCGACGCATGGCGGCCAGATCGATCATGTCCAGGCCCACGCCGTACTTCCCGATCACCTTGAGTTCCGGCAAGGCAGTCAGCACGCGGTCGTCGATGCGCTCGAGGGCCGTGATGGCCTTGTCGTGGCCGCGCAGGAAGGCGACCAGTTCTTCGCCTTCCATCTGGCGCCCCGTCTCGTTGAAGGTGACGTTCGAATACCTAGCGAGCAGATCGGCCCGAAGGATCGGGTGGCGCGAAAACGAACGGGAACAGACGGCAACCTTGTCGACGGTATTCATTGGCAGTCCTGATTACATTGCGATGCGGCCGTTGCCGGCAAAGACGTTGACGGCGTCAGCGCCCCCCGCGGCCGCAACTTCGGTTCTGCCGCCGGCGCCGCGGACGATTGCAAGCCCCGCCGCCACGTCCCAGATCATGATGTCCTGCTCCGCATACGCGTCCGCCGCGCCCTTGGCCACCTGGAGCAGCGACAGCGAGGCGGCCCCCAGCATGCGTATCTTGCCGAAGGGCTCGATGCGGCGCACGAAACGAAGCAGGCTGTCCTCGGAGAAGTCGAACCGCGCGGGGAATCCGGTGCACAGCACCGCCTTCCCCTTGTCGCCAACGTCCGATACCCGCAGCGGTTGGTCGTCGAGGAAGGCGCCGATGGCAGGGCCACCCCAGGCAATCCTTCCCGACGGATATTCGCCGATGACGCCGAATACCGGCTCGTCGCCTCGCCAGAGAGCCAGCGATACTGCGCTCGGCGCGATGCCGCGCACGAAATTCACCGTTCCATCGAGCGGATCGATGATCCAGCGCAGCTCACCCGCGTCGGCGGCGCCCGACCGCCCCGCCTCCTCGCTCAGGTAGCCCAGGCCGGACGGCCGCAGGCATTCCAGGATGGCGGCCTCGGCGATGACGTCCGCGGCGGCCTTCATCTCGCGCGGCACGGCGCCGTCGCACTGCAGCTTCCCGCCGGCCGGCACGGCCTCGGACAGCACGCGCAGGGCCTTGCCCACCGCGACTTTCGCCAGGGCCAGTTCAGCCTGCAAGCGCTTCTCGCTGCACGTAGCGGATCAGGAAGGCGCCGACGAGATGGTCGAGGACCATGTGGGCGTCCTCGGCCGGCCCATATTCCTTGGGCCCCGTCGGGACATGGACCCCGGCGTCCGCGACCTCCTTCATCCTGCCGCCGTCGAAGGCGGTGAGCGCGACGCTCATGATGCCTGCGGTCTTCGCGTACTCCATCGCCTTCAGCAGGTTCGGCGAGTTTCCCGAGGCGGAGATCGCCACCAGGACATCGCCTTCGCGGCCGAGGACGCGCAACTGGCGCACGAACACGTCGTCGTACCCGAAGTCGTTCGCCAACGCAGTGATGACGGCCTGGTTGTCCGTCAGGCTGACCACGCGGAACGGGACATCATAGGAATTGGTGCCGATGGCGAGATCGTTGGCGAAATGGCTGGCCGTCGCGGCGCTGCCGCCGTTGCCCACGAAGAAGACGGTCGCGCCGCGCTTGCGGGCGGCAAGCAGGATCTCTATGAAGTTCGCCACCGCGTGCCGGTCGATTTTTGCCAGTACGCCGGCGAGGTACTCGAAATAGGCGTCGGCAAACTCGGCGGCGTTCGCGGTGAATATGCGGTCGAGGTTGTTCATGGCGTCACTTGGCTGGGATCGGGAATGGAGAAGGCGTTGCGCCATTTCGGATCGGCAAAATAGATCTGTTGAACCAGCTTCATCGTATTGAAGGCATCCTGCGAAGTGCCGTTCTCGATGGGCGCGCCCTCGAGAATGGCGGCGGCGAATTGGTCGACCTCCCGTTCCCAGGAGGGGTCGCGATTGTAGCGGGTGACCGTCTCGCGCGGGTCGCCATTGTCGTTGTCGTGATCCACGGTCGACACCGTCAGGGTCTCCGCGCCGTAGCTCTTGGTGCCCGTCAGCAGGCCGCCGAGGATGACGCTGCCCTTCTCGAGGTTGATGTCCAGATGGAAACGGTGCCGCCATTGCGTCGCCGACGAGTTCAGCATGCCGACCACGCCGTCTTTCGTGCGCAGCAGCGCATAGGCGTTGTCCTCGACGTCGTAGCCCCAGTGATCGTTCGACACGAAGCTCTGCACGTCGACGAATTCGCCGGCGAAGAGACGCATCAGGTCGACCATGTGGATGCCCTGGTCGAGCAGGACACCGCCGCCCGCCACGTCGCGCTTGGTGCGCCAGTCTGTCTGGTTGAAGGTAATGAGCTTGGACTTGCCGTACACGCCGCGCAGATTGATGATGCGGCCCAATTCTCCCGAGCGGACCAGCCGCAGGGCGTCCTGCACCGAATCATGGTAGCGGTGGTTGAAGCCGTACATCAGCCGCAGCTGCGGATGGCGGCGCTCCACGCGCATGACGCGCGCGATGTCCTCGAGATCGCGGCCTGGCGGCTTCTCGCAGAATACGTGCAGGCCGCGTTCCAGCCCCGCGATGGTCACCTCGGCCGCAATGTCGTTGGTCATGCAGACGATCAGCGCGTCGAGATCTTCCTCGAGCAGGTCGCGGTAATTGCTGTACCGGCGAAAGCCGTTGGGTGCGCTGTTGCCGTCCGGAAGGACGCGGTCGCAGACGGCTACCACTTCCAGTTCCGGAAGACGCTCGATGCAACGATGCCGGCGCTTGCCGACGATGCCGTAACCGGCGATGCCTATCTTCAGAGTCATTCGGGTTGGTCCAGGTACCTGATGATGCGTGCCGGCACGCCGGCCACGAGACAATTCTTCGGAAAGCTGCCCGTCACGACGCTGCGCGCGCCTACGACCGAGCCGTCGCCGATCTCCGCGCCCGGCAGCAGCAGGCAGCCCGTGCCTATCCAGACGTTCATGCCGATCTTCACGTCCTTGTCCGCCTCGTTTCCGGAGTAATCCATCCGTTCTTCCGGGGGCCAGATCCTGTGCATCGGCGAATCCATGATCGCCACGTTCGGTGCAATCATGGTTCCCGGTCCGATGCTGATGGTGGCGCTGCGCGAGACGATCGAAGTGCCGTTCATGCCGACCGAACTTCCGATCAGGATGCGCGACGTCGGGCCATGGGCCTGTATCCGGCAGGGCGCGTAGAGCGATCCCGAGGAACAGCGTCGATTGGCGCTCACGAAGTTGAAGCCGTCGCCGATCTCGACGGTGCTTTCCGGATGGAGCTTGACCACCGGGCGCCCGTAGAGGACGCCTCTCCCGACCCTCACGCCGCGCGCCGCCATTTCCCACCGCCAAAGGATGCCGAGCAGCGGCAGCCAGTAGAAATCGTACAGCTGGTCGAGCCTGAAGAAGAAGACGGCAAGCAGGCGGCGCAGAAGCTTCACTCGCCGCCCTCCGGGCGCGTTCCGACGACCCAGGCATGCGAACTCAGGCAGTTGTCGGACAGGAACTCCTGGAAGGCGGCCGCCAGTTCGTCGTCTCCCAGCACCTGCTGCAGGAAACGCTGCCCGGACAACAGCTCCGGCATCTCCCGTGCCGCATTGCGCACGATGTCCACATCGAGCTTCCCGGGCGTCGTCACGCCGACGTTCTGCAGGCCGGCGCGCTCGAACAGCCGCTTGAAGCCTGCCACGGAAAGGAAGTTGATGTGATGCGGCGGGAATATCTGCTTGGAACGGTCCCACAGCACCTGCAGATCGAAGCCGTCGATGCTCAGGGTGCTGACGAAGACCAGCCCTCCCGGACGCACCAGGCGGGCCAGGGTCTGCACGAAGTGGAGCGGGTCGTACACGTGCTCCAGCACCTCGAAGCACACGACCAGGTCGGCGAAGCCCGCGTGACTCGTCACCTTCTCGGCGACATCCTCGACGACCACCAGCCCCTTTCTGCGGCACTCTGCGGCAAGCGCGGCGGAAGGCTCCACGGCCACCAGCTCGGTCTGCGGTGCGCGCTGCCGCCATTCGTCGAGGAGGATGCCGTACCCCGCCCCGACGTCGATCAAGCGGTTCACCGCGACTCCAGCGGCCTGGCACATCGCCATCAGGCGCTCGACGCGCGGCCGGAATATCTTTTCGCGGCGCGCCTCGGCCACCGCCGGAAAGAAAGTCTCCGCCCAGTAGTTCGACGACCGCGAATCGCGATAGAAGGCTTCGAACGCCTGCGGTGCCGGCCGCGGGCTTTGATAGAGCGTTCCGCAAACAGGGCAGCGGCTGTAGCCGAACCCGTGCTTGGCGAAGGCGACGCACTCGCCGGGCGCGCCGCAGGCCACGCACGCGACAGCGCATCGCTCGTCTCCTCCGAAGCAGCGTTCGGCGTCCTGTTCGCTCAGCTCCAGGTAGCGCCGCAGCAAGGCCTCGGGCCGGATGTCGCTTTCTTTCATGGAGCGAGGTAGTGGCGCACCGCCGGGTCGGACCGCAGGTGCCGCTCGGCATCCGCCAGTTCCTCCGGCGTGTCGACGCCGATGGTGAATGCCTCGGTAAGCACCATGCGGATGGCTCCGCCGTTTTCCAGGACGCGGTTCATGTCGACGGATTCGAACTGCTCGAGCGGCGTCTCCGCCATGGCATTGAACTGCAGCAGGGCGTCGCGCCGGAAGGCGATGATGCCGGTCTGCATGTAGCGCGGCAATTGCTCCCATCCCTTCCACGGCGACGGAATGGGTTCGCGGGAGAAGTAGAGCGCATCGCCCTTGCGGTCGGCGACCACCTTGACGTTGTTCTTGTCGACGAAGGCCTCGAGCGTGCGCAGGCGGGACATCACGTTCACGATGCTGACCGTCGGATCGGCGAAATGACGCAGGGTCTCGCCGATGGTGTCGGGCGAAATCAGCGGCTCGTCACCCTGCACCATGACTACGATATCTATCCGCTCGCCGGTCTCGCGCTCGATGATCTCCAGCGCTTCCGCCGTGCGCGTCGTCGCCCGGTTGTGCGTGGACGCGGTCATCACCGCATGGCCGCCGATGCCGCGCACGTAGTCGGCGATCGGCTCGTCGCATGTGGCGACATAGGCTGCCGCCAAGCCCGGCGCCAGACGCGTGCGGTGGTAGCAGTGGCCGATCATCGGCATGCCCAGCATCTGCGCCAAGGGCTTGCCGGGGAAACGGCTGGCCGCCATGCGGGCCGGGATGATTCCTATCGCCTTCATGCTCGCTCCATTTCCTTCGCCGCGACGACGCCCGCCCGTGCGGACACGTCCAGCATTCGCATATCCACGCTGTACGCGATGAACCGGTAGCCTTCCTCGATCACCTGCCGCAGGCGGTCGGCGTCGGGTTCCACGATGTGCAGCCCGGGCGGGCATCCGGCGCGCCGCCCGGCGTCCAGGATGCGTCGCATGGCGGCCTGGAACTCGGCGCGCTGAAACTCGCCCGGCATGCCCATCGAACAGGAGAGATCGTAAGGCCCGATGATGAAGCCGTCGACGCCCGGTACCGCGAAGATCGATTCGAGATTCTCGAGGGCCGACACATGCTCGATCTGGACGATGACCACGGGCCCGTCCCGCTGCCAGTCGAGATAGTCGCCGAAGCCGTGGCCGTAGCGCTGCGCGCGAGCCAGCCCGACGCCGCGGTTGCCGACCGGCGCGTAGCGCGTCGCCGCCACCGCCTGCTCCGCGTCGCGAGCGGAATTGACCATCGGCACCACGATGCCGTGGGCGCCGGCGTCCATCACGCGCTTGATCTGGTTGGCCTCGTTCGACGTCAGGCGCACCAGGGGCGCGGCCCCGGCGAGGTCGATGACGCGTATCAACTCGCCGGCCTGATCGATGGAAATGGTGGAATGCTCGAGGTCGACCACGAGCCAGTCGAAACCGGCATTGGCCAGTATTTCGGCGATCCCCGGGTGGCCGAGGGTGATCCACGAGCCCAGGCTCAGTCGATCGGCTCGAAGCTTGTCTTTCAGGCGATTGTTCACTCTCCACTCCGAATTTGGGTTGCACCACTCACCCGGCGCGCGAAGCCCGCGATCTCGGCGCGCGAGAAGCCGATCAGCCAAGGCCAGGCGAACACCGCCGCGAGTACCGCGGCAACGTAGCAGGCACCGCCCAGAACAAGCTGAACCGGCATGGGCGCCACGCCGGCGAAAGCCACGGTCGCCGCCAAATGCACCAGCCAGCCGAGCCCCAGGCACGTCCCCAGGGCGCCGAACTGGTGGCGCCAGTCATACTGCCAGCCGAACAGGCGGGCGATGAGCCAGGCCGCGACATTCACTTGTGCGAACTGCAGCAACACCATTTTCCAGGCCAAACCCCGCGACGCCATGCCAAGCCCCGGAATCCAGGCATCCGAAGGCGCCATCATAACGTAGGCGACCGCCAGGCTCGTCATCATGAACGCCACGCCGAGCTTGACCTGGGCCCGTACGTTCCCGGTCGCATAGAGCATCGTGTTGCCGATCTGGCCCATCGACTGGTGGACCGGATAGAGGAACATCAGCATGAGGGTGACGGAACCGCCCGCATACGACGCTCCGACGCTCATCTCGATGATGCCGGACGTCCACGGCAGCAGCCCTCCGGCGATGGCGGCGCCGCAGAAGAACAACATGCGCGAAATCCGGCTGTACAGCCATTCGACGCGCCCCATGTCGCCGTCGTGATGCGCCTCGGCGATCTCCTTCCAGAAGATCGACAGGATCGCCGAAGTCGCGAACAGGCCGATGCCGGCAAACTGCTGCGCAACGCCGTAGTAGCCCTGCTCGGCGGTCCCGCCCCAGTTCTGCAGCATCCAGCGATCCAGGAAATCGTGTGCGAAGCTGACCCAGGCGTAGGGAATCAAGGGTAGGCAGTAGGCGAGAAACTCCCGCGAGACGGTGTGCACGGTATCCGGGCCCGCGGCCGCTCGCCCCGGCTCGGCAGGCGCGTCCGAAGTCCGATACATTCTTGCGGCAAGGATGCCCGCCAACGCCCATTCGAGCGCGGTGGTTGCGAAGATCAAGGGAATGGCGAGCTGGCCCATGCCCCACAGGGCGAGCATGACGCCGAGGTTGATCAAGGTGGTCAGTGCGTTCAGCCGCTGCACGCGCACCGTTTCACGGCTGGCCTCCGCCATCTGGGAAGCGATGCTCCACACCGTTCCCTGCATGAAGCTGGCCAGCAATGCCAGCACCAGGATGGGGCGCGATTCGCCCACCCAGACCCTGCTGATCAGGGAATCGGGGAGGATGAAGCAGACCAGGGCAAGCGAGGCGAGGAGTTGCAGGCTCACCCAGGCGCCGTAGAGGGCCACGAAGCGGCGGCTGCGCTTGCGCCGGGACAGCAGGGTGAAGAACGCCGTCGAACTGCCCAGATCGAGGAACTGGCGGAAGGCCACGAACGAGGCGAGCAGGAAGACCATGCGACCATAGTCCTGCGGGCCCAGCCAACGCGCGAGAAGCAGTCCCGTCGCGAACGAGGTGCCGCTGCGCAGCACGTTCGACGTCAGGCTGGCGATGAAGCGGGAGCGGATCGAGCTTTGCATGCGCGGTGCTACGCCGGACGACTGCGTGCCGCATCGTTGCCGGCCTGGCGGAATATTTCCGCCAGGGTGTCTGCGGGCCGCTCGGGAATGCGCGCGTAGCCTTGGCAGAACTCGCGGCGTGCCCGCTGCGTCGCATCGCTCTGCCACCAGGCATCGACGTCGTTCCAGACATTCGCCATGTGCGCTGCGGCACTTTCCGGGGTTTCATGGAAGATGCCCACGGCCTTCAGCAGCTCGAAGGCCGGAATCGCAGCCTCGCGCAATTCGTAATATTCGGGGTTCCAGAAGATGATCGTCGGGATGTCGAGCGTCAGCGACTCGAGGTAGGTGGTCGCGTTGTAGGTGCTGATGTAGAGCCGGGACTTCGCGATGACCGACGTGATCGGCTCCTGCCCTGCATCCAGCCGGATTGCGGGAAACCGGTCGAGCCAGCGCCGCCTCTGGCACCAGGCGTAGTCCTGGGGATAGAGCCGGATCAGAAGCTGCGAGCGCAATGCCGGCGGAAGCGCCTCGACGAAGCGGCATTGCTCGTCGAAATAGCGCAGCCACTGGCTGGCGATCGGCAGGCTGTACAAGTGGTAGCTGGTGCGCGGCACGGTCATCCCGACCATGAGGGCGGCACCGCCCGGGTCCGTGGTTTGGCTGCGGCCGATGTCCTTGAGGTCGCCGAATGGAACCACGCGCTCGCAGCCTTCCTGGCGCCAGCCCCAGGTCAGGAAGCGGTCGGCGATCGCGATCTGGTGCTCCTCGATGAACATCCAGCCGGCGGTGCCGAAGACGCCGCCATGCTGCCCGATCACGAGCGGCGTGCCGGCCTCGACCTTGTCCGCCGCCCAGGCCTTGAAGACGTCGTCCGACGCATAGGCGTTCGCGGTAAAGATGGCGCGCGGGCGTCGCGGCCAGCGCAATTTGGCAGGCGCCTCGAGAAGCTGCCGATAGCCTTCGACATAGGCGGTCGGGATGTGGCGCTGGACCATGGCCCGAGCGAGCGAAGGGAAATCGTCCCCGCTGAAGTTGGCTGCGCGTTCCTTGCGCCGGTTGTGGTCGGCTGGCACCAGCGGTACGGGCGCCGACTGCCAATACTTCGGTATCTGGCCGAGCTTCCATTGCAGCGACAGGGCCAGGCGGGTGGGCAGATAGGACGAAATGAGGAAGTATTCGTCCGGCCGGCAAACGATACCGGACAAGGCGCTGACGACCCGCGAAACGGCAATCTTGAGTTTGACGGCGGGCGACTTCCAGACGTACACCGTGCGCGGCAGCGAAGCTTGGGCGGCACCGGGAACGAACTCCACGGGCACGCCCAGGCGCTCGAGCAACTCGCCCCAGATCGACTCGTTCCAGCCATCGGTGACGAAGGCGACCTGGAAGCCGTCCATGTCGTTCGGGACGAGCGGATGGCCCGGCCCGGCGATCACCCGTGCCCCGCAGACCTCGTATTCGGCGAGCGCCTGGCGCACCACTGCCCAGCGATCGAACAGCACCTGGAGAAAGTAACCGAGCCAGGGACCGACCAGGATCCGCCAGTAGCGCACAGAACGGCGAACGCCGTGCATCTCGTTGAGTTGCTCGGCCAGTTCGCCGAGCATGGTCTCGTACAGGGCCTGCAGGTAGAGGTAGTCGCGGTGCAGCTTGCCACGGTCGTCCCAGTGGTACGGCAGGACCGCCGCGTCCAGTCCCTGCCACGCGTCCTGTCGATCATATCGACGGCACCATTCGCCGAGGAAGAGCACGGGCGCATCGTCGCGCCAGGTTTCTTCCAGCGCGGTCGTGATCAGGAAACGCTTTTCCACCACGACGGGCGTGCACCGACGAGTTCATCCTGCCGCATAACGGGCACCAAGGTCACTGCGGGGCAAAGGCGGGGCACCTCCCCGTCGCCCTCCGCCTACTGCTGTTCGTAGTCGTACAAGCTGCTGTTGCTCATGCCGACTTTTCTGTTGGGATTGCTGTGATAGATCAGGACCGAGTCGTCCTTGACGGTCTGGTCGCAGATGTCGCAGATGAGTCCGGAGAAGTCGCCCGCCAGGTGCTTCTGCTGGATTCGGTGGAGCTCGTCGCTGTTCATCACTTCCGCGATGGATTCCGACTTGAGGTCGCCGACGGCGAGTTCCTTGTTGTAGTCGAAGCAGCAGACGTGCGCGATGCCGTTGACCGCCACGTTGAGCGGCCCCTTGATCGGCCGGTTGCAGGTCCGCTTCTGCTTCCCCTCGATGTTCCGGTATGTTCTGCCGTCCACGTAGTTGTGCGGCTTCCACACGTACACCTCGTTGAGCATGGGCTCCCAATGGGACAACCACGCGTCCATCTCGTGCGCGTTCTCATCCATCAGGATGTAGTTGCCGATGGTGTATACCTTCTGGCCGTTGTTCCGGTTGAATTCGATGAAACGCAGGATGTTGCCGATCGACTTCTCGTAGTCGAGCCCGCCCATCATCTTCTCGTAGAGCCCGGGGGACGAGGCGTAGATGGAGAACTTGAGGATGTCCACGAGCTCCGCGATCTTCTCGTGATAGCGCGGAATCATCGCGTTGCCCGTCGTGCTGATGAAGACCTTGCAATCAGGCTTGAGCTTCTTCGCGAAGCTGATCTTGTCGAACAGTCCCCGGTCCAGGAACACGTCGCCATAGCCGCATAGATCGAGGAGCTCGACGCCAAGATCGAACGCCTCCGTGACGATCTTTTCGAACAGCGCCTGAGGCATCACCTCGAGGTCGTTCTTCATCTTCTCCCGCGGACACATCACGCATTTGGCGGCGCACTTGTTCGTGACCTCAATGGTGATTTCAGTGTTGTCGAAGTACTTGCTCAAGGCTCGCCTTTCATGAATTCTGCTGCTGCGGTGCGGATCGGCGCGGCTCCGGTCCGCGGGCGCTCCACATTACGGCCATGGCGCCGAGGAAGACTCCGCCGAGAAGTCCCAGCGCGATGGCCTGCCAGGCTCTTGGGAACACGGGTTGTGCAGTCACCGAGGGGCCCGCGACCGTAGCGGTCTTGGTACTGGCCGCCGCAAACTGCAGCGCGCTCGCGGCTTCCTGCTGGCGCAACAAACGCAGGCGGTTCCGCTCGTCGGTCTTCAATCGATACAGCGAAAGGGTATCACGGTAGTTGTCGGCGGGAATCCGCTTGCCCAGCGCCTCGAGCCGGGCAAGCAAAGCCTCCGTTTCGCGAACCTCGGCCGAAAGGCCCGCCAGTTCGTCCCGCGACTTCTCCAGCGCAGCGCTCGCCAGATCCCGACGGGCGGACTCAAGCTGCTCGATGGTCGCCACGACGGCATGCTCCGCATCTGCCGCATTGGTCGCGCGGACCTTGAGCTCGACCAGCGTTCCGACGGGAGCGGCCCGGAGAGACGCCCGGTACAGGATGGATCTCGCATCCGTCCAGTTCAATTCCTGCAGAACGGCATCCTGAAAGGAGGCCGTGGTGATCCTCTCGATGACCCGGGTGAGCGGTTCGTTGGAGGCGCTCTTGATCAGCGCCGTCGCCTCATAGCGGGGCGGCAGCAGGGCGAGCGCCAGTGCCGCCGCCAGCATGCCGACGACCGCGCCCACGGCGATGCGGCGACGGCCTTCCACGAGGGATCGCCAGAGATCGAAGAGGGAAACTTCATCGCGCAGCAGTTCAGGCATCTTCTACTCCGGATCGCGGCGAGAGGATCAATGCCGGCGACGCCGCGGCCTGCCATGCCCCATCTCGGCCCGAGGAGGATGTACGCCGGAAAGTCAGAGTCGCCATGCCGTGATTCCATGTTTCTGCATCTCCGGAAGATCCAGGCAGGACTTGACGTCCACGGCCACACCGTTGGGGACGATGCGCGACCGGATCGAGGCCCCCGGCATTTCCCGGTAGGCACGGTGCGCTACCGCGAGCACCACTGCTTCCGCGCGCGGCAGATCGTCCCACGACGTCAGCCCGACGCCGTACTCGTGCAAGGCTTCGGCCGCATCCGCCAAGGGATCGTGGACCTGGACTTCCATGCCGTAGCTTTCCAGTTCGCGGATGATGTCGGGCACCCGCGAGTTCCTGAGGTCCGGGCAATCCTCCTTGAACGTCAGGCCCAGGACGATCACTCGGGCGCCCTTGATCGACACGCCCGCCTGGATCATCAACTTGACCGTCTTCTCGGCGACGAACTTGCCCATGCCGTCGTTGATGCGGCGTCCGGCCAGGATCACCTGCGGGTGGTAGCCCAGCATCTCGGCCTTGTGGGTCAGGTAGTACGGGTCGACGCCGATGCAATGGCCGCCGACGAGACCCGGCTTGAACTTGAGGAAGTTCCACTTCGTGCCCGCCGCCTGGAGCACCTCGGTCGTGTCGATTCCCAGCCGATCGAAGATCAGCGCAAGCTCGTTCATGAGCGCGATGTTGAGGTCGCGCTGCGTATTCTCGATGACCTTCGCGGCCTCCGCCACCTTGATGCTCGACGCCCGGTGCACGCCGGCCGCGATTACCGACTCGTACAAGGCCGCCACCCGCTCGAGCGTCTCGGGACAATCCCCCGAAACCACCTTCAGTATCCTGGTGAGCGTGTGCTCCTTGTCGCCCGGATTGATGCGCTCCGGCGAATAGCCGACGTTGAAATCCTGCTTCCATTTCATGCCCGACTCGGCTTCGAGCACCGGAATGCACACTTCCTCGGTGGCGCCCGGATAGACGGTCGATTCGTAGACGACGACGGCGCCGCGCTTCATGTGCCGGCCGACCGTCATGCTGGACGCGACCAGCGGCGAGAAGTCCGGCTTATGCGCCTCGTCGACCGGCGTGGGGACCGCGACGACGATGAAGTCGGCGGCGGCGATGCGGCTCGGGTCGGTCGTGCACTCCAGCATCGCGGCGGCTTGCAGTTCCTCGTCCGAGACTTCGCCGGTCGGATCCTTGAACTCGCGATACGCGGCCACCTTGGCCGCAGAAAGATCGTAGCCGATAGTCTTGAAGCGCTTGCCGAACTCCACGGCCAGCGGCAGGCCAACGTAACCCAGCCCGACGACTGCGACCGTGCTTCCCGATGCCATTCTCATGTCATTCCCGATAGTAATCGCGATACCAGTCGACAAACCGGCGGACTCCCTCTTCCACGGGCGTGGCCGGGGCATAACCGACGTGGGCCAGCAACTCCGCCGTATCGGCGGACGTGGCCGGAACATCGCCAGCCTGCAGCGGGAGAAAATTCTTGATCGCCTGCTTGCCCAGCGCGCTCTCGAGCGCGCCCACGTAGTCCATCAGATTGACCGGGGCATGGTTGCCGATGTTGAAGACGCGATAAGGCGCCCAGCTGGTGGCCGGATCCGGCGCATCGGTGACGAAGCCGGGCGCCGGGGCCGCGGGGCGATCGATGACGCGCAGCGTGCCTTCCGCGATGTCGTCGATGTAGGTGAAATCGCGCTGCATCTTGCCGTGATTGAAGACGTCGATCGGCCGGTCTTCGAGAATCGCCTTGGCGAACAGGAACAGCGCCATGTCCGGCCGCCCCCACGGACCATAGACCGTGAAGAAGCGCAGCCCCGTGGTGGGGAGCCCGAACAGATGGCTATAGGAATGGGCCATGAGTTCGTTCGCCTTCTTGGTCGCCGCATACAGGCTGACCGGGTGATCGACGTTGTCATGCTCCGAAAAGGGCAGGCGGGTATTGCCGCCGTAGACGCTCGAACTGCTGGCGTAGACCAGGTGCTCGACGCCGTTGTGGCGGCAGCCTTCGAGGATGTTGGCGAACCCGACGACGTTGGTGTCGATATAGGCATGGGGGTTCTTCAGCGAATAGCGGACGCCCGCCTGCGCCGCCAGATTCAGCACGCGGGCCGGCTTCTCCCGCTCGAACAGCGCCGCGACGCCGGCGCGGTCCGCGATGTCGAGATGGACATGCCTGAATGCGCGCGACCCGGCGAGCCGAGCCAGTCGCGCCTTCTTCAGGTTCACGTCGTAATAGTCGCTGAGATTATCGACGCCGATCACTTCGTCGCCGCGCGCCAAGAGCAACTGGGCGACGTGCATGCCGATGAAACCGGCTGCGCCGGTGATCAGAACTTTCACTGTTCGTTCGCCTTAAAGCCGCGCATTTTCGCATACTTGGCGAAGCTGTTGCCGCAGCCGATCACGATATGCACGAGCCCCGGGACGCCGTCGAGAAAGCCGAGACGGAAAACATAGAACTTCAGAAAACGCAGCAGCGGCGAAAGCGCCAGCCGGACCGCGCTGGCGCGTCTTCCCCGCGCCAGGGCCTCGCGCGCCGCCAGCGTGGTGTAGCGATTCTGCTTGTTCAGATAGCTCTCCAGCGATTCCGCCGAATCATGGAACAGGTCGCCGGCAAGCGTCCCGGCGCTGCCGGAAAACAGCACCTTCTCATGCACCGCGTCATCCGACCACCGCGCCGCGCGCCGGTCGAACAGCCGCAGGCTCCAGTCCGGATAGCCCTCGCCGTGCCGCAGGTAGCGGCCCATGAAACGGTTGCAGCGCGCGAAGCGATAGGCCTGCTGCGCCGGCGTCACCAGCGCCGTCTCGATGCTGGCCCGCAGCGTCTCGCTGACGCGCTCGTCGGCGTCGATGCACAGCACCCAGTCGTGCTTCGCCTGCTCGACGGCAAACTGCTTCTGCGCGCCGAAGCCGCGCCATTCCGACTGGATCACACGCGCGCCGCAGTGCTGTGCCAACTCGACGGTTCCGTCGGTGCTGCCGGAGTCGACGACGACGATCTCGTCGCAGAACGCGAGCGAACGCAGACTGGCTTCCAGCTGGGAAGCGGCGTTCAGCGTGATCAGCACGGCGGAAAGCGGCTGCCGGACGGCGGACATGGGGCGGCTATAATCGCGGGCGGGGTGCCATTGTATCGTTCTGGCGCCGCACTTCGGCCATGCGCATCCTACTCGTCAAAACCTCCTCGCTCGGCGACGTCGTCCACAATCTGCCGGTGGCCACCGACCTCGCGCGGCGCCTTCCTGCGGCAACGATCGACTGGGTGGTCGAGGAAGCCTTTGCGGACATCCCGCGGCTGCATCCGGCGGTCGACCGCGTGCTGCCGGTCGCCGTGCGGCGCTGGCGGCGGCAGCTGCTTTCTCCCGCCACCTGGGCCGAAATCGGCGCCTTCCGGCGCAGCCTGCATGAGCGCGCATACGACCTCGTCATCGATACGCAAGGGCTGCTCAAGAGCGCGCTGATCGTGCATGGTGCCCGCCTCGCACCGGCCGGACGCCGTTGCGGCTTCAGTCGGGACACCGTGCGCGAAGCCGTTGCCGCGCGCTTCTATGACGCCGCCTTCGATGTGCCGCGCATGCTGCACGCCGTCGAACGCAACCGCCGCCTCGCGGCCGTCGCAGCGGGATTCGCCGCCGACGGCGCCCTCGATTACGGCATCACCGCCGCGCCGCTGGCCGCCGATTGGCTGCCCAAGCGCGACTACGCCGTCCTGCTGACGGCCACCTCGCGCGCGGACAAGCTCTGGCCGGAACCCGATTGGCATGCGCTGGGCACCATGCTCGCGGCGACGGGGCTGACTTGCGTGTTCCCGGCCGGCAACGCGGAAGAACGCTTGCGCGCCGCGCGACTGGCCACCGGCCTCGGACGCGCGGTCGCCGCGCCGCCGCTGCGCCTGTCCGAACTGGCCGGACTGCTGGCCGGCGCGCAGCTGGTCGTCGGCGTGGATACCGGACTCGTGCATCTGGCCGCCGCGCTTGGCCGACCGACGCTCGCGCTGTTCTGCGCCTCCGACCCGCAGCTCACCGGCGTGCAGGCGAGCGGCAAGGTGATGAACCTCGGCGGCCGTGATGCCGCGCCCGCCGCCGGCGAAGTCGTCGCCGCCGCCCTGGCACTGGCCGCCTGATGCCACGGCTGATCTACTCGCTGCTCGTCCTCGCGCTGCTGCCCTGGGCCTTGCTGCACCTGCTGTGGCGTGCGCGGCGGCAACCGCAATATCTGCGGCATTGGGGCGAGCGCTTCGGCTTCTTCGGAGTCCGTCCGACGGCGCCGATCCTGTGGATCCACGCGGTTTCCGTCGGCGAGACCCGCGCCGCCCAACCGCTCGTCGCCGGCCTGCGCCGCCGTTATCCGGCCCATCGCATC